>NZ_JBNCAQ010000018.1:0-115675 GCF_049808595.1 Streptomyces aurantiaciflavus | reverse complement strand
GTTCCGCACCGTTGGACGCGGGTTCGATTCCCGCCATCTCCACGAGATGGAGGTGGCATGTGCTCGCAGAAAGCGCGAGCACATGCCACCTCGCCGCATATCTGGGGGCATGACCCCCAGACCCCCTCATCCCATGTGAACCAGAACCCCGCCGCTTTCGAGCGGCGGGGTTTCTTGTGTTCGAGGCCGTTTGTTCGAAGCCGTACCGAGGAGGCCCGGTGAGCGACCTGCTGCACATCACCGTCCTGGGCGAGTACCACGCGCACCCGCTGCGCAGGGACGCCCACGACGACTTCGCCCCGGACGACCCCCGCGCCGCTCTCGGCCTGTCCGACGCCCTGGTCACCGATCTGTACGGCTGGGCGAGGGACATCGACGCGGCCATGAACACCTGGCTGGCCGACCGGGACGACGCCCGCTGGGACGCCGCGTTCCGGCGCCTCCACGAAGAGGGCGAGGACCTGGCCGAACGGCTCGCCCGCGAACTTCGGCCCCGGCGGACCGTGACCTACGAGGGGGTCCAGGGCGTGTCCAGCGCCGTGCTGGGGACACGCCTGAGCAACCCGGTCAGCGCAGACTGAACGTCGACAGCCGCAGCCCCTTGCTCAGCACCAGGTACACGTCCGTGCGCCCCTTCGCCGCCGCCGACAGGTCCGCCGTCACCGTCTCGTAGGTGTACGACGACCCCGTCCCGTCCGTGCGCGCCGTACCGGCGAGCGGGCCGGTGGGGGAGCCCAGCCGGATCTCGGCCGTGCCGGGTGAGGTGCCGGCGACGCGGGCCGTGAGGCGCTGGGGTGAGTTGAGACGGGCGTCCTTGAACCGCAGCCAGGCCCCGTCGGCCGTCGCCTCCACCGCCGTACCGCGCACCTTGGACTCATCGACGAGGCGGGTGGCGGAGTAGTCGTCGAAGTTCTCGGCGCGGGTCGCTCCTGACAGGTCCCTGGGTGGGATCGTCTCGCCTGTGACCTGCCAGGACACGCTGCTGCGGAGGTCCGACGACGACGCGCCGACCAGGATGTCGTACGTGCCCGTCTCCACCACCCACTTCGAGCGGGTGACGTCCCAGTGGGCGAGGTCGGACGTGGTGAGCTTCAGGCGGACCGTCTTTGTCTCGCCCGGCTTCAGCGACACCCGCTGGAACGCCTTCAGCTGCTTCAGGGGCTGCTTGTCGCGGGAGGCGCGCTGGTGGGTGTAGAGCTGGACGACCTCGTCGCCGGCCCGGCTGCCCGTGTTGGTGACCTTCACCTCGTAGCCGTCGGTCACGCGCCGCAGTTCGCCGTAGCGGAAGGTCGTGTACGACAGACCGTGGCCGAAGGAGTAGAGGGGGCGGCCCTTGAAGTACTGGTAGGTGCGGTCGGACTTGATGATGTCGTAGTCGAGGATCGACGGGAGGTCCGCCTCCGAGCGGTACCAGGTCTGGGTGAGGCGGCCCGAGGGGTTCGCGTCGCCGTAGAGGAGGTCGGCGAGCGCGTTGCCCGTCTCCTGGCCGGCGTGGGAGGTCCACAGGAGGGCCGGGACCTCCTTCTGGAGCGTCCCGAGCGTGGTGGGGTAGCTGTTCTCGACGATCACGACCGTGTTCGGGTTGGCCTTGCGGACCGCTCTGACCAGGGCTTCCTGGGCGGGGGCCAGGGCCATGTCGGTGCGGTCGTGGGCCTCACGGCCGTTGATCGAGGGGTTGGAGCCGACCACGACGACCGCCGCGTCCCTGCCCCTGACCGCGGCGACCGCCTCGTCCAGGCCGCTCCTGACCACGTCCTTCGCGTAGTGCGCGGCCTGCTCCTTCGCCACCAGGCCGAGGGTGCCGTCCGTCCCGGTCGGACCGAGGTAGACCGGGTTCGACCACCACGGCTCCTCGGTCTCGTAGCCCGCGTAGCGCAGCAGGTAGGTGCCGTCCGGCTGCGTCTCCAGCTCGAACTGCTGCTGGGCGAACCAACCGCCGGGCTGGACCTGGTCGTTGACGAAGTTCGACCAGTTGTAGCCGACGTAGCGGCCGTTGGCCGCCGAGCGCAGGGTCAGCACGCCCTGGCCCCAGTCGAACACGTCGAACTGGGCCTCGGTGGTGGGTGCTTCGGCGCTCTCCTTCAGTGCCGCGCCCGCGGCGCCCGTGCCCGCCGTGACGTACTTGCCCGTCGCCGCGTCTCTCAGCGTGATGCGGTCGACGCCCTCGTGGGAGGTGACGTCCCTGCCGAGTTTGGCGGCGATGCCGTCGGCGGGGGTGACGGCGTAGGGCAGGGTGCCCGAGTACCAGTCGGTGAAGAGGGTGTCGGCGAGGGGGCCGACGACGGCCACGTCCTTCTGCGAGGTCTTCAGGGGGAGCGTGTGCGCCTGGTTCTTCAGCAGGACGGCGCCCTCGGTCGCCGCCTCGCGGGCCAGCTTCCGGTGTTCCGGGCTGTTGATCACCGACGTGTCGATCGCGCCGTACCTGCCGCCGCCCGGGTCGAACTCGCCCAGGCGGACCCGCACGGAGAGGATGTGGGAGACCGCCGTGTCGATGTCCGACTCGGCCAGCAGGCCCTGACCCAGTGCCGACGTGATCGCGCCGACCGTCGGGCCCGGGTCCGCGCTGTTGTCCGTGAAGCTGTCGATGCCCGCCTTCATCGCGGCCGCGTCGCCCTCGGCGAGGGTGGGGTAGTAGCGCTGCTCGCCGGGGAGGTTGGCGGGGGCGAAGGCGTCGGTGACGTTCAGCAGGTCACGGTCGGTCCAGGTGCGGACGACGTCGTTCAGGTCCGGATTCACCGTCGAGGGGCGGCCGTTGACCAGGTTGTACGAGGACATCACACCCGTGGCCGCGTCCGCCGCGATCGCCGGTCGGAAGGCCGCCTCGTCGTACTCCTTGGCCACGCGCGGGCGCAGCTCGGAGGAGGTGGTCGTGCGGTGCCACTCGTTGTTGTTGGCGAGGTAGTGCTTGAGGGTGGGCGCGGTCTTGAGATGGTCCGGGTCGCCGCCCGTCAGACCTTTCCCGTACGCCGTGGACAGGGCGCCGGTCAGCTTCGGGTCCTCGCTGTAGCCCTCCTCGTTGCGACCCCAGCGCGGGTCGCGCAGCAGGTTCACCACCGGGGCCCAGAGGTTGAGGCCCCAGCCGTCGGGGCGTTCCTGCTGGAAGCCGCGGGCCTCGTCGCCGACCGCCGAGCCGACCTGCTCCATCAGCTGCGGGTCCCAGGTCGAGGCCAGACCGATGGCCTGCGGGAAGACGGTGGTCTCACCGAGCCAGGCGACGCCGTGCAGGGCCTCGGTGCCGGTGCGGAAGGACTGGATGCCCAGGCGGGGGATCGCGGGCTGGTGCTGGTGGAGGAGGGAGACCTTCTCGTCGAGGGTCAGCCTGCCGAGCAGGTCGTCGACCCGCTGGTCCACGGACAGGGACGGGTCCCGGAAGGGGAGAGGGCCGGCCGTCGCGGGGACGGCCGCGGCGAGACTCGCGACGAGGGCGAGCGCCAGGACGAGCGTGGTTCTGGGTCTTCTTCTCTTGCCCTTCATGACACGGCTCCTTCAGTAGGGCCTTGCACAACAGGTCAGGCGGGGTGCAACAGGTCAGGCGGGGCGCAACAGGTCAGGCGGGGCGCAACAGGTCAGGCGGGGCGCAACAGGTCAGGCGGGGCGCGGTGCCGTGCTCGCCCGCTGCGTCAGCCGGGGCGGCAGCAGGCTCGCCTCCGGCACCTCGTCCCCGGCCAGCTTCGTCATCAGCAGCTCCACCGCCCGCTCGCCCACCTCCGCGGACGGCAGCGCGACGGAGGTGACGGGCACGCGGAGGCTCGCGGCGAGCTCGTCGGGGCAGATCGCCGTGACCGACAGGTCGCCGGGGACCCGCAGTCCGAGCTGCTCGAAGGCGTCGACCAGGGGCTCCAGGACCGCCTCGTTGTGGACGACCACACCCGTCAACGCCGGCTGTTCCCGCAGGAGCTGTTCCGCCACCCGGCGGGCCGCGGCGGGCGTGGCCTCGCAGGGGTGGACGGCGGAGGCGAGCCCGCCGCGGTCGGCGGCCGCGGTGAAGCCCTGCACCACCCGCTGCGCGAACGCCGTCCCGCGCACGTACACCTCCGGCGGCGACCCGACCAGCGCCACCACCCGGTGTCCGAGCTGCGCCAGATGCTCCACGCACACCTCGCCCGCCGTCCGGAAGTCGAGGTCGATGCAGGTCAGCCCGGCCGCCTCCTGCGGGAAGCCGATCATCACGGACGGCCGGTCCAGGGAGCGCAGCAGTGGCAGCCGGGGGTCGTGGAGCTGGACGTCCATCAGGATCAGGGCGTCCACCAGCGCCGTGTCCGCGACCCGGCGCAGGCCCTCCTCGCCCTCCTCCTGCGTCAGCAGCAGGACGTCGTGGTCGTGGCGCCGGGCTGCCGTCACCACGGACACGGCGAACTGCATGACGACCGGGACGTGGATGCCGGTCCGCAGCGGCACGACCAGGGCGAGCACGTTGGAGCGGCTGCTGGCCAGGGCGCGGGCGCCCGCGTGCGGGCGGTAACCCAGCTCGCGGATGGCCGACTCGACCCGCTGCCGGGTCTCCTCGGAGATCGGGCGCTTGCCGCTGAGGGCGTAGGACACGGTGCTGGGGGAGACCCCGGCGTGCCGTGCCACGTCGGTGATCTTGACCATCAGTCCAGCTCCAGCGTCAGGAAGCCGGTGCCCGCCCGGGCCCGGGCGAGCCGGTCGCCCGCCGCCAGCGCCCACGGCGCCGAGGGATCACTGCAGGAGGCCCGCAGGGTGTCCCCCTCCCGGACGACGGTGAAGGTGACCTCCCCGACCCGCGCGGTCACCTGGGCGCCGCGCCGGAGGCCGTACGTGCGCAGGGTGACCCCGTCGGCGTGCGGGTAGTCGGGCCGGTCGGCGTGGGCGCCCACCGGGATCACCGCCCCGGGCCGTACCAGCAGGGGCAGGCTGAGGACGTCGTGCCGCTCGCGCACCCAGCGCGGTCCGGTGATCTCGCGGCCGGTGAGGTAGTGGGTCCAGGTGCCCTCGGGGACGTAGTAGGTGACGTCTCCCTCGTCGCTGAAGACGGGCGCGACCAGCAGGTCGGGGCCGAGCATGTACTGCCGTTCCAGGTGCGCGCAGCCGGGGTCGTCGGGGAACTCCAGGACCATCGCCCGCATCACCGGCGTCCCCTCCTCGTGGGCGACGCGCGCGGCCTCGTACAGATAGGGCATGAGCCGCAGCTTCAGCCGGGTGAAGTGCCGCAGCACGTCCACGGACTCCTCGTCGAACAGCCATGGGACGCGGTAGGAGGAGCTGCCGTGCAGGCGGCTGTGCGAGGACAGCAGGCCGAAGGCCAGCCAGCGCTTGAACAGCGCGGGTGTCGGCGTCCCCTCGAAGCCGCCGATGTCGTGGCTCCAGAAGCCGAAGCCGGACAGGCCGAGCGACAGCCCGCCCCGCAGTGACTCGGCCATCGACTCGTACGTCGCCTCGCAGTCGCCGCCCCAGTGCACCGGGAACCTCTGGCTGCCGGTCGTCGCCGACCGCGCGAAGACGACCGCCTCGCCCTCGCCGCGGTGTTTGCGCAGCACGTCGAAGACGGTGCGGTTGTACAGGTAGGTGTAGTAGTTGTGCATCCGCTCGGGGTCGGAGCCGTCGGACCAGGCCACGTCGACCGGGACGCGCTCGCCGAAGTCGGTCTTGAAGCAGTCGACGCCCTGCGCGAGCAGCGCCTCCAGCTTCGAGGCGTACCAGTCACGGGCGGCCGGGCTGGTGAAGTCGACCAGTGCCATGCCCGGTTGCCACAGGTCCCACTGCCAGACGCTGCCGTCGGGCCGTTTCAGGAGGTGCCCGAGCGCCTTGCCCTCCGCGAACAGCGGGGAGCGCTGGGCGATGTACGGGTTGATCCACACGCACACCCGCAGGCCCTTCGCCTTCAGCCGGGTCAGCATCCCCTCCGGGTCGGGGAACACCCGCGGGTCCCACCGGAAGTCGCACCAGTGGAACTCCCGCATCCAGAAGCAGTCGAAGTGGAAGACGGACAGGGGCAGTTCGCGCTCCCGCATGCCCTCGATGAAGGAGGTCACGGTGTCCTCGTCGTACGACGTCGTGAAGGACGTCGACAGCCACAGGCCGAACGACCAGACGGGCGGGAGCGCCGGGCGGCCGGTGAGGGCCGTGTACCTGCGGAGGATGTCCTTGGGGGTGGGGCCGTGGACGACGTAGTACGTCAGCTCCTGGGTCTCGGCGCTGAACTGCACCTTCGACACCGTCTCCGAGCCGACCTCGAAGGACACCTTGCCCGGGTGGTCGACGAAGACGCCGTAGCCCGCGTCGGTGAGGTAGAAGGGGACGTTCTTGTAGGCCTGTTCGGTGGCGGTGCCGCCGTCGGCGTTCCAGACGTCGACGACCTGCCCGTTCCTGACCAGCGGGCCGAAGCGTTCGCCGAGGCCGTAGACGCTGGTGCCGACGCCGAGGCCCAGCTGTTCGCGCAGGTAGTGGGCGCCGGTCGAGTCCCGCATGATGCCCATGCCCTTGGGACCGCTGGAGGTGAGGACCCGGCCGTGGGCGAGGAACTCGACGTGCCAGGGGCCGCCGCGGCTCACACGCACCGAGAGCGCGCCGGAGGTCAGGGTCGCGTGCTCGTCGTCGTAGGAGACCTGGGGGACCGTCTCGCTCCGGGTGAGGTCGAAGGCGGGCTCGCGTGGCTGCTCGCCCGTGAAGTGGGTCAGGGTGACGCCGATGACGTCGGGCATCGGGGTGTGGACGGTGATCGTCATGACCGGTCCCGTCATCAGGTCGCCGCGTGATCGGACGGGCCGGGTGGGCGCGTGGATCTCCAGGGCGCCGTCCGACTCGCTCACGTCGAGCACCTCGGCCGGGTAGGCGGCCGTGACGCCCTCGCGCAGCAGCCAGTAACCATCGGTGAACTTCATAGGTGGGGGGTCCTTACTTCACGGCTCCCACCGCGATGCCGCGGGTGAGCGTCCGCTGGAAGACGAGGAAGAAGACGAGGGCCGGAAGCACCCCGAGGAGCGCGGCCGCGTTGGTCATCGTGGCGTCCATCAGCCGCTGGCCCTGCAGGACGCCGAGGGCCACCGACACCGTCTGGTTGTCGTTGGAGATCAGCATGACCAGCGGGAGCAGGAACTCGTTCCAGGTCCAGATGAAGAAGAAGACCATCAGGACGCCGAGGGTGGGGCGGCTCACGGGGACGACGATCCGCCACAGCACCTGCCACCTGGTCGCGCCGTCGATCCGCGCGGCCTCGATGATCTCGCGGGGGAACTTCCCCAGCACCGAGGAGAGCAGATACGTGCCGAAGGCCGCCTGGATCACCGTGAACACGATGATCACGCTGAGCCGGGTGTCGTACAGGCCGGCCTGCTTGCTCAGGTAGTAGACGGGGTAGACCAGCGCCTCCTGCGGCAGCATGTTCGCCAGCACGAAGAAGGCCAGGACCCAGGTGCGGCCCCTGACCCTGCCGATGCCGATCGCGTACGCGTTCAGGACGGACAGGACCACGGCCAGGAGCGCCACCGAGCCGCTGATCAGGACCGAGTTGACCAGCTTCTGGCTGTAGTCGACGCGTTCCCAGAAGTCCTTCAGGCCGTCCAGGTAGAGGCCGTCGGGGAGGCTCAGCGGGCCGTTCTGGGAGTACTCGGCCGGGGACTTGACCGCGTTCACCGCCACGATCAGAAACGGGACGATCATGAAGAGGGCGGCGAGGCACAGGGCCACCAGGACCGGGTAACGGCGTAGGGCCGTCGTCATGCGCGTACCCCTTCCTCCGCGTCCTCCGCCCTGGTCTGCAGCTTCAGCCCGACCAGGGACAGGGCGAGGATGATCACGGTCAGCACGGTGGAGATCGCGGCGCCGTAGCCGACCTGGGTCTTCTCGAAGAAGGTGGTGAAGGAGAAGTAGGAGGGCACGTCGGTCGCGCCGCCGGGGCCGCCCTTGGTCAGGACGTACACCGCGCCGAACACCTTGAGCGCGGCGATCGTGCACCAGGTCAGCACGACGTGGATCTCCGGGCGGATCTGCGGCAGCGTGATGTGCCAGAAGCGGCGCCACCAGCCGGCGCCGTCCAGTTCGGCCGCCTCGTACAGCTGCGGGTCGACGCGCTGGAGGCCGGCCATGAAGACGACCAGCGGAAAGCCGAGCTGCACCCACACCATCACACCCATCACGCTATAGAGGGCGAGGTCGGGGTCGCCGAGCCAGTCCTGCTGCCAGGAGTCCAGGCCGATCGCCTTCAGGAACTCGTTGAGCGAGCCGTTCTCGGGGGCGAGGATCCAGCTCCAGACGATGCCGGCGACCGCGATCGGCAGCACCTGCGGGAGGTAGAAGCAGGCGCGGAGAACGGCCGCCGTGCGGCTGCCGAAGTGCTTGCCGACGTAGTCGAACAGGGCGGCCGCCAGGACCAGGCCGATCGCCGTGGGGACCGCCGCCATCGCGACGACCATGAACAGGCTGTGCCGGAAGGACTCCCAGAACTCGGAGTCGCCCATCAGCTCGCGGTAGTTGGCGAGCCCGGACCAGTTCGGGCTGCCCACGCCCTGCCAGTCGGTGAAGCTCAGGCCCGTGTTCATCAGGAACGGGACGACGACGACCGCGAGGAAGGCGAGGGCGCCCGGGAGCAGGAACAGCGCGTACGAGTTCCGGGGCCGGCGCGGGTGAACGGCCCTGTCCTGCCCGCCGGTCACCCGCCCGTCCCGTTCGACGGCCACCGTCATCGCTTCGGCGCGCCCTTGTCGTACGCCTCCTGCAAGGCGTCCAGGTAGGCGTCCGGCTCGGCGCTGCCGGTGATCAGTTTCTGGGTCTCGGAGACGAGGACGTCGTAGAAGCCGGGGACCGGCCAGTCCGGGTAGAAGGCGAGGCCGTCGCGGCCGGAGAGGGTGTTGAAGTCGGTGATGAGTTCCTTGGCCTTGGGGTCGGTGATGGCGGCGGCGTCGGCCGCCACGGGGACGCCGCCCTTGTTGCCGAGGAGGTTCTGGATCTTCTTCGACATGGTGATGTCGATGAAGTCGTAGGCGAGTTCCTTGTTCTCGGCGCTCTTGGGGACGACCCAGAGGTTGCCGCCGGAGCCGAGGGTGAGGTTCGAGCCCGGCCACAGGGTCGTGCCCCAGTCGAACTTCGCCTCGTCCTGGAAGCGGCCGTACCACCAGCTGCCGGAGAACAGGATCGGCGCCTTGCCCTGGATGAAGGAGACGCCGGCCTCCTCGGCCTTGGTGTTGGTGGAGTTCTTGCTGATATAGCCCTTCTTCACCCAGTCGGCGAAGGTGTCGGCCGCGTACGTCCAGGCCGCGTCGTGGAAGTCGGTCTTCCCCTTGTACAGCTCGTAGGAGTCGACCCAGGAGCGGTCGGCCTTCGACAGGGCCAGCTGGTAGACGTACTGCTGCGCGAGGTACTCGGCGCCGGAGTTGGCGAGCGGGGTGACCTTGTTCTCGACGAACGTGTCCATCGCCGAGACCAGGTCGTCGAACGTCTTCGGCTCGGGGATCCCGTACTTGGCGAAGAGGTCCTTGTTGAAGTAGACCATCGTGTACTCGGCGTAGTTGGGCACGCCGTACCACTTGCCGGAGCCCATCACACCGTTCGTGTCGTACTGGCTGGTGGTGCGCACGCCCGGGCCGATCAGCTTGTCCCAGCCGCGCTTCGTGGCCTCGGCGGACAGGTCGGTCAGCAGGCCCTGCTTGGAGAGCAGGCCCGCCGTCGCGTTGCCCTTGTTGTACTCCATGAGGTCGGGGGCGTCGGAGGAGTTCAGCACCATCGGGGCGGTCTTCTGGATCTGCTCGAAGCTCTTCTCCTCGAACGTCACCTTCACGCCCGGGTGCGTGGCCTCGAACTCCTTGATCGCCTCCGCCCAGGCGACGCCCATCGCGCTGTTCGGGCCCTCGTAGTGCCACAGCCGCAGGGTCTTGGCGTCGGCGGAGCCGCCGCCGTCCGAGTCACCGCAGGAAGCCAGGAGCAGGGTCCCCGCAAGGGCCGCCGCCGCACTCGCCACCACACGCCTTCGTGCCGTCAACATCCTGTGCCTCCAGGGGAGCCGGATGGTTCTCGAGCCTTGTGGGCAGGAACGGTCGTCACGCAGGGGCCGTCGAATCGATTCGATGCGTGACGTCGAAGCGCTTCGACGGGCGAAGGTAGGTGGCCGCGGAAGGCACGTCAATGGGGCGTGCGGGAAAGCGCGGCTTTCGAGGTGACGGCGAGGGAGATCAGCAGGGCCGTCGCGGCCGCCGTCACGGGCACCCCGAACCCGGCCGCCGGGGAGAGGTGCTCGGCCACCCAGCCGCCGGTCGCGCTGCCGCAGGCGATGCCGCCGAGCAGGCCGGTCACGGCCAGGGTCATGCCCTCGTTGAGGCGGCCCTCGGGGGTGCGTTCCTGGACGAGGGCCATGGTGGTGACCATCGCCGGAGCGGTCGCCGTCCCGGCGGCCAGGAGGGCGGCGGCCAGCAGGGGGAGCGAGCCGACGCCGGCGGCCGCGAGCAGCGGGAGGGTGAGCAGGACGGTCATCGCGGCCACGGTCCACGGATGGCGCCGGGCGGCCGGACCGGCCGGCTTCAGCGCCCCGTACACCAGCCCGGCCGCGCACGAGCCGGCCGCCTGGAGCGCGAGCACGACCCCGGCCGCCGCGGAGTGCCCCCGCGCGTCCGCGAAAGCGAGCGTCGCGACCTCCGTCGCCCCGAACACGGCCCCCAGTGCGAGACAGACGGCGAGCAGGGGCGGGATCCCGGGGGAGCGCAGCGGCGACACGGCCCTCGTACGGGGGTGGGGAGGCGGCTCGGTCGAGCGCTGGGCGGCGAAGACCAGGACGCCGGTGACCAGCAGTACCGCGCCGACCAGCGTGCCCGCCTCCGGGAAGAACGTGCCGCAGAGGAAGGCCGCGACGACCGGGCCCAGCATGTAGCACAGCTCGTCGGCGGCCTGTTCGAAGGAGTTCGCGGTGTGCAGGGCGTCCGGGTCGCCCTTCAGGAGGTGGTTCCAGCGGGCGCGGGACATGCCGCCGGTGTTGGGTGTGGTCGCGGTGGCGGCGTACGCGGCGAACAGGGTCCAGTCCGGGGCGCCGTACCGCACGCACAGCACCAGCGCGAGGCTGCCCAGGGCCGCAAGCAGCGTGGCCGGTACGGCGATCCGGGCCTGCCCGTACCGGTCGACGAGCCGCGCGGTCCAGGGCGCGACCAGCGCGGTCGCGGCGAGGCCGGTGGCGGTGACGGCGCCGGCGAGGGCGTACGAGCCGCGCGAGCCGGCGATCATCACGACCGCGCTCACACTGAACATGCCCATGGGCAGGCGCGCGATCAGGTTCCCGGCGGTGAAGGCGCGGGCGCCGGGGACGGCGAGGAGGCGGCGGTACGGGGCGAGGGGGCGGATGCCGGTGTGGGTGCGGGTGCGGGTCCTGGGTGGTCCGGGTGTTCCGGTCTGAGGAGGTGGCGTGCCGGGTGTTCGGGTTCCGGGTGTTCCGCTTCCGGGTGTTCGGGTTCTCGGGGTGAGGTCGACGGCCACGAGGGTGTCGGCGGTGACGGTGTAGAGGCGGGTCTCGGGGCTGGATTGCGGCATGCGTCCACCGTCGCCCGTCGGTGATCAAGGGGTCCAACACCTTCCGCCCACCGATTCACGCACCTGTGTTGTGAGTCGGCGGGTGCGTTGTAGGTTCACCGGATGCCCGCTCATCTCGACCCCCGACTCCTGCGCGCCTTCCTCGCTGTCGCCGAGGAACTGCACTTCACGCGTGCCGCGGCCCGCCTCTACGTCGCCCAGCAGGCGCTCAGCCGGGACGTACGGCGGCTGGAGCGCGAGCTGGGCGCCGAGCTGTTCGTGCGGACCACCCGGCAGGTGACGCTCACCGCGGACGGGGAGCGGCTGGTGCCGCACGCGCGCCGGGTGCTCCAGGCGCAGGACGACCTGCTCGCGGCGTTCGCCCAGGCCCGCCCGCTGCTGGTCGACCTGAACTCGCCGGAGCTGGAGACCGGGCGCCGAGTGCTGTACCGGGCCCGTGAACTCGCCCCCGAGCACGAGCTGATGGCCCGCTACGAGAGCGGGCTGACCGGCGCGGCCGTCGAGATCCTCGCGGGCCGGCTGGACGCGTCGTTCGGTCGGTTCGCGGGCCTGGACCCGGCGTTGCGCGCCCAGTTGGACCACCAGCTCGTGCGCCATGAGCCGATGGCGGTCCTGCTGCCCGAGGGGCACCGGCTGGCGGAACTGGCGCAGGTGCCGTTGGACGCGCTGGCGGGGGAGAGCGTGTACGCGGGCGCCGGCAACCCGCGCACACCGGAGTGGACGGACCTCGCCCGCCTGCTGTTCGCGGGACGGGGAATCGAGGTCGCGCCGCCGGTGCCGCTGGCCGTCGGGGTCGAGGAATTCCAGCGAGTCATGGCAAAAGAGGCCAATCCGATCCTTGTGGTGGTGGGTTTTCCGGCCATGCCTGGGACGGTGCTGCGGCCGCTCGTCGACCCGGTCCCGCTGTCCCCCGTGTCACTGGTGTGGCGAAAGGGGCTGGTCCATCCGGCCCTCGACGCACTGCGCCGGGCGGCGGTCGAACTCGGGTTCGCCGAGTCGTGGCTCGGGCGGCCCGTCAAGGGGTGGATTCCAGCCATAGACATGAGCATGACCTCTCCGCATAAATAGGACAACGTGAACAAAGCCGGGGTGCCTGCGCTAGATTCGGCAGCCTGAGCAAGTAGGGGTAAAAGGGGGCGCGCGAACCGGGTGGGGGCCCGGTTTCGCCGGTATCCGCGGCATCCGGCATGCCGTCGTACGCGCTCCCGCAGAACGGCCCCTGGTGTCCCGTGGGGGGAAACGCGCACGTGAAGAAATGGCGGGAAGATGCCCAACCGGAGTGGCCGGAACCGGCATTACCGACCGGGAACGTACCGGTCCTGGAGGGGAACACCGAGGCGTTCTCCGAGGCTGTGAGGCAGTCCTCGGGGGGTGTGCCGGAGGGTGGCGCCCGGGGGGTGTCGCCGGATGGGTCTCCCCGTGACGGGCGGAGAGCGTTACCGGACGTTCCGGTGGAAAACGGTGGATCGTCGACCTCGAACACCCTTTCCGAAAACGAACGGTCGAGCGGCATCCTCCGGGATCCCTGGGAGGAGGCGTCCGCAGGGGCCTCGGAAGGGCTGCTCGGCGGATCGCCCGCGGCGTCCGGCGCGGGTGAGGAGGGCCACGACCCGGACGAGGTGACCGTCCAGATCGACTCCGCGCACGGTGTTCCGGGCGCGCGCGGCGACGGCAAGGAGGCCTCCGACGTACCCGTGTTCGTCGACGAGTCCGGCCGCCGCAGCCGTACCTTCCGCCGGATCGGCATCGCTATCGCCCTCGCCTGCGCCTCTTACGCCGTCGTCATCGCCGCCACGCTCCTGTCGGGCAGCGCCGTCGCGCCCTGGCTGCCGGTGCCGGGCCAGAACGACGACAAGCCGGCCGAACGGGTCGACACGACCCGGCCGCCGAGCCCCTCGGCGACTCCGACGCGGCCGGGTTTCGCGGCGCCCGTCCACCCCGGCGTCACCGCCTCCGGCTCCGCGTCGGGGGCGCCCGGAGCCGGCGCGGCGCCACGTGCGTCGGGCAGCGCCGCACCGCCGAGCGCGTCCGCGGCGGTTCCGCGGCCCTCACCGAGCGCCTCCGTGCGCCGGCCCAGCCCGGCGCCCAGCGGCGAGTCCCTGGCCCCCGCGCCGAGCAGCCCGGCCGCGTCCCCGCCACCGGACCCGTCACCGTCGACCAGCCCCCAGCCCTCCCCCGACTCCTCACCGTCACCGGCGGGAGGGGCGGACGGGCCGGTTGCCTGATCCCCGGCCCCAGGCCCGAGGTCCGAGGCCCCAGGTGGCCTGGGGCCTGGGTCCGCCCGGGGCTGACGCCTGAGGCCTGGGGGGCTTCTCGGGCTCTGCGGGAGCCTCCGGAGTCCCGGGACACCCCGGAAAGTCGGCTGCCGCCGCAGGCACGGACGGTCAGAAGCCGACCGCCGCGCCGCGAGCACCCGGGACGGCCGGACCCCTGACGGCTCGAAGCTCTGACGGCCCGCATCCCCGAGGCCCCGCATCCCCGAAGCCCCGCATTCCTGCATCCCGCATCCCCGAATCCCCGAAAGAACGACCTCTCATGGCACCACGCACCAGCCGGCGTACGACCCGACGGTCCGCCGGTCAGTCCGCCCATCCGGCAACCGGCGAGCGCGGCGAGCCCCGCTCGACCGGGCGCCGTTCCGCCCGGCGTCGTCCACGCGGTCGCCGGATACCCGCCCAGGCGTCCGGCGGTGGCCGCGCTCCCGGCGGAGGCCGGTCGAACGTCCGCCGGCGGCTGCTTCCGCCCTTACGCCTGCGCCGCCTGCTCCCGCTCCTCGTCCTCGGGGCGATGATGGCGATGCTGATGCTGCGCGGCTACGTCCACAGCGAGGTCCTCGCCGACCACCGCGTCCGCCCCGAGGCCGCCGCCGACCGGGTGCCGCGCTCGATCCTCGACGGCGGCCCGGTGGTCGACACCCGGGGCGGGCAGGCCACCAGCATGGACGTGCCGGACGGCCGGATCGTCCTCACCTTCGACGACGGCCCCGACCCGCGCTGGACCCCGAAGGTCCTCGACGTCCTGAAGGAGCACGACGCCCACGCCGTCTTCTTCATCACCGGCACCATGGCCTCCCGCTACCCGGACCTGGTCAGGCGGATGGTGGACGAGGGCCACGAGATCGGCCTGCACACCTTCAACCACCCCGACCTCTCCTACCAGTCGAAGAAGCGCATCGACTGGGAGCTGACCCAGAACCAGCTCGCCCTCGCGGGCGCCGCCGGCATCCGCACCTCGCTCTTCCGCCCGCCGTACTCCTCCTCCGCCTCCGCGCTGGACAACAACTCCTGGCCGGTGACCGAGTACGTCGGCAGCCGCGGCTACCTCACGGTCCTCACCGGCGTCGACAGCGAGGACTGGCGCAGGCCCGGTGCCGCGCGGATCATCCGCAACTCCACGCCGGCCGACGGCAAGGGCGCCATCGTCCTCATGCACGACTCCGGCGGCGACCGCAGCCAGACGGTACGGGCGCTGGACACGTATCTGCCCCGACTCGAGCAGCAGGGCTACACGTTCGAGAACCTCACCGAGGCGCTGAACGCCCCGAGCGCGCACACCGAGGTCACCGGTCTCGAGCTGTGGAAGGGCCGGGCCTGGACCGCCCTGGTCGAGGCCGCCGACGACCTCACCGGCGTCCTCGTCGTGGGCCTCGCCGTCATCGGCGTCCTCGTCTTCGCCCGCTTCGGCCTGATGCTGCTGCTCTCTGGCATCCACACCCGCCGTACCCGCCGCCGTGACTTCGTCTGGGGCCCCGACGCGCCGGTCACCGAACCGGTGTCGGTGCTGGTCCCCGCGTACAACGAGGCCAAGTGCATCGAGAACACGGTCCGTTCGCTGGTGAGGAGCGACCACCCGGTCGAGATCCTCGTCGTCGACGACGGCTCGTCCGACGGCACCGCCCGCATCGTCGAGGACCTGAACCTGCCCGGCGTACGCGTCGTCCGTCAGCTCAACGCGGGCAAGCCGGCCGCCCTCAACCGGGGCATCGCCAACGCCCGGCACGACCTCATCGTGATGATGGACGGCGACACCGTCTTCGAGCCGTCCACCGTCCGTGAGCTCGTCCAGCCCTTCGCCGACCCGAAGGTCGGCGCGGTCGCCGGCAACGCCAAGGTCGGCAACAAGGACACCCTCATCGGCGCCTGGCAGCACATCGAGTACGTGATGGGGTTCAACCTGGACCGCCGTATGTACGACGTCCTGCGCTGCATGCCGACGATCCCGGGCGCCGTGGGCGCGTTCCGGCGAACCGCCCTGAACCGGGTCGGCGGCATGAGCGACGACACCCTCGCCGAGGACACCGACATCACCATGGCCATGCAGCGCGACGGCTGGAAGGTGGTGTACGCGGAGAAGGCGAGGGCGTGGACGGAGGCGCCGGAGTCGGTGCAGCAGCTCTGGTCCCAGCGGTACCGCTGGTGCTACGGCACCATGCAGGCGATCTGGAAACACCGCCGCGCCCTGGTCGAGCGGGGCCCGTCGGGCCGCTTCGGCCGGGTCGGCCTGCCGCTGGTGTCCCTGTTCATGGTGGTGGCCCCGCTGCTGGCCCCCCTGATCGACCTGTTCCTGGTCTACGGCCTGCTCTTCGGCCCGACCGGGAAGACGATCGCGGCCTGGTTCGGCGTCCTGGCCGTCCAGGCGGCGTGCGCGGCGTACGCCTTCGTCCTGGACCGCGAGCGTCTGACCCCGCTGATCTCGCTGCCCCTGCAGCAACTGCTCTATCGCCAGCTGATGTACATCGTCCTGCTGCAGTCCTGGATCACGGCCCTCACCGGCGGTCGGCTGCGCTGGCAGAAGCTGCGCAGGAAGGGGCAGGTGGCGGCGCCGCCGGGAGAGGTGGCGCCGGGAGCTGTGGCGGTGGACGGGGGTGCGGCGCGATGACCACGCGGTCCTCGGATGTTCCGGTGTCGGATGTCCCCGAGCCGGACGTCCCGGAGCCGGATGTTCCCGAGCCGGTGCTGTCCGCGGGGAACGGGCCGGCGAAGGAGACAGGGGAGGGGGCGGCGTCGGGCGCGGGCTCCGGCTCGGGAACGGGGGCGGGTTCGGGCCGGGACCGTTACTTCGATCTTCTCCGCGCGGTCGCCCTCTTCCGGGTCGTCTTCTACCACCTGATGGGCTGGGCCTGGCTGCCGGTGGTCTTCCCGTCCATGGGCGTGATGTTCGCCCTGGCCGGCAACCTGATGGCCCGTTCCCTGGGCCGCCGCGGGGCGGTGGAGGTCGTCCGTGGCCGTCTCCGCCGCCTGCTGCCGCCGCTGTGGCTGCTGGGCGCGGTGGGCGTGACGGGCATGCTGCTCGGCGGCTGGGGCCCGGACGAGGAGGGCCATCCCGGCTGGTGGTGGCTCCACCTCGCGTACTGGATCCTCCCGCTCAGCGACCCGCCGTACGGCGAGACCCTGCCCGGCGTGGCGGGCCTGATCGGCGACGACTGGACGACGGCGATGGCGGTGCCCCTGTGGTACATCCGCGCGTACCTCTGGTTCGTCCTGCTGTCTCCCCTGCTGCTGCGGGCCCTGCGGGCGGCCCCCTGGCCGACTGTCCTCGCCCCGATCGCCCTGTCGGCGGCACTGGAGTTCGACTGGCTGTCGGCGCCCGGCTGGCGTCTGGAGGCGGCTCTCAGTGACGTCGGCGCGTTCGGCGCCTGCTGGCTGCTGGGCATGGCCCACCAGCAAGGCGTCCTGCGGCGCCTGCCGCGGTACGTGGTCCCGTCCCTGACGCCGGTGGTGGCCGGGGTGGGCCTCTGGTACGCCCTGAGTCATGACTTCGAGGAGGGCCACGACCTGGACGACATGCCGTTCGCCCAGTCCCTCTGGTCCTTCGCGGTCGTCCTGCTGCTCCTCCACCTCAGCCCCAGCTGGCGTCAGTGGCCGCCGCGCCTGCGCCGCTGGGACCGTCTGATCACCCTGCTCAACTCCCGCGCCGTCACGATCTACCTGTGGCACAACCTGTGCATCGTGGTGGCCGAGTCCCTGTGGGACCACCTGTGGAGCGTCTCCGCGCTGGAGGAGAACACGCCGTGGCTGCTGGAGAGCCCCTGGCCGCAACTGCCGTTCATCTGGCTGCTCACCGCCGGGTGCGTGGTCTGCTTCGGATGGGTGGAGGACCTGGCGGCGGGAAGGAGGCCGCGGCTGTGGCCGGACGGGAGGGCGCTGGTGCGGACGGGAGGGGTGCGGGTGAAGGCGGGAGAGCGGGGGTGAAGGCGGGAGAGCGCGGGTGCGGAGGGGAGGGGCGCAGGTGAAGGCCGGAGAGCGCAGGTGAGGAGGGCAGGGCGCGGGTGAACGTGCGCGCGCCTCGCCGGACGGTCGCCCGCCCCTCCGGCGCGCCGCCCCGCTCCTGACCTTTCCCCGAAACCTCTCACCCCGCCCCGGCCGAAGGTGAGAGCAACGTTCCCTTCCGGTCACTCACAGGCACAGGCCGGAAACGCGCCCTCCCTACCTTCGGGACCATCACCGCTCATCACCGCGAACCACCCGAGCCCCGGAGCACGTGGAGGCGTCATGACAGCCCCTGGTACAGCCCCCGCACCCCCGTCCCCCTCGAAGAAGGGGAGCCGCTGGATCGAGGAGTGGGACCCGGAGAACGAGACCTTCTGGAACGAGAAGGGCGAGAAGATCGCCCGCCGGAACCTCCTCTTCTCCGTCCTCTCCGAGCACATCGGTTTCTCGATCTGGACGATGTGGTCCGTGCTGGTGCTCTTCATGGGCCCGGAGTACGGCCTCACCCCGGCTGACAAGTTCCTGCTGACGTCGATGGTGACGCTGGTCGGGGCGGTCGTCCGGGTGCCGTACACCTTCGCCGTCGCGATCTTCGGCGGCCGGAACTGGACGATCATCTCCGCCGGACTGCTGCTGATCCCCACGATCGCCGCGTTCACGGTGATGGAGCCGGGCACCTCCTTCAACACCTTCCTCGTGGTCGGCCTGCTCGCGGGCATCGGCGGCGGCAACTTCGCCTCCTCCATGACCAACATCAACGCCTTCTTCCCGCTGCGCAAGAAGGGCTGGGCGCTCGGTCTGAACGCGGGCGGCGGCAACATCGGCGTGCCCGTCCTCCAGCTCGTCGGCCTCGCCGTGATCGGCGCGAGCGGCGGCCCGCGCGTCCTGCTCGGGATCTACATCCCGCTGATCCTGATCGCCGCGACCCTCGCCGCGCTGTACATGGACAACCTCGCGTCCGTGAAGAACGACACCGGCGCCGCGATCGACTCCGCGAAGGACGCCCACACCTGGATCATGTCCTTCCTGTACATCGGCACCTTCGGCTCGTTCATCGGCTACTCCTTCGCCTTCGGCCAGGTGCTGACGAACCAGTTCGGCCGTACGCCGCTCCAGGCGGCCTACCTCACCTTCATCGGCCCGCTGCTCGGCTCCCTGATCCGCCCCGTGGGCGGCTGGCTCGCCGACAGGTACGGCGGCGCCCGCATCACCCTCTACAACTACGTCGGCATGGCCGCCGCCACCGCCGTCCTGGTCTTCGCCAGCATGCAGAAGTCGCTGCCGCTGTTCGTCTCCGTCTTCGTGGTGCTGTTCGTGCTCAGCGGCCTCGGCAACGGGTCGACGTACAAGATGATCCCCGGCATCTTCCAGGCGAAGGCCGTCGCGAAGGGGCTCCAGGGCGAGGAGGCCGCCGCCTACGGCCGGCGTCTGTCCGGTGCCTCCATGGGACTCATCGGCGCGGTCGGCGCGCTCGGCGGTGTCGGCATCAACATGGCCTTCCGGCAGTCCTTCCTCTCCTACGGCTCCGGCACCGGCGCGTTCGTCGCCTTCCTCGCCTTCTACGCCGCGTGCTTCGCGGTCACCTGGGCCGTATACCTTCGCCGCCCCGCCGGGCGGATCACGGCCTCCGGCCCCGCCTCCGAGGCGAAGCCGCAGCTCAGCTACGCCGAGGTGTGACGTAACACTGGCGACATGAAGCCGAACCGAGCCTGTCACGCTTCGTTGACAGGCTCGATCGGCATGCAGGTGGAACACCACCTCGCGCAGGTGCCACGACTCGAGTGCGGGACGAGAGTTATGCAAGAGCAACAGCAGGGACCGGACCAGGGAGCCGCCTCGGTCCGGGACACCGAGGAGCACGGGCCCCTCGCCGGGTTCACCGTCGGCGTGACCGCCGCGCGCCGGGCCGACGAGCTCGGAGCGCTGCTCCAGCGGCGCGGGGCGGCGGTGCTGCACGCGCCCGCCCTGCGGATCGTGCCGCTCGCGGACGACGGCGAACTGCTCGCCGCCACCAAGGATCTCCTCGACCAGGCGCCGGACGTCGTCGTGGCCACCACGGCCATCGGCTTCCGGGGCTGGGTGGAGGCCGCCGACGGCTGGGGGCTCGGCGAGCAGCTGCTCGCCCGGCTGCGCGACGTGGAACTCCTCGCGCGCGGTCCCAAGGTCAAGGGCGCCATTCGCGCCGCAGGTCTCACGGAGGACTGGTCGCCGTCGAGTGAGTCGATGGCGGAAGTGCTCGACCGGCTGCTGGAGGAGGGCGTCGACGGCCGCCGTGTCGCCGTCCAGCTGCACGGGGAGCCGCTGCCGGGGTTCGTGGAGGCGCTGCGGGACGGGGGAGCGGAGGTCGTGGGGGTTCCCGTCTACCGGTGGATGCCGCCGGAGGACGTCGCGCCGCTGGACCGGCTCCTCGACGCCGCCGTCTCGCGCGGGCTGGACGCGGTGACGTTCACCAGCGCGCCCGCCGCCGCCTCGCTCCTGTCGAGGGCGGAGGAGCGGGGCCTGCTCCCCGAACTGCTCGCCGCCTTCCAGCACGACGTCCTGCCGGCCTGCGTCGGGCCGGTCACCGCGCTGCCGCTCCAGGCGCGCGGCGTGGACACCGTCCAGCCGGAACGCTTCCGGCTCGGCCCGCTCGTCCAGCTCCTCTGCCAGGAGCTGCCCGCTCGGGCCCGTTCCCTGCCGGTCGCCGGGCACCGGGTGGAGATCCGCGGCCACGCGGTCCTGGTCGACGGCTGCCTGAAGCCCGTACCCCCGGCCGGCATGTCCCTCCTGCGGGCCCTGTCCCGTCGTCCCGGCTGGGTCGTCCCCCGCGCCGACCTCCTCCGCGCCCTCCCCGGCGCCGGCCGCGACGAACACGCCGTCGAAACAGCGATGGCCCGCCTCCGCACAGCCCTGGGCGCGCCGAAGCTGATCCAGACGGTGGTGAAGCGGGGCTACCGACTGGCCCTGGACCCGGCGGCAGACGCGAAGTACGCGGACGCGTGAGCGGGACGTGACGGCGCCCGGCGTGCACACCACCCACACCGGGGCTGCCGCCCCGGATCCCGCCCCAGTCCCGAACAGGGCCTGTCCTCGAACTCCCCGCAGGGGGCCTGCGGACGGCCCCGCTCCAAGCCCCCGGTAGGGGTGCTCCCGTACGGGGTCTCGTTCGCCCTCGACTCCTGTAGGGGAAACCGCGGGCGGGCCTCGCCCCGTCCCGGGTGGCAGTGTTCTCGGCACGGGCCTCACCCCGCCCCCGGGTGGGGTGTTCCCGGCACGGGCCTGGCCCCGCCCCCGGTAGGGGTGCTCCGGCACGGGCCTCGCCATCGTGCTCCCCGTAGGGGGCCCCGGACGGGCCCCGCCCTGGAACTCCCGGAAGAGGTCCTCGGCCTCGCACTCCCCGTAGGGGGGTGCCGTCAGGCGGGTTGATGCAGCCGTACCCGGTACGAGGGGTTCCGGGGAGGTGGTTCCACCCGGCACTGTGAAAGGGACGCTTCCTCCAGGAGCCTTCCCTAGGTGGTGACAGGCACATGGCAGTGGTTACGCCCGTGGCGCCCTATGACCCGCGGTTCGACACCGGACGGATCTGCCTGGACCTTCTCGCCACCAGCCATCCCCTCGAACGTCTCGACGCGCTCCCGCCGTTGTGCGCGTGGATCACCGGCTCCGGGCTCGTCCCGCCTGGCACGCCGCTGACGCACGCCGATCCGTCCTGGACGGTCGTCTTCCGGGAACTGCGGGGGAGCGTCGGTCAGTTGGTGCACGGCTGGCTGGCCGGCAATGCCCGCCCCTACGACCCCGCCCTCGCCCGCGTCAACGACCTCGCCCGCGCCGCGCCCCCGGCCCCCCGTGCCGTACACGGGGAAGACGGCGTGCTCGTGCGCGAGTTGGACGGGCCGCCGGAGTGTGCGGCGCTGCTCGCCGTGGTCGCCCGGGACGCGGTGGAGCTGCTCACCGATCCCGTCGCGCGGGCGGGGCTGCGGCAGTGCGAGGGGGACAACTGCCCGATCGTGTACGTCGACACGTCGCGGGGGCGCCGCAGGCGATGGTGTTCCAGTGAGGTCTGCGGGAACCGCGAACGGGTCGCCCGGCACCGCAGACGGGCCGCGCTCACGCGCGCGTGAGCGCGTTCACCCGACTCTTCGTCACTCACCCCCGCCAACTCCCTGTCCGGTATGCCGTGTTCGTGACAGCACTGTCGAAGTGATTTCGATTACATCCCGTTTACCTTCGGCACCCACCGGGCAGCCCGCGCCGTCTTGACTGTGTGGCGGAAATGTAAAGGAAGAGGGGCGGGAATGTGCTCTCATGTCCCCCTCCGTCACGACACCCCGAGAAAACTGTCGGCGCGGTTTGAACACTCAACGGGTCACTTCCGTACGGGTGGTGGAGCGACCGACTCGGGGGAACCCCCGGACACCGGAGGTGGGCGTGCGCAAGGATGCGGCCGTGGCCAATGAACGTGGAACGAGGGCCCGACATCGCATGTCCCAGCCCTCGGAACCTGATGAGGAGCTGATGCGCGCCCTGTACAGGGAGCACGCCGGACCTCTCCTTGCTTACGTCCTTCGCCTTGTCGCGGGTGACCGCCAGAGAGCCGAGGATGTGGTGCAGGAAACACTCATCCGTGCCTGGAAGAACGCCGGCCAGCTCAATCGAGCGACCGGATCGGTACGCCCCTGGCTGGTGACGGTCGCACGCCGCATCGTCATCGACGGCCACCGCAGCCGGCAGGCCCGGCCGCAGGAGGTCGACCCGTCGCCGCTGGAGGTCATCCCCGCGGAGGACGAGATCGACAAGGCGCTGTGGCTGATGACGCTGTCGGACGCGCTCGACGACCTGACCCCGGCGCACCGGGAGGTGCTCGTCGAGACGTATTTCAAAGGGCGTACCGTCAACGAGGCGGCCGAGACGCTGGGCATACCCAGCGGCACCGTGCGCTCACGGGTGTTCTATGCACTGCGGTCGATGAAGCTGGCTCTGGAGGAGCGGGGGGTGACGGCGTGATGAGCATTTACGGGGGGTTCGGAGCAGGTGGTGCGGGTATGTCTGGCCCCATGCAGGGATCTATGCAGGGATCTCCGAGCCCGAGCGAACACGAGACCGTGGGCGCCTACGCGCTCGGCATCCTCGACGACGCCGAGGCGACCGCCTTCGAAGCGCACCTCGCCGGATGCGAGTGGTGCGCGCAGCAGCTCGACGAGCTCGCCGGGATGGAGCCGATGCTGGCCGCGCTCGCGGACCTGCCGGGCACCGGAACCCCTGCGATCGGCGAGTCCCTCTCCGCCAAGCCCAGCCCGCGGTTCGTGGAGAAGCTGGTCGACGAGGTCGCGGACCGCCGCGCCCTGAAGCGCCGGCGCAGCTTCTACATGATCGCGGCCGCGGCCGCGCTGATCGTCAGCGGCCCGATCGTGGCCGTCGCGGCGAGCGCCGGCGACAGCGGCGGCGGCAGCGCGCAGGTTCTCGCGGACAAGAACCCCGCCAAGACCGTCTTCGACGGCCTCTCCGACCGGGTCACGGCGACCGACGCGAGCACCAAGGTCACCGCGACCGTCGCCATGCAGGAGAAGGCCTGGGGCACCGAGGCCGTCGTCGAGCTCAAGAACGTGGCCGGCCCCAACAAGTGCTCGCTCATCGCCGTCGGCAAGAACGGCGAGCGCGAGACCATCTCGTCCTGGTCCGTCCCGGAATGGGGCTACGGTCTGCCCAACGCCAAGACCGATCAGGCCAAGAACCCCCTGTACGTGCAGGGCGGCGCCGCCTTCGCCCCGAACGAGATCGACCACTTCGAGGTCATGACCTTCGACGGCAAGAAGCTCGTCGAGGTCGACGCGTAGGACGCACCCCGCACGCACCACCCGGCCTGCCTGGCGTTTCCGCCGGGCAGGCCCCTCGCTTCCCGGGGCCCCCATCGCGTACGGTTGACGGCTGCCCAGCACGTCAGAAGGGGGCCCGGTGGCCGCTCAGGCTCAGCAGGAAACCGCGGTCGGCTCGGTTCAGGACTCAGTTCGCGACCGGGAGATCAGCATCGAACAGGTACACCTCGACCGGGTGTACCGGCGTCTCGAGGAGAAGATCCACGAGGCGGAGTTCCTCATGCACGACGCGGCCCAGCGCGGCCATGTCGGCACGCCCGGCGCCCTGGCCGAGCGGGACGCGCAGGTCTTCCGGGCGGGCATCCACCTCAACCGTCTCAACAACGAGTTCGAGGACTTCCTCTTCGGCCGTATCGACCTGCTGCTCGGCAAGGACGGCAAGAAGGGACCCGACGGCGCCTACACCGCCGTGGAGCCCGCCGAGGGCGCGGTGCGGGAGGACAACACCGCCGACATCGCCGAGACCCTGCACATCGGGCGCATCGGTGTCCTCGACGAGGACTACGCCCCGCTGGTGATCGACTGGCGGGCCCCCGCCGCCGCCCCCTTCTACCGCTCCACCCCGGTCGAACCGGGCCGCGTCGTGCGCCGCCGGGTCATCCGCTCCAAGGGCCGCCGGGTGCTCGGCGTCGAGGACGACCTGATGCGCCCCGAGCTGAAGGCCTTCCTCGACGGCCACGAGCTGCCCGTCATCGGCGACGGCGCCCTGATGGCCGCCCTCGGCCAGGCCCGCAGCCACACCATGCGCGACATCGTCGCCTCCATCCAGGCCGAACAGGACCTGGTCATCCGCGCCCCCGCCGCCTCCGTGACCTACGTCGAGGGCGGCCCCGGCACCGGAAAGACCGCCGTCGCCCTGCACCGGGCCGCCTACCTCCTCTACCAGGACCGGCGCCGGTACGCGGGCGGCATCCTCATCGTCTCGCCCACGCCCCTGCTGGTGGCGTACACCGAGGGCGTCCTGCCCTCCCTCGGTGAGGAGGGCCAGGTCGCCATCCGCGCCATCGGCTCCCTCGTCGACGGCGTCGAGGCCACCCTGTACGACTCACCGGCGGTGGCCCGCGCCAAGGGGTCGTACCGCATGCTGAAGGTGCTGCGGAAGGCGGCGCGGGGCGCCCTGGAGCTGGGGCCGGGCGGCGGCGCGCGCTCCGGCGCGGCCCCGCGGGCCGGCGGCGGCGCGCGCGAGACCGGTTCGGCCGCCGGGCAGCTGTCCCTGGACGACGTGGACGGCGACGCCCCCACCCGCGCCCCGGCCGGCCCGCCCACCCGGCTGCGCGTCGTCGCCTTCGGCCGCCGGCTGGAGCTGGAGGCCGAGGACCTGGAGCGCGTCCGCCGCACCGCCCTCGGCGGCACCGCCCCCGTCAACCTGCTGCGCCCCCGCGCCCGCAAGCTGCTCCTGGACGCCCTCTGGGAGCGCTCCGGCGCCGCCGGCCGGCACACCGACCCCGAACTCGCCGCCGAGCTGCGCTCCTCCTTCGACGACGACGTGACCGGCGAGGACAGCTTCGTCGAGTTCCTCGACGCCTGGTGGCCCGAGCTCACCCCGAAGGCCGTCCTCGCCGCCATGGCGGACGAGCGGCGCCTCGGCCGCTGGGCCCGCCGCGTCCTCAACCCCGGCGAGGTCCGCAAGGTCGCCCGCTCCCTGAGGCGCGACGGCCACTCCGTGCACGACATCGCGATGCTCGACGAGCTCCAGGCGATCCTCGGCGCCCCCGCCCGCCCGAAGAAGCGGCGCGAGCTCGACCCGCTGGACCAGCTCACCGGTCTGGAGGAGCTGATGCCGGTCCGCGAGGAGACGCAGCGCGAGCGGGCCGAACGCCTCGCCCAGGAGCGCACTGAGTACGCCCACGTCATCGTCGACGAGGCCCAGGACCTCACCCCCCTGCAGTGGCGCATGGTCGGCCGCCGCGGCCGGCACGCCACCTGGACGGTCGTCGGCGACCCGGCCCAGTCCTCCTGGTCGGACCCAGACGAGGCCGCCGAGGCCCGCGACGAGGCCCTCGGCACCCGCCCGCGCCGCCGCTTCCAGCTCACCGTGAACTACCGCAACCCGGCCGAGATCGCCGAGCTGGCCGCGAAGGTCCTGGCCCTGGCCATGCCCGGCGCCGAGTCCCCGTCCGCGGTCCGCTCCACGGGTGTCGTCCCCCGCTTCAGCGCCGTGACCGACTCCCTGGCGTCGACCGTCCGCGCGGAGGCCGAGCGGCTGCTGGAGCGCGTCGACGGCACCGTCGGCGTCGTCGTCGCCATGAACCGCCGCGAGGAGGCCCGCCGCTGGCTCGCCGGCCTCGGCGACCGCGTCGTCGCCCTCGGCAGCCTGGAGGCCAAGGGCCTGGAGTACGACGCGACGGTGGTCGTGTCGCCCGCCGAGATCGCCGACGAGTCCCCGGCCGGCCTGCGGGTGCTGTACGTCGCCCTGACCCGGGCCACCCAGCAGCTGACGGTCGTCTCGGGCGAGCGGGACGACCCCGACGCGCACGGGGTGCCCGACCTCCTGCGCGACTGAGCGGAGCCACTCGGGGGGCCGTTCCTGTGAACTCCGCGGACGGGAATGGCCTTGCGGGATCCGTTTGTTAGCCTGGGTGTGGCACCGGCCCGATCCAAGCCCCCGGGCCCAACCTTCGTCGCTACGAGCGACCACTTGCCGCGAGGCGAGCATGGCGGGTCGGTGTCATGAACGTGCGAGAGGCCCACGTCACGATGTGACGTGGGCCTCTTTCGTTGTGAACAAAACGTTCGCAATGCAGCGCGGCTAACGCCTACTCGACAGTAGGTGCGACGATCGGACGGCAATCCGCGTCACAGGTGAAAGCAGAGGAAGTCGGCCATGGCAACGGCGCCCAGCGTCTCCTACTCGATGACGGTCCGGCTGGAGGTCCCCGCGAGCGGAACCGCGGTCTCCCAGCTCACCACGGCCGTCGAGTCCCACGGAGGCTCGGTCACCGGCCTCGACGTCACCGCCTCCGGCCACGAGAAGCTGCGCATCGACGTCACCATCGCGGCCACCTCCACCGCGCACGCCGAGGAGATCGTCGAGCAGCTGCGCGGCATCGAGGGCGTCACGCTCGGCAAGGTCTCCGACCGTACGTTCCTGATGCACCTCGGCGGCAAGATCGAGATGGCGTCGAAGCACCCCATCCGCAACCGTGACGACCTCTCCATGGTCTACACGCCCGGTGTGGCCCGCGTCTGCATGGCGATCGCCGAGAACCCCGAGGACGCCCGCCGCCTCACCATCAAGCGCAACTCCGTTGCGGTCGTGACGGACGGCTCCGCCGTGCTGGGCCTCGGCAACATCGGCCCCAAGGCCGCCCTGCCCGTCATGGAGGGCAAGGCGGCCCTCTTCAAGCGGTTCGCCGGCATCGACGCCTGGCCGATCTGCCTGGACACCCAGGACACCGACGCGATCGTCGAGATCGTCAAGGCGATCGCCCCCGGGTTCGCCGGCATCAACCTCGAGGACATCTCCGCGCCCCGCTGCTTCGAGATCGAGGCCCGCCTGCGCGAGGCCCTCGACATCCCCGTCTTCCACGACGACCAGCACGGCACCGCGATCGTCGTCCTCGCCGCGCTCACCAACGCACTTCGCGTCGCCGGCAAGGCGATTGAGAACATCCGCGTCGTGATGTCCGGCGCCGGCGCGGCCGGCACGGCCATCCTCAAGCTGCTGATCGCGGCCGGCGTGAAGAACGCCGTCGTCGCCGACATCCACGGTGTCGTCCACGCCGGCCGCGAGGACCTCGTGGACGCCGCTCCCGACTCGGCGCTGCGCTGGATCGCCGACAACACCAACCCCGAGGGCCTCACCGGCACGCTGAAGGAGGCCGTGCGCGAAGCCGACGTCTTCATCGGCGTCTCCGCCCCGAACGTCCTCGACGGCGACGACGTGGCCGCCATGGCCGACGACGCGATCGTGTTCGCGCTCGCGAACCCGGACCCCGAGGTGGACCCCGCAATCGCCCGTCAGACGGCGGCGGTTGTGGCCACCGGCCGCTCCGACTTCCCGAACCAGATCAACAACGTGCTGGTCTTCCCGGGCGTCTTCCGCGGCCTGCTGGACGCGCAGTCCCGCACCGTCAACACCGAGATGATGCTCGCGGCCGCGAAGGCCCTCGCCGACGTGGTGACCGAGGACGAGCTGAACCCGAACTACATCATCCCGAGCGTCTTCAACGACAAGGTCGCCGGCGCGGTGGCCGGCGCGGTGCGCGAGGCGGCCAAGGCGGCGGGCGCGTCGGCCCTGTAGCGAGGTGTTCCGTACGATTGCAGGGGTCGTGAAGACCGACTGTGCTGGTGCTGTGAGGATCGCCACGGCGGCCTCCGGCCCGGCGCGTCGCGGAACCTCGCGCCCTGAGCCGCCCTCTAGGGTGGCGGCCGGGCAAGGCGCTCTTCGTGTGACTCCCATGGGTGTTCTCACGACTCCTGCGGGTGCCGGATTGGCTTTCCCGCCGCAGGTAGGGGCAGGATGCGTCCCTGGGCGCGAGCGCAACGGCTTCACGGCGCCCAACATGCGGCTCCGCCGCGTGGCACGCCTCAATGGCAAGAAGAACACGGGAGTAACAACATGAACCGCAGTGAGCTGGTGGCCGCGCTGGCCGACCGCGCCGAGGTGACCCGCAAGGACGCCGACGCCGTGCTGGCCGCGTTCGCCGAGGTCGTCGGCGACATCGTCTCCAAGGGCGACGAGAAGGTCACCATCCCCGGCTTCCTGACCTTCGAGCGCACCCACCGTGCCGCTCGCACCGCGCGCAACCCGCAGACCGGCGACCCGATCCAGATCCCGGCCGGCTACAGCGTGAAGGTCTCCGCGGGCTCGAAGCTCAAGGAAGCTGCCAAGGGCAAGTGACGCTCCGCTGAGAGCGCGGGTGACAGCGCCGTGACGTGAGAGCGCCGTGGGCGACTGCGGGCCGCCTCCGGCCGGTCGCGCAGTTCCCCGCGCCCCTTCACGGGCGCTGCAGCAAACGCCGATGGGGCGGCCACCGAATCAACGGTGGCCGCCCCATCGGCGTACGTACGACTGCGACGGTCAGCCGAGGGCCTTGCCCGGCAGTTCGACCTTGGCCCCCAGCTCCACGAGCTTCTCCATGCTGTGCCCGCCCGGGGGGCGACCCCCGGACCCCCGGCCGGGGGGTGCTGCTGCGGGCCGGTGCTGCGGGGTGACGGTCAGCCGAGGGCCTTGCCCGGCAGTTCGACTTTCGCCCCCAGCTCCACGAGCTTCTCCATGAAGTTCTCGTAGCCGCGGTTGATGAGGTCGATGCCGTGGACGCGGGACGTGCCCTGGGCCGCGAGGGCGGCGATCAGGTACGAGAAGCCGCCGCGAAGGTCGGGGATGACCAGGTCGGCGCCCTGGAGCTTCGTGGGGCCGGACACGACCGCCGAGTGCAGGAAGTTGCGCTGGCCGAAGCGGCAGTGGGAGCCGCCCAGGCACTCGCGGTAGAGCTGGATGTGGGCGCCCATCTGGTTCAGCGCGGAGGTGAAGCCCAGGCGGGACTCGTAGACCGTCTCGTGGATGATGGACAGGCCCGTGGCCTGCGTCAGGGCCACGACAAGCGGCTGCTGCCAGTCGGTCTGGAAGCCGGGGTGGACGTCCGTCTCCAGGGCGATGGACTTCAGCTGGCCGCCGGGGTGCCAGAAGCGGATGCCCTCGTCGTCGATGCGGAAGGCGCCGCCGACCTTCCGGTAGGTGTTCAGGAAGGTCATCATCGAGCGCTGCTGGGCGCCGCGGACGTATATGTTGCCCTCGGTCGCCAGCGCGGCGGACGCCCAGGAGGCGGCCTCCAGACGGTCCGGGAGGGCGCGGTGGTCGTAGCCGCCGAGCTTCTCCACACCGGTGATGCGGATGGTGCGGTCGGTGTCCATCGCGATGATGGCGCCCATTTTCTGCAGGACGCAGATCAGGTCCTCGATCTCCGGCTCCACGGCCGCGTTCGAGAGCTCCGTCACGCCGTCGGCGAGGACGGCCGTCAGCAGCACCTGCTCGGTCGCGCCCACGGACGGGTACGGCAGCCGGATCTTGGTGCCGCGCAGCCGGTGCGGGGCCTCCAGGTACTGGCCGTCCGCCCGCTTCTCGATCTTCGCGCCGAACTGACGCAGCACGTCGAAGTGGAAGTCGATGGGCCGGCCACCGATGTCGCAGCCGCCCAGGCCCGGGATGAAGGCGTGCCCGAGGCGGTGCAGCAGCGGACCGCAGAAGAGGATCGGGATACGGCTGGAGCCGGCGTGCGCGTCGATGTCGGCGACGTTCGCGCTCTCGACGTACGTCGGGTCCATCACCAGCTCGCCCGGCTCCTCGCCCGGACGGACCGTCACACCGTGCAGTTGCAGCAGGCCGCGTACGACCCGCACGTCACGGATGTCCGGAACGTTGCGCAGCCGACTCGGCTCGCTGCCCAGCAGGGCGGCGACCATGGCCTTGGGTACGAGGTTCTTCGCACCGCGGACACGGATCTCGCCCTCCAGCGGGGTTCCGCCGTGGACAAGCAGGACATCGTCGTTGACGGTCATGTATCTCGCGTTCCATGGAGTGGGGCAGGGCCAGAGGAGACAGAGTAATCGCCGTGTGCCCCCCTGCTGTAAGCCCAAGTACCGCCCAGGAACGTCATAGCTGTGTCACAACACGAACTGTTTTGCGGCGGGCACATGCGGTCACGGACGCCCGCCGTGCGCCTGGGGTGCACCCCTCGTGCCCTGAGCTGCGCCTCACCCTCCTCGCCGCATTGGCTCCCCATGCGGCGGGAAGATGCGGGATCATGTCTGGCATGACCGAGGTGTCCTCGCTCACAGGGCGGCTGCTCGTGGCAACCCCCGCCCTGGCGGACCCGAACTTCGACCGTGCGGTGGTGCTCCTTCTCGACCACGACGAGGAGGGCTCGCTCGGTGTCGTCCTCAACCGCCCGACGCCCGTGGGCGTGGGCGACATCCTGGAGGGCTGGGCGGACCTCACCGGTGAACCCGGAGTCGTCTTCCAGGGCGGCCCGGTGTCCCTCGACTCCGCGCTGGGCGTCGCCGTGATCCCCGGCGGCTCCGCGATCGACGGCGCCCCGCTGGGCTGGCGGCGGGTGCACGGCGCGATCGGCCTCGTCGACCTGGAGGCCCCGCCGGAGCTCCTCGCCTCGGCGCTCGGCTCGCTGAGAATCTTCGCCGGGTACGCCGGCTGGGGCCCCGGCCAGCTGGAGGACGAGCTGGTGGACGGTGCCTGGTACGTCGTCGAGTCCGAACCCGGCGACGTCTCCTCGCCGTCCCCGGAGAGACTCTGGCGGGAAGTGCTGCGACGCCAGCGCAACGAGCTGGCGATGGTGGCGACGTACCCGGACGACCCGTCGCTCAACTGAACCGTGCGCGCTTCAGTACCCTTGTGCGCATGAGCACTCTCGAGCCCGAGCGGGGCACCGGTACGGGGACCCTCGTAGAGCCGACGCCGCAGGTGTCGCACGGTGACGGCGACCACGAGCGCTTCGCGCACTACGTCCAGAAGGACAAGATCATGGCGAGCGCCCTCGACGGGACCCCCGTCGTGGCGCTGTGCGGCAAGGTGTGGGTGCCCGGCCGTGACCCCAAGAAGTACCCGGTGTGCCCGATGTGCAAGGAGATTTACGACTCCATGGGCTCTGGAGGGGACGACGAGGGCAAGGGCGACAAGTGACCGTCTGACGCCGTCCGGCTCCGACTGACGACGCGAAGGCCTTCAGGGCGCGCTTTGGTGCGCCCTGAAGGCCTTCGCGTCGTTGTGTCGCCGTGTCCGTCCGCGGTGCACGGCGTGCGTTCGCCGGTCACAGAGTGGTGGAGACCTCTTGTGGCGGTGTCCATGAAGTCCCTAGCCTCCCGAGTGTTGTGCACATAGCGAAACCATCATTGCGCATAGTGCAACGCACTGGAGGGTGGATGGTGCTCGGCGCCGCCGAACCGGCCGGGGAGATCGAGTCGAGCGAGCCGCGGCCATGAACGCTCTCGCCCTCGCGGCATTCCTTCCGGCGCGTGTTCGAACAGCAGGAATTCGGCCGTCACTTCCTCAACAGCCTTGTCGTCGCGGGCACCGTGGTGATCGCCTCGGCGGTGATCGCGTTTCTCGCCGCGACCGCCGTCACGCGATTCCGCTTCCGCTTCCGGGCCCCCTTGCTGATCATGTTCCCGCCTTCTCGTCGCCCTTCGCGATCTGGATGTCGAGGGGCTTCGTGAAAGCCGTCCCGGAGGCCCTGGAGGAGGCCGGCGTGTTTTCCTTCATCTCCGCCTGGACGACTTCCTGTTCGCCAAGTCGTTCATCACCGGCGACACTTCGCAGTCGACGCCGCCGAGGGCCCTGCCGGTGTTCTGCAAGCCGGACGATCCCGACCGGGCGGGGTGATGGCGGGGTCCACGGTGATGACGATTCCGGTGCTGGTCTTCTTCGTACTCGTACAGCGACGGCTGGTCTCCGGGCCGGGCGGAGCGGTGAAGGACTGACGTGACTGAAGTGTCCGACGTGACTTCTGGAACCGAACTGATTCCGGCGCCGCTGGCCGCGGAAGGGCCCTACCGGTGCGGGTTCGTCGTCGACGACGACACCACCCTGTGGGCGGGGCCCGGCACGGCCACCACCGAGCGCTGGCTGCGGGCCACCCTCGGCGCCGCCTACGGGCTGCGCCTGCCGCCCGGCGCGGCGCACGCCCCGGGCTCCCTGCGGCTGCTTGTCGACGACTCCCTGGCCCCGGAGGCGTACCAGCTCAGGGTGGCCGGCCACCTGGGCATCGAAATCCGGGGCGGTGACCCGGCCGGTGTCTTCTGGGGCGCCCAGACCCTGCGTCAACTCCTCGGCCCGGACGCCTTCCGGCGCGCTCCCGTGCGGCCCGGGATCTCCTTCGGCGTCCCTGTCCAGACCATCGAGGATTCCCCCCGTTTCCGCTGGCGCGGCCTTCTCCTCGACGTGGCCCGGCACTTCATGCCGAAGGAAGGCGTCCTGCGCTACCTGGATCTGATGGCCGCGCACAAACTCAACGTCCTCCACTTCCACTTGACCGACGACCAGGGCTGGCGCATCGAGATCGAGAAGTACCCGAGGCTCACCGAGATCGGCTCCTGGCGCTCCCGTACGAAATTCGGCCACCGCGCCTCGCCGTTGTGGGACGAGAGGCCGCACGGCGGCTTCTACACCCAGGACGACATCCGGGAGATCGTCGCGTACGCCGCCGAGCGGCATATCACCGTCGTCCCCGAAATCGACGTACCGGGCCACTCGCAGGCGGCCATCGCCGCGTATCCGGAACTCGGCAACACCGACGTCATCGACACCACCGCCCTCTCCGTCTGGGACACCTGGGGGATCAATCCCAACGTACTGGCCCCCACTGACAACACCCTGCGCTTCTACGAGGGGGTGTTCGAGGAGATCCTGGAACTCTTCCCGTCGCGGTTCGTGCACATCGGCGGCGACGAATGCCCCAGGGACCAGTGGCGGCGGTCGCCCACCGCGCAGGCCCGGATCCAGGAACTCGGGCTCGCCGACGAGGACGAACTGCAGGCGTGGTTCGTCGGGCACTTCGACAAGTGGCTCTCCGCGCGCGGGCGTCGGCTCATCGGCTGGGACGAGATCCTGGAGGGCGGTCTCGCCGAGGGCGCGACCGTGTCGTCCTGGCGGGGGTACGCCGGCGGGATCGCCGCCGCGCGCGCGGGACACGACGTCGTCATGTGCCCCGAGCAGCAGGTGTACCTGGACCACCGGCAGGACGGCGACCCGGACGAGCCGGTCCCGATCGGGTACGTGCGCACCCTGGAGGACGTCTACCGGTTCGAGCCCGTTCCACCGGAGTTGACGCCCGAGGAGGCGGCCCGTGTGCTGGGCACGCAGGCCAACGTGTGGACCGAGGTGACGGAGGACCAGGCGCGCGTGGACTACCAGGCCTTTCCCCGGCTCGCCGCCTTCGCCGAGGTCGCCTGGAGCCGGCTGCCCGCCCCGGCGGAGCGGGACTTCGCGGACTTCGAGCGGCGGATGGACGCCCACTACGCGCGGCTCGACGCCCTGGGCGTCGCCTACCGGCCGCCGACCGGGCCCAGGCCGTGGCAGCGGCGGCCCGGTGTCCCCGGGCGCCCGATCGACGGTCCGCCGCCGAACCGGTAGCCGGCGGGATCCTCCCGGGCGTCACGGAAAAACCCCGACAGGGTCACCGAAGAGTGGCAATTCGAGCACACCGGTGATGCCGTGCGAAAACGGTCCATCTCCAGGGTGAGGTGGGCGAATGCCTCCTAGCGGACCCCCGCGTTCGGGCCTTGCGAAGATGTGCCAGAGTTGCCACGTCCGCCCTGTCAGCACGTACCGTACGGCAACACAGGTGGGACCAGGTGGGGCAGCGGGAAGGGGCAGCCGGTTTTGACCACGCACGCACCGCAGGCGGCGCAGGCCGTCACGCTGCCGACGACGCTCGACGAGGCCGTGGCGGCCCTGGCGGCCATGCCCGCCGCCGTGCCCGTGGCCGGCGGCACCGACCTGATGGCCGCCGTCAACTCCGGGCAGCTCAGGCCCGCCGCGCTGGTCGGCCTCGGCCGGATCAGCGAGATCCGCGGCTGGCAGTACCAGGACGGCCACGCGCTGCTCGGCGCCGGACTCACGCACGCGCGCATGGGCCGCCCCGACTTCGCCGCCCTCATCCCGGCGCTCGCGGCCGCCGCGCGCGCCGCGGGCCCGCCGCACATCCGCAACGCGGGCACCCTGGGCGGCAACATCGCCTCGGCGTCCCCCACGGGTGACGCGCTGCCCGTGCTGGCCGCGCTGGAGGCGACCCTGATCGTCGCGGGCCCGGGCGGAGCCCGCCGGGAGGTCCCGGTGTCGCACCTGCTGGCCGGCATGGAGATGCTGCGCGGCGGTGAACTCATCGGGTACGTGCGCGTGCCGCTGCTGCACGCCCCGCAGGTCTTCCTGAAGGCGACCGGCCGCACCGGGCCCGGGCGTGCCGTCGCGTCCGTCGCCCTCGTCCTGGACCCCGCCCGGCGCGGAGTCAGGTGCGCCGTCGGCGCCATAGCGCCGATGCCGCTGCGGCCCCTGGAGGCCGAGCAGTGGGTCGCCCGGCTCATCGACTGGGACAACAACCGCGCGGTCGTCCCCGAGGCCCTCAACGCCTTCGGGGAGTACGTCGCCGCCGCCTGCATCCCGGACCCGGTCCCCGCCGAGGACGGCTCCGTGCAACCGCTTCCGCCCGCCGTACTGCACCTGCGGCGCACCGTCGCCGCGCTGGCCCGACGAGCACTGGGGAGGGCGCTGTCGTGACCGACGACCAGCAGGGACAGGGCACACCGCCGGGTGGCGGCCGCTGGGACCCGCTGCCCCAGGGCGACTACGACGACGGCGCCACCGCCTTCGTGAAGCTGCCCGAGGGCGGCATCGACGCCCTCCTGGCCGCCCGCGGCGACAGCCCGCTCGCGGCCCCCGGACACGGCTACGTGCCGCCGCAGATAACGGTGGCGCACGAGGGGACCGACCCCGCGGCGACCGGCACGGACGCGTGGACGGCCCCGGCCGGCGGGACGGAGTGGCCCGCCCCGGCGGCGGACGGGACGTCCGGCGGCGACCGCTTCACGTACAACCCCGGCGCGACCGGGCAGTGGACTTTCGGCGACGTCGGCGCGACCGCACCGGAGGTCGCGCCCGCCCCCGGTCACGACGTGACCGGCCAGTGGTCGATCCCGGTCGCCGGCGGGGACCTGCCCGACGAATCGGGCGAGTTCACCACGTCGTCCCTGGTCGAGCAGTGGGGCCGCACGCCTCCGGCGACCCTGCCGGGAGGCGCGCCGGCGCCCTGGGTGACCGAGCCGGAGCAGGAGGCGGGCCCGCAGGGGCAGCCGTGGGCGCAGGAGACGACCGGGACCGGACAGCCGTCCGAGGGTTCCGTCCCCTTCGGCGGCCAGGCCCTGGAAGCCGCACCGGAGCCGGGACAGCCGGCGCCGGCGGCGCCCGCCTTCGGGCACGCGCCGGAGCACTCGGCGTCGGAACACACGGCACCGGAGTCGTCGTACGGCTCCCCGACGGCGCCCGAGCCGGACGTCGTGGAGGCCTCTCAGACCGCTTCTGAGGCCGGTGAGGCTCCCGAGGCCACCGAGGACGCCCACGAGGCGGCGGAGGCCGTCCAGGAGCCCGCTGAGCCCGCCTCAGGGTCCGGCCCGGCCGAGGCCCACGACGAGCGGGCGGACGCCGAACCCGCCGCCGAGGTCACGGGGCCGTCCACGCGCGTGGACGGCGAGGAGGCTCCCGAGGCCCCTCCCCGCCACGACGAACACCCCCTCGCCTCCTACGTGCTGCGCGTCAACGGCTCCGACCGCCCCGTCACCGACGCATGGATCGGCGAGTCGCTGCTCTACGTCCTGCGCGAGCGGCTCGGGCTCGCGGGCGCCAAGGACGGCTGCTCGCAGGGCGAGTGCGGGGCCTGCAACGTGCAGGTGGACGGGCGGCTCGTCGCCTCCTGCCTGGTGCCGGCCGTCACCACCGCCGGCAGCGAGGTCCGCACCGTCGAGGGCCTCGCCGTCGACGGGCAGCCCTCGGACGTGCAGCGGGCGCTCGCCAGGTGCGGCGCGGTGCAGTGCGGTTTCTGCGTGCCCGGCATGGCGATGACCGTGCACGACCTGCTGGAGGGCAACCCGGCGCCCACCGAACTGGAGACCCGTCAGGCGCTGTGCGGCAACCTGTGCCGCTGCTCCGGCTACCGGGGTGTCCTGCAGGCCGTCAAGGACGTCGTCGCCGAACGCGAGGCGCACACCGCGGCGGAGACCGAGACGGACGGCGACGAGGCCCGTATTCCTCACCAGGCGGGTCCGGGCGCGGGCGGGGTCCACCTGTCGGCGTTCGAGAACCCGAACCAGCCGCATCCGCACGACCCGGTGTACGGCCAGGACGGAGGCCAGGCGTGAGCAACGAAGCAGCCACCGTGACGAGCCCCGCGGAGGCCGCCGCGGCCCCCGAGCCGCTCCCGCACGGCCTCGGCGCCTCCCTGCCGCCCGCCGACGCCCGCGCCAAGACCGAGGGCACCTTCCCGTACGCGGCCGACCTGTGGGCCGAGGGCCTGCTCTGGGCGGCCGTGCTGCGCTCCCCGCACGCGCACGCGCGCATCGTCTCCATCGACACCTCCCACGCGCGCGAGATGCCCGGCGTACGGGCCGTCGTCACCCACGAGGACGTTCCCGGCAGCCCGCTGCACGGACGCGGCAAGGCCGACCGCCCGGTGTTCGCCTCCGAGGTCGTACGCCACCACGGCGAGCCCATCGCGGCCGTCGCCGCCGACCACCCCGACACCGCCCGGATGGCCGCCGCGGCCGTCATCGTCGAGTACGAGGTGCTCGACCCGGTGACCGACCCCGAGCAGGCCTTCGAGGCCGAGCCGCTGCACCCCGACGGCAACCTGATCCGGCACATCCCGCTGCACCACGGCGACCCGGCCGCCTCCGGCGAGATCGTCGTCGAGGGCCTGTACCGCATCGGCCGCCAGGACCCGGCCCCGATCGGCGCCGAGGCCGGCCTCGCCGTGCCCCGCCCCGACGGCGGCGTGGAGCTGTACCTGGCCTCCACCGACCCGCACACCGACCGCGACACGGCCGCCGCGTGCTACGGCCTGGAACCCGATCGGGTGAAGGTCGTCGTCACCGGTGTGCCCGGCGCCACCGCCGACCGCGAGGACCAGGGCTTCCAGTTGCCGCTCGGCCTGCTGGCGCTGAAGACCGGCTGCCCGGTGAAGCTGACGGCGACCCGCGAGGAGTCCTTCCTCGGCCACGCCCACCGCCACCCCACCCTGCTCAGATACCGCCACCACGCGGACGCCGAGGGCAAGCTGGTCAAGGTCGAGGCGCAGATCCTGCTGGACGCGGGCGCCTACGCCGACACCTCCGCCGAGGCCCTGGCCGCCGCCGTCTCCTTCGCCTGCGGCCCCTACGTCGTCCCGAACGCCTTCATCGAGGGCTGGGCCGTCCGCACCAACAACCCGCCCTCCGGCCATGTGCGCGGCGAGGGCGCGATGCAGGTCTGCGCCGCGTACGAGGCGCAGATGGACAAGCTGGCGAAGAAGCTGGGCGTCGACCCGGCGGAACTGCGGCTGCGCAACGTCATGGCGACCGGTGACGTCCTCCCGACCGGCCAGACGGTGACCTGCCCCGCGCCGGTCGCCGAACTCCTCCAGGCCGTCCAGGAGTTCCCGCTCCCGCCCCTCCCGAAGGACTCCCCGGAGGAGGACTGGCTGCTGCCCGGCGGCCCCGAGGGCGCGGGCGAGCCGGGCGCGGTGCGCCGGGGCGTGGGCTACGGCCTGGGCATGGTGCACATGCTCGGCGCGGAGGGCGCCGACGAGGTCTCCACGGCCACGGTCAAGGTCCACAACGGCGTCGCCACCGTGCTGTGCGCGGCGGTGGAGACCGGTCAGGGCTTCACCACGCTGGCCCGCCAGATCGTCCAGGAGACCCTCGGCATCGACGAGGTGCACGTCGCACCCGTCGACACCGACCAGCCGCCGGCCGGCGCGGGCTGCCGCGGCCGCCACACCTGGGTCTCGGGCGGCGCGGTGGAACGCGCGGCCAAGATGGTCCGCACGCAGCTGCTCCAGCCCCTGGCGCACAAGTTCGGCATGTCCACCGAACTGCTCCAGATCACCGACGGCAAGATCACCTCGTACGACGGCGTCCTGTCGACCACCGTCACCGAGGAGCTGCACGGCAAGGAGCTGTGGGCGACGGCCCAGTGCCGCCCGCATCCGACGGAACCGCTGGACGGCGCCGGCCAGGGCGACGCCTTCGTGGGCCTGGCGTTCTGCGCGATCCGCGCCGTCGTGGACGTCGACATCGAGCTGGGCTCGGTGCGGGTCGTGGAGCTGGCGGTCGCCCAGGACGTCGGCCGGGTCCTGAACCCCGCCCAGCTGGCCGCCCGTATCGAGGCGGGCGTCACCCAGGGCGTCGGCATCGCGCTCACGGAGAACCTCCGCACCCCGCGCGGCCTGATCCGCCACCCCGACCTCACGGGGTACGCGCTTCCGACCGCCCTGGACGCGCCCGACATCCAGATCGTCAAGCTGGTCGAGGAGCGGGACGTGGTCGCCCCCTTCGGCGCGAAGGCGGTCAGCGCGGTCCCGGTCGTGACCTCCCCGGCGGCCATCGCCTCCGCAGTACGGGCCGCGACGGGCCGCCCGGTGAACCGGCTGCCGATAAGGCCGCAGGCGGCGGTGGTGACGGGCCAGTGAGCGAGCCGGATCCGCAGCGCTACGAACCCCCGCCGGGCGTGGGCAAGCTGCTGCTGTGGATCCTGCTGTTCGTGCTGGCGGCGGTCGTGGTCGTGCTGGGCGGCGTCTTCCTGACGTGAACGGCGTCGTGCTCGTCACCGGCGTGATGCCCGCCGGCAAGTCGACGGTCGCCCAGGCCCCCGCGCGCAGGCCCTCGCGGGCGGCACACGTGCGTGGGGACGTCTTCCGCCGGACGGTGACGGCCCGCGAGGCGCGCCGCGAGACGACGGGCTACGGCACCGCCTGGACGGTGCGGGACCTGGACGCCGAACTGCGCACCCGCAGCCCGCGCGTCGGACTGTGGCCGGCCACCACGGAGCTGACGGTGGGGGAGACGGTCGAGGCGATTCCCGCGGGACGGGAACGCGCGCGGGTGGCCTGACGTCTTCCCAGGTGAGGGCCGTTGTCAGTGGGGCCGCGTAGGGTGCGGAGCAGTGGGACGGCGAACTTCACGCACGGGGGAACCAATGGGCACGACCGGGACCGCCGCCGGCACGGCGATGATCACCTTCACCGAGGACCAGCTGGATCCGTACGTCACCCACGCGCCGACGCGCCGCTGGCTGACCGGCCCCGGCCTGCCGGGCACCGGCGGCCTGCTGACGTTCGAGGCACTGCGCACGGACGGGCTGCGCACGGTCGGGGACTCGACGGGGGACGCCGAGGGCCGCCTGGCGGCGGAGCTGCGCGACCAACTGGTCATCGGCGGACTGCTCGGCCTCGCCGGCCGGCAGACGGAGTCGGTGCTGCTCGACGGTGCCACCGGCGAGATCACGTCGACGTACTTCCTCCACGACCGTCCCGACCTGATGGACCGCCGCCCGCTCGCGCCCTCCCTGGAGAAGCTCGTGCGGTTCGCCACGGCCGCCGACGAACTGGCCGCCCTGCGGGGCCAGTTCGCGGCCTACGCCGGACGCTTCGGGCCGGAGGCGGTGGCGGAGGCGTCGGGACAACTGCTGGCGCTGTACGAGGCGGGCGCGGACGGCGAGATGCCGCTGTTCTGGCGGCTGGCCGCGGTGATCCGCCCCCTCGCCCTGATCGCGGGCCCCGGCACCCGCTCGGGTCTGGCCCTGGACCTGCCGCCGCGCCTCCTGGACGAGGAGTTCGACACCGGAGCGATCGTCCGCTTCGAGGAGGTCGACTTCCCGGCCGCGCTCACACATGAGCCGACCCGCCGTTTCCTGCGGGAGACGGGCCTGCCGGAGGAATGCGTCTGGTTCACCCTCGACACGGACGCGCCCCTGCCCACCCTCGCCGAGCACTGGGCCGACACGCCGGACGCCGAACTCCCCGAGAACGCCGACCACTTGATCCGTGTGGGCCACCTCCTGGAGGACACGAGCATCGTCGTCGACGGCACCACCGGCGCGGTCCTGCACTGGAGCGAGGCCGAGGCCAGGCTCCGCCCGCTGAACGCCGACATCTCGACCCTGGCGTTCACCCTCTGGCTCATCCACCGCGAACAGTCCCTCGACGCGGCCCACGAACTCACCGAGGCCTACGACCAACTGGCGGCCACCATGACCCGCACCCTCGCCGCCCTGGACCCCGTCACCTGCGACCCGACCCGCACGACCCCCACCGACGACGGCTGGCGGTACTGGCCGGAGATGTTCGAGGACGAGGCGGGCGGCGGGCTGTACGCGTAGCACCACGAACCCACCACCGGCGCCGACCGTCCAGCCGACCACCCACCAGCGGCCGACCGCGACGCCGGCGTAGAGGCCGTGGCGGGATTCGGACCCGCGTGACTCCCCGCGAGCGGAGCTCGCTGACGGATGCGGCGCAGGCGAGTCCCTGAACCACTCGGGCACGCGGTCGTTCGGTGCGTCTTGTTGGAGGCCGTGGCGGGATTCGGACCCGCGTGACTCCCCGCGAGCGGAGCTCGCTGACGGATGCGGCGCAGGCGAGTCCCTGAACCACTCGGGCACGCGGCCGTTCGGTACGTCTTGTTGGAGGCCGTGGCGGGAATCGAACCCACGTAACTCGCTTTGCAGGTTTGTCTGTGCTGGTCAGGGCGTGATCCGGATGCGTTCGCCGGCGTTCATTCCCGTGCGGACGCTGTGCCGGTCGCGGCGGAGCGAACGGCCCCGGACGGTCGTGCACGACGATGAACGAGACGGAAACTGAGACGGCCGGGTGCGGGCTCCGTGCCCAGGGAAGGACTACCTAACCTAGTAGGTCTTCGGATCTCACTCCCGTCCCGTATCAACGGCACCAGAGCCGCTTTGACAGAGATCTACTGCCCGAGGTAGTACTTAAGGGCGTCGATCTGCATTCGTCGTCATCGTTCGACACCTAGACCACCAAATCCGGGTGGCCCCGGTCGGGGCACTGCGAACCGCGGGAACGTCATGGGCAAGGGGCCCCGGCGGGATCAAGGTGAAGGTTCAGCGAAAACGGGATGCGGCAGGCGCCACGGAGCACATCATCAGCCGTCGGGCGGTGGTCCTCTTCGTGGGCGGACGATCAACTTCTTTCTTTGGCGTCGCACCGCTGAAGCCGTCGCAGCGACTGGGCTGTGAACGGAAGTGTCACGATGGACCTGATCCAGTGACCGAGAACAACCCGCTTTTCCGCGAGCCGGAGGAGCCTGAGCCCCGCGTGAGCCTGCCTGCTTCTTCCGATCGCGACATGGAAGAGCTGAGCATCACTCGGTGGCCGTCGCTCCTCCCGGACGTTCCTGAGACCTCCGCTCTGCGCAAGGTCGGGCAGCGGCTGAAGAACAACCAGCGCACCAACCTCAGCGAGGATGCACGTAAGGCCGCCGCGGCCCTGCAGGTGGAGCCCGAGCGGGCCGCCCTGCTCGTGACGGAGCAGACCAACGGGGTCTCGCTGCTGAGCAAGGTGGCCGTCCCGGGAGGCTCGCTGTACGTCATCGAGTGCCAGGCCTGGACCCGGATGCTCTTCCCGCTCTACCAGCCGCGTATTGCGGCCCTATCCCTGGCCGTTCAGCCGCCGAAGCTCCTGGACGACCACGATGCGAGCGGCCCGCTGGCGCAGGCGCGCTGTGAGTTCGACAGCCCCAAGGATCTCGCGGATCTGGTCCGCGAGACCGTGGCCAACACGCTGCGTGTGCCCAAGGCCGACTACTCCGCCTCGATCCTGCAGCGGGGCGTGTCCGAGCCGCTGCTCGTGATCCTCGTGCGGATCACCTTCGCCAACGGCGCCCCCAGCCGGGTCCTGCCGGTGGTCGTCGACGGCATCTCCCGGCTCTCCTCCGCCGCCAAGACTCGCACCGGCAAGACCGACGTTGGCGCCGCTGACGCGGTCGTGGAGGACCTGCTGCGCGACCCCGCCTCGCTGCGGCGCGCCGTCCGGGACGAGGTCGCGCAGTACAACGCTGCCTACCACCGGGGTCTGACCGACAAGGTGGTGCGCGTCGGCCAGGCGGCCACCGTGCCCGTTCGCTTGGTGGTCGGGGCCCGCAACGGCGACACCATGGAGGTCAACCCGTGACCACGACCACCGCACAGCCGGCCGGGTTCTCGTTCGTGACGATGGTGGAAAACCTCGTCGCGGGCGAGCACCTGGAGAAGAACCCGTGGACGCCCGATGCGATGTGGCACAACATCGCTAACCAGACCGTCGAAGCGCTGGTGGCCCGAGGCGAACTGCGACGTGAGGAGGCTGACATCGTCACCGGTCTCACCCCGCTGGACGCGCTGCCTGCGGCCATCGGGTGCCCGGAGGCCTCTCCCATCTGGCGTTGCATCTACACCGCGTACCGGCTCACCGCCGGTTCGTCCTTCGGCAACACGAAGTACGAGATCCGCAACATCATGGCCCGCCGTGCGGTGACCACCAAGCAGTTCAGTTTCATGCTCGGTGTCCTGGTCGACCGGGACGTGCGTCAGCCGAAGAACCGCAGGGCCCCCGGCGTGCGGAAACCGGCGACTCTGCAGACGGCCCGCAACGCTTTCGGCGATGGCGGGTTCCTCACCGAGGACGTGCCCGGCAAGTACTGGGTGCCGACGTATGAGCCGCTGCCGCAGCTGCTGAAGCTCGCCCTCGCCGGGAACCCGAACGCGCGGATCACGCTGATGATCGGTGGCGGTTTCGTCCTGCTGATGGACGGCTACCTGACCCGCGACCGTGAGTCGAAGTTCTACGAGGGCAGCGCGCCCTTCCGCGGCTCGCCTTCGGCGATCCTCGCCGACCTGGCCAAGCATGAGCATGGTCTGCGCATGCTCGCCACCGCGTGGCAGGCCTGGGATCCGACCCAGCCGGCTCACGAGTACGACATCCCCGTCATTCGCGAGGACGGCAGTGTCATCATCACCGGAGACACCCGTGAAACCCGCCGTCCGGAACGGCTGACCGAGTACCGGCTGTACGAGATCGCGAACCCGGCGAAGGCCATGGCGGGGTTCCTCAAGCAGCAGGAGACCCGCAAGGCCAAGAATCAGGCCGCCACGCCGGAGGACCGTGACCGGGACAACCGCGAGCGCCTCACCATGGCGCTGGACATCGCGCACGACGCCGCCACCGCACTGAAGGAGTCGCCGGTCTCTCCTCCGCCGCACCCCTTCGGCTCCCACGAGGAGTGGGAGCACGTGAAGAGCAACGCACACCAGGTCTACGACATCCTCGTCAAGCACGAACCCGACCCGCAGGCCGGCTTCATCGCCAGCGAGGCGCCGGAGGATGGCGAAGACGATGAGTATGCCGAGGACGACTGACACGCCAGGAAGGAAGCTCGCGTAGCCAATGCCCGGCCCTACAACCCCCGTAGGGCCGGGCATTGGCGGGTGGGCCGGCCGGGAAGCCTCCAGCCATCTCGGTGGACGCGGTGAGGTTCGTCAACTGAACGTAGATAGTGACGCCTTAACCTTCGCAAGAGGGGCCCTACTGTCAGTGGGGCCGCATAGCATCCTCTCCATGACACTCCGGGAGTACTTGCATAAAGTCGCTTCTACCTACGACCGGACGGCTGGTACCGGGTCTCCGGCCGCGAAGCTGTTCAGGTCGGCGCCCATGGTCTTCGAGCCCTACGTTCCCGCGAGTTACATCATCAAAGGAAGCGCGGGGAACGGCGCTGGAGCGTTCTGCCCGTGGGTGTCGTTCTTCGATCCCGACGAGACAACCACCGCTACGCGAGGTATGTACCTCGTCTACCTCTTCGCGGAGGACATGAAGACGGTCTCACTGAGCCTGAACCAGGGCGTCACAGAGTTGCGTGCGACATTCGGAGCCGCCGAGGCAGAGAAGCGCCTCCGAGGCGAGGCCGCGGCCATCCGAGACGCAGTCCCAGGCGAAATGACCGGAGGGCTGGTGGACGTCATCGACCTGGGTGGGAGGGCTGGCCTTCCACGGGCCTACGAGGCGGGGAACATCCTCGCCCGCGCCTACGAGATCGGCTCTCTGCCGACCGACGAGGTGCTGAAGGCCGACCTTCGCAGGATGATCCAGCTCTACCAGGACGCTTTGGTTTTGCGGGAAGACCTGCGAAGCACTACGCGCGACCTGATCACTACGATCAAGCCGAAGGAGAGCGGCGACCAAGACCCGCTGCTCTACTTCGCCCCCAAGAGCGACGACGAGTACGTTCAGAAGATCACCGCCCGCTTGATCAAGAAGAGCCGCAAGCACGAGACCCTGGTTAAGCGCTATGGGGCATTCCTGGCTGAGACAGGGTTCACCGCCGGGACGAACGTGCACCCGCGTGACCTTGTCGCCAGGCGCGATGGTGACGACTGGCTCATCGAAGCCAAGGTGGTCCGACGTGGCAAGGGTCTGATGCAACTTCGGGTGACAGGTTCGGTCACGCGGCCTGGAGGGCCGGCGTGGTCATGACGGTCTCGAATTCGATGGGGGTCAGCCGGCCGAGTGAGGCTTGTCTGCGGCGTCGGTGGTAGGTCCGCTCGATCCAGGTCACGATCGCGATCCGGAGTTCTTCGCGGGTGGCCCAGACCCGGCGGTCGAGGACGTTCTTCTGCAGAAGGCTGAAGAAGGACTCCATGGCCGCGTTGTCGCCGGCAGCTCCGACCCTCCCTATCGATCCGGCCATCCGGTGGCGGTCGAGCGCCCGGACGAACTTCCGGGAGCGGAACTGCGATCCGCGATCGCTGTGCAGAATGCACCCGTCGACGTCTCCACGCCGGGCCACGGCGTTGTCGAGGGCGGCCACGGCCAGGCGAGACTTCATCCGCCCGTCGATGGAGTAGCCCACGATCCTGTTGCTGAAGGCGTCCTTGATCGCGCAGAGATAGAGCTTGCCTTCGCCGGTGGCGTGCTCGGTGATGTCGGTGAGCCACAGCCGGTTCGCGCAGGTCGCGGTGAAGTCACGGCGGACCAGGTCGTCGTGCACTGGCGGGCCGGCCTTCTTGCCCTTGCCGCGCTTCTTGCCGAACACGCTCCACCAGCGGTTGTCCCGGCAGATCCGCCATGCAGTCCGGTCTGCCATCACGGCCCCGGCGCTGCGGGCTTCGTCGGCCAGGAAGCGGTAGCCGAACTCCGGGTCGTCACGGTGCGCGTCGAACAGCGCGTTCGCGCGATACGCCTCCTCCAGCATGGCACCGGTCACCGGCTGGTCCAGCCAGCGGTAATAGGGCTGTCTGGCGAGCTTCAGCACCCGGCACGCAACCGTGACGGGCACCCCGTCCCCGGCCAGCTCCTTCACGAGCGGGTAGATCCTTTTCCCGGCAGATGCGCCTGCGACAGATAGGCCGCGGCCCGCCGCAGAACCTCGTTCTCCTGCTCCAGCAGCTTGATCCGCCGACGCGCTTCCCGAAGCTCGGCGCTGTCCTGGCTGGCCGTTCCGGGCTTGGTCCCGTCGTCGATGTCCGCGCGACGCATCCACTTCCACAACGTCATCGGGTGGACTCCGAAGTCGGTGGCCACCTGCTCGACCGTCACACCCGGCCCGCGGTTCCTCGCGACCCGCACGACGTCCTGGCGGAACTCTTCCGGATATGGCTTGGGCACAGCGACATCCTTCCCACCCGCCCCACAGGGCAAGCCAGTTCAGATGTCACCCGATCGTGCGGCAGACCCCAACGTCAGTCACGCTGTGCGTGAGGCGATCGGACAACTCGCCACCTACGCCTTCCTGCTCTACCCGGCCGATGCTCAGCCTCACCGTATGGCGCTCTTCACTGAAGCTATCGGTGACGTGTATGTGCGCCTACTAAGTCACCAGGGAATCGCATCGGTCTGGCCTACAGAGAACGGCTGGGCTGGATCACCGGAGGCCGTGAGCGCCGGACTCGCTCAGAAGGAAGACTAGACAGCAACGTGCCGGGCGACACCACCGCACCGAACGGGCCGATCGGCCTCGTGTGCGGCGGGGTGGTGTTGCAGGCGCGCTGCGAACTCTTGTTCGCATGCGAGCGCGTGGCGACGGAAACTATTCCATTGCTGGACACTGTGTGATACAAAAATCCCCTTACGTCGCTGGGGGGTGGTGTGAGCCATGGCCGGTAACGCTTCGACGCTCCGTTTCAATTGCTTCCTCTTGCGGGAGGGGCTCGATTCATACGAGGAGGCTTTTCGGCCGCAGTATCGGCCGGGGAAGCCGAACGGTATGAGGAAGCTTGCTGACGCACCTTTGGCTCCAAAAGGGTGCGCGGCTTACCTAAGGGATATGTCGGAGAAGCAGCCGGCGTGGGCCAAGCTTCTCGCTCCCGTTTTCCAGGAACTTGAGGCGGTTCTAAACTATTCGAATCGGTTGGTCATTTTTCTCCCGGTGGCCCAACGAGTGTTTGCTGTCTGCTTCGGTTATGGAAGTAGCACTCTCGAATGGTCATGGGTCGAAGCGAATTTTGGTTTGAAGTTCGCGGCTCGCCGGTTCGACAGTCAGGCGATGAATGCGGTCGGTAGCCGCAGAATCGATGCTTCCTCCCGTTCGCAATGGGTGCAGATACCGGCTAACACGCGAATCAGCGACTTCGAGATTGAGCTGGACGGCGAGTTCACGAAGAAACTTGTTGGCAAGCTTGATGCGGGCTTGGACTTCCCTGACCTGGGAGCCGTAGTAGCGACAGACTCAGTCTCGTTCAAAGTTGACACGGACTTGAATAAGGTTCGCGAAATCTTGGGTAAGATGCTGGAAACCGCGGAAAGCGGTACCGCTCATAAGGATCTAGCCTTCATCGACTCGCTTGAACCGCTGCGGGTCAAGAGCGAGATCGTGAAGGACCTGGAGAAGCTCCTAGTGGATGAGCTTTTTGGTGAGCGTGCCCGGAAGCCGCAAGGGCAGCCACTGGCGCAGCTTACCGTTAGTGCGCTGAATGTTCACGTACTCTCGTTCGCTCCACCAGACGATGTTTCCGTAGAGAACGTGCACGACTTCCTCATCTATAGAGGCGACCTGGAGGAAACTTTCGAGGCGATGGGCCTCGACGCGCTACGGGCTGCTCTGTTCTCATTCCCGGGTAAATTTGGTGTCTCTTGCTTGAGTGACATTAAAATATTGGCTCGTGATGCGAATGGTGATTCGGCGAGTCCGGCTAAGCCGTTGAAGCATTGGCTTGTTTTCGAGGCGGGCGATCAGCACAGGCGCTATCTTCTGACGCTAGGCAAATGGTATGCGCTTGCGGAGAAGTACACGGAAAAGCTCGATCAGGATTTGTCCCTCCTTGAGGATGTCACGGACGCTCTACAGTTGATATCTTGGGACGACTGGGGTGCGCAAAACAATTGGGAGAAGCACTACAATCGCAATGCAGTAAAAGGTCGTTCAGATCTAATCTGCCTCGACAGGGAAAAGCTGTACAGTGAAGACGGTGACGAGATCGAGGCGTGCGACTTGCTGCATGTCGATGGGTATTTTGTGCATGTCAAACCCTACTCGGGGAGCCAGACCCTAAGTCATCTCTTCTCTCAGGGATTCGTGTCGGCGCAAACTATAATCGTTGACGCCAAATATCGAAGCGATTTCATTGAGGCCGTAAGATCAATCAATCCTGACCTTGTTGAGGCCGCATCTCAAGTGCCGCCCAAGTTCGTCACATACGTTGTTGCCTTCGACGGGAGTCAGCGCATACCGCAGGATTTGCCAACCTTCAGTAAAGTCAATCTACGGAGCTTCAGTAAGCGCGTAAAGATGCTCGGTTCAGTGCCGACCCTTGCCCGTATACAAATGACATTCAAGCGAGAAAAGAAGAAGTAGGGCCCGCGGCGTTGAGCGGCCGGCCAGGCCTCCGGTCCGCGTGTGGCGCGGCCATGCGACCCTTGGCAGCGAACAATGGAGCGATGCGAGAGGGGCAGAGGTGCCGGAGGCCAGTCCGCGCGGAACCTACCTGATCATTGCCGAGACGCTGCGAAGCGAGATCCAGGCGGAGGGTGGCAGGGATACCTTGCCCTCGGAAGCCGACCTGATGGACTCGCACAGCGTCTCCCGGAACACGATCCGCCGCGCGCTCAAGGTTCTCGAAGCTGACGGGGTTGTCGAGTCCGCCCCCGGGATCGGGTGGCGCGTAGTCCGAGGGGGTGACCGGCGGTCGCTCGCGGAGCGCATGACGGACGTGATCAAAGAGGATTCACTCTCAGTAGGAGACGCATACCCGTCCGAAGCGAAGCTGTGTGAGCGGTTTGGAGCGTCCCGGACCGCCGTGCGCCGTGTCCTTGCTCAGATGGAGGGAAACGGCTTGCTCGCCACCGTGCACGGCAAGGGGCGGACCGTTCGCGCTCTCCCGGCGTCCGCCGCCCGGCCGTAGTCTTGGCCGCCATGGGACTGACTGAGTGGGCGTACACGCTCTCTAAATCGTTGCTTTCCGATCCGCTTCCGCGCCGGTGGGCGCACTCACTCGGGGTCGCCAAGCGGGCTCGCTCCCTGAGCCCGATCCTGGGGGACGACGCGGAGCTGTTGGAAGCGGCGGCCGTGCTGCATGACATCGGCTACTCGCCGGCCATTGCTGCCACGGGCTTCCATCCCTTGGACGGCGCCCGGTTCCTCAGGGATCAGGAAGGTGCAGACGAACGGGTTGTTCGTCTCGTGGCGCATCACTCCTGTGCCTTGCTGGAAGCGGAGGAACGCGGACTTCGTCAGGAACTTGAGGGCGAGTTCGAGCTAGAGCGTCCCGACCTGGTCGACGCCTTGCTGTACTGCGACATGACGACGACACCGGACGGGACGCGGACGACGCCGGCTGAGCGGCTGGATGAGATCGTGCAGCGATACGGCCCGGACACGATCGTTGGGCGGTTCATCCAACGCGCGGCCCCCGAAATCCATGCAGCGTCGAAGCGCATCGGGGATCGGATGGCGGAAGTCTCCGTTGGCGGTCAGCCGATGTAGGGCTCCCGCCGCGCGTTATCGAGGCCGTGCCTGATACGCAGCATCATCGAAGGGTGGATGTCTAGTCCGTCAAGGTCCGCCGGATCAATCCAGCGGACCTCTTTTGACTCGCTACTTGTGCGTAGCGAACCGCCGACTGGGTGGGCCCGGAAGCAGATGGAGAACTGTTGCCGGACCTCGCCGTCGTCGTACGCCAACACGTGCTCGGGGTCGGTGTAGAGCCCGACGATGTTGTCGACCTTAACGTCGATACCGGTCTCTTCCCGGACCTCGCGAACGGCCGTGTCCGCGATGCGCTCGCCGATGTCGTGACCACCACCGGGCAGGGCCCACAGGTCGTTGTCGGTCTTGTGGATGAGCAACAGCCGCCCCGCAGCGTCCCGGACAACCGCCGTCACAGACGGGACGACCGAGTTGGCCTTAGGGGCGTGAGGGTCGCGAAAGTAGTCAATCCGGCTCATCAGCGTGTGCCTTCCCAATCGGCGGGTGACGAGATCGGACGGGCCGACTGCCACACCTTTTCAACGCTTTCAGCGTAGGCGTCGAACAGTTCACCGCCGGGGACGCGTTGCAGATGGAGCACGGGAGCCATGTAGGCGCCGACCCCGTAGAGGTGGCCGTTCGCCAGCATCTCGTCATCGGCCCGGTAGATCGAGTTGTAGAGCGTGGTGCCGTGCAAGCGGAACTCGACACCGGGGAGGCCGAAGAGTGGGCCGTAGTTGATGAGGGCGTTGCGAACCTTGCCCGCCATTGCGGCGCCGATCCCTTCGTCCTCGCCGCGGACGGCCACGGCCGGCGACGTGGGCTCTCCCAGCATGAAGCGGATGGGTACTCCGTCGGCCGCCTTCTCCTTCACGATGCGATGAAACGTCGCGTCCTCGGTGAGCCAGAACCCCGAGTACACCAGTAGGTCAAACTGCCGGGTCGCCTTGGAGTACAGGTTCGTCCAAAGGGTCTGCATCACGACGGACCGGTGCGGATACAGCCTGACCAACTCTGCGTTGCCAGCGGCGGACACTTCGGCCGACGTCCGTTCGTCCGGCCAGAGGTAGGAGACTTCGCACTTCAAAAGTGAAGCGGTCGCGTACTGGAAGCGGCGATACGGCTTGCGCTCCGGGTCGTTGATCCAGCGCTCGACCGTCTTGGCCGAGACGCCGAGACATTCGGCCACCTCATCAAGGGTCAGACCCAAGTCGACTATCGCGCCGCGCAGTCGCTCGTTCGCCACGTCCAACCTCCGCTCACTCGGGACGACTTGGTACGACTTCACGCTAGCTAAGAACGACCTGAGTCGTACAGGTGCGAAGTCGAGCGTCGCGGTCGTCGGCGCCACTCTGTAGGTACATCGAGCGCGAGGGTCTCGCCGAACTCCACAAAGCCGAAGGGCTTGACGGGGCGAACCTTCCTCTGCAAGATGAGGAACATGTAATACATGTCCCTCATGCAGGGTCCGGAGAGCAAGGCCCGGATTCCGCCCTGCGAAGAACTCAACAGAGTGCCGACCCAGCCACCTGAACACGGGTGGTCGATGGGTGCGGGTCACCACCCCGACCGCCCATGTCGGGCCGGGTGACCTGCCCGACTCCGCCTCTCGGGGTGACAGTCGGCACTTCTTGAACCAAAGCCCGCAGAACCTTGACGAGGGCAGACCCTCGCGCCTGATCGCCCGCCCGATGCGCGGGCGCGCACCTCATCAATGACTTCCGGTACGGCGGCACTCCCGGACAAGGACAGCCCGCCGCGCCTGGTCTCTCTATCCCGACGCAGTCAGGAGTTCTCCCATGACCGAGCGCACGATTCCCGTGGACGTCTTCGGCCCGATCGCCCTGGATCTGACGATGAACACCGGCAGTATCCGCGTCGTCGTCGACCCCACGCTGAAGCAGGCGCGCATGGTGCTGACGACGGAGGCCGCTTCCGGCCCGTCGGCCGACGCGATTCGCGATACCACCGTCAGCCTCAACGGGCAGAGCCTCAGGGTCCGCGTCCCGGACGTCGCCGGCGCCATGGGCGGCACCACCACCATCAGCCGGGGCGGTTACACGATGACGTTCTCCGGCGGCAACGGCGTGCAGATCATCAACGGCAACGTCCACATCACCGGCCACGGCGGCGGCAAGGTGTTCGTCAACGGCCGCGAGGTCACCGCGACCGGTCCGGCCGGGGACGCGGTCACACCGATCAACGCCGAAGTCCACCTGCCCGCCAAGTCGGTGGCCGCGATCAGTACGCACACTGCGAACACCGTCGTCACGGGCGCGCTGGCCCGACTGGAGTACGACGGCACTTCCGGGATGCTGACCGCTGACCGCGTCGGCGACCTGGAAGCCACGGTCACCAGCGGCAGCGTCATCGTCGGCGAGGTGAGCGGCCCGCTAGACATCAGCCTCACGTCCGGCAGTGTCAACGTCGGCGCTTACAGCGGCCATCACGCCCGCCTGAACGTCACCTCCGGCAGCGTCCGCATGGCCGCGACCTCGCAGGCCAGCGGCCGTCTGGCCGTGAACGGCACATCCGGCAGCGTCCGCGTCACCGGCGCCGGTCACCTGAACGTCCGCCGCCGGGTGACCAGCGGCCACGTGCAGATCAGCTAACCCTCTCCCTCGCCCCTCGCGGGGCGGTCGCACTCCCGGACAGGACAGCCGACCGCCCCGCGCCCTTCCCGACGTATCAAGGAGAGACCCACCATGCGTATGCGCACCTTCGTCGCCGGACAGGAAGCCCACGGCGACATCGAGTTCGCGGAACTGGCGCTCGGTATCGACGTCGACCTGTTCCGGGGCCCGCTGGAGGCCGAGACGGACGGCGAGCGTGCCGCCCGCGAGGACGCGGCCCGTGACGTCCTCGCCGACCTGCGGGCGGAGGCGGAGGCCGGTGACGAGATCGCCGGTTGGGACGCCCTGTACGCCGACGCGCTGACCCGTACGGTGCCGTTCCTGCGCTCCGTGCGCGGCCACCGGTCGGGGACGGGGGAAGCGGCGTGAACGAGACCCGCAAGCCTCTGACAAAGGTTCAGATCGGGGTCCTGACCGCTGCGTTCGCGCCGATGCTCGCCACGGGCGTGGTCGGCGGGATCGGCACGTACAGCAACATCGGGCACGCCTACGGCACGGGGACCGCGCTCGGTGCGCTCGGTGCCGGCGAGGGCGCCACGGCCGTACTCGCCCTGGTCCTGTTGGGGCTGACCATGTTGGGCCAGTCCTCGCCGCGCATCGTCCGGATCGGACTGTGGGCGCTTCCGGCCGCCGCCGCCGTCATGGGCGCCATGGCCGCGCCCGACCCGGGGCGGACCGTGATCTACGCCCTGACCCCGATGGGCATGTCTGTGTCAGCGGAGGGCATGGCGTTCCTCGCCCGCCGGATCGTCGTCCACACCGACGGCCGGGACGCGGAGAACGAGCGGCGCACCGCCGACATCGTTCAGGCCCTCGCCTACCACCGCGCCCGTGCCGCTCATCACCCGGTCGACCGGGTCAGGAAGCGGTCCGATCGGGCGTCGTGGCGTCTGGCCCGCAAGGTCGGGGTCGGGGACGCGGCGCTCGGATCGAGGCTGTTGGATGTCCAGCGCGACCGGATCACGGACGGGGCGGATGCCGCCCTCGCGTCGATGTTCGGCGGCACCGCCCCCGCCCTCGCCCCGATTCTCGACACGGACGCGAATGCGGAGGAATCTACCGAGACCGTGAGGAATCGGTCTACGGCTGATCTGCGGGAATCGACCTCGGCGCCGTCGGTGGTGCTGTCCCGGCTGTCGGTGCCTGATTCGATGGCGGTCGACTTCGTGAAGCCGACTCTCCCGCTCAAGCCGGTGGCCGCGATCGCCCCGGCGGTCGACCCGGTCAAGGCCGATCCTGCGCCGACCGGACGTCGGGCGGTGGCGGCCGACTCCCCCCGATCCCGTCGGGCGACCGGCCGGGTTCCGGAGGTGGCACGGTCGCCCCGGCCGAAGCGCACGACGGAACAGCTGCTCGCTGAGGCCCGTACCGCTACGGCCGATTGGCCCGCCGACCGGATCACGGCGGAGGGCATCCGCCGCACGGTCCGCACCTCGCCGGCGAACGCGCGGATGCTGCGGGACACGATCCTTGCCGAGCGGGCAGAGAGCAATGGCGAGGTGGCTGCATGACTGCCCGCAACAAGCGCCGTCAGCCGGCCGGGGACATGTTCCCCGGCATGGCCGACCGCATCGTCGGCCGCCCCCCGAAAGCGGACGTCGAGCCGGAAGCCATGACCCTGGATCAAGCGATCCTCCGATCATTCGCGATCCTGGATCGGGTCCTGAACGCCTTCCCGGTGGTGGCCACGATCGGACTGTTCTCCGGCGGGAACGACTCGGTGGTCGTCAACCACCTCTTCCGCCGCCGGGTGGATGCAATCGCCCACGTCAACACAGGTACCGGCATTCCGGAGACCACTCAGCACGTGCGCGATGTGGTCGCCTCGTGGGGCTTGCCCTTGCATGAACTCCGCCCCAAGCACAGCTATCGGGACTTGGTCCTCGGGCGGGTGTTGTCTACGCGGGGCAAGAACATCGGGCGGCAGGTATGGAAGGGCTTCCCCGGCCCGGCAGGACATTCGGTGATGTATCGCCGACTGAAGGACGAACCGCTTCAGCGTCTGCGAGGACAGATCATCGGCAGGCAAGGGCGTAGCCGCAACGTCGTTTACCTGGGCGGCATGCGATGGGCGGAGACCGACCGGCGGTTCCGCAACGCCGAAGAGGTCGACCGCGAGGGCGCCCTGATCTGGGTGTCCCCGATCGTGCATTGGACCGACGCCCACATGCGCGAATACCGGGACCGGCACCGCTGCAACCTGCCGCACGAGCATGCCCCACACCTGTTGTGCACTCCTGAAGCGCTGCCGCTGAACGAGGTCACCGTTCACCTGCACATGTCCGGGGAATGCCTGTGCGGGGCGTTCGCTAAGCCCGGCGAACTCGATGAGATCGAGTTCTTCTACCCCCACGCGACCAAGCCACTGCGGGAGTTGGAGCGCGAGGCGGAAGCAACCGGGCTGATCGCATGCAAGTGGGGCGAGCGCCCGCCTGGCTCGCGCCGACGCCGGTCCGCTGGGCGGCTGTGCGCTAAGTGCGACGTCATCGACGGTCAAACCGATCTGCTCAGCGAATGGCGTGACACCGGCCTGATCACCCCCAACCAGTTCGCAACCTTCACCCGCGCCGACGAACAGCGCGCCGCCTGAACCACCCAACTTGCGTGTTCATCCACGGCCACGGCTCCGCCCTAGACGGCTTGAGGTCGAACCCGGCGTCGACTGGGAGGGCACCGCACACGTCGGTGGCCGCGTCTCCAAGAGCCACCAGAACCTGACCCTGACGGAAACCTCGGGCCCGGCCGCCCACCTCCTACAGCGTCCGGCCGGGCCCACCCTCCATGCATCTGGAAGGAAGTCTCAGTGAAGCACCCCGACGACGACAACGAACTGTTCAACCGGCTGGAAGCCGAGATGACGGCCGACTCCGGGGCCGATGTGGTCGACCTCGACAAGGCCCGGGCCGCGCGTGAGTCGACCCCGACCGACCCGGCATCGGATGACCCGACCACGGCCGTCATGGTCGACCGACCCGCCCCGACCGCGACCGGTCCGGGCTACCTGGGTCGACTGGCCGCCGCGAAGCGCCGGGACGTGGTCCCGGTCTGGTTGCGGTCGACTGCCGAACTGCGCACCGCCGCCGCATGGGTGGCCCGCCACTACGCCCACTCGGTCGGCTATCACGCGCTGCGCTCCCCGATCTACGCCGCCCGCCTGACCCTGCAAGCCCCCGCGGGGGCCGCGAAGTTCGTGGGCGGCACGATGCGGTGGGCGGCCGACCGCGAGGGCGAACCGGTCCGCCTCGCCGCCGTGCGGCGCGAGGACGCGGCGGAGTACCTGAAGCTGTCGCGGCAGCGTGACGGCCGGGTCCGGCTGCGCACCCTCGTCGCCGTGCTGGCGATGTTCGTCGGGCTGGGTGCCGCGCTCGCCATCTACGTGCTCGCCCCCGACTGGCTTCAGGCGCTGTCGGTCGGCGCGGTGGTGCTCGCGCTCGGCTACGCCGGCCGCAAGGCGGATGACCCGGTCATCCATCGGGCGGTGGAATTGCCCACGGCGTCCAAGCTCACCTCGGACATCGTGCTGCGGGCGCTCGGCTCGCTCGGCATCCCTGCGATCAACCAGGCGCAGGGCAAGGGCCGGGACGGGTTCGAGTTCACCGCCCCGATCACCCGGGACGGCCCCGGTTGGCGTGCGGAGGGCAACCTCCCCTTCGGAGTGACGGTGACGGACATCATCGAGCGGCGCGAGCGGCTCGCCTCGGGTCTGCGCCGCCCGCTCGGGTGCGTGTGGCCGGAAGCCGTACCGAACGAGCACACCGGGCACCTCGTGCTGTGGGTCGGCGACCAGGACATGTCCAAGGCCAAGAAGCCCGTCTGGCCACTGCTCAAGTCCGGTTCGGTCGACCTGTTCAAGCCGGTCGCGTTCGGCACCGACCAGCGCGGACGCTGGGTCGAGATCACGCTCATGTACATCGCGGCCGTCATCGGCGCGATCCCACGCATGGGCAAAACCTTCCTGCTCCGTCTCCTGCTGCTCATCGCGGCGTTGGACCCGCGTGCTGAGCTGCACACCTACGACCTCAAGGGCACCGGCGACCTTGACCCGGTCGGCAACGCCGTGAGCTACCGGCACCGCGCCGGGGACGAAGAGGAGGACATCGAGTACGCGGTGCGGGACCTGCGCGCGCTGCGCGAGGAACTGCGGCGCCGCGCGAAGATGATCCGCTCACTGCCCCGGGACATCTGCCCCGAGTCCAAGGTGACGTCGGAGCTGGCGAACAAGACGTCGCTGGGACTGCACCCGATCGTGGTCGGGGTGGATGAGTGCCAGGTCTGGTTCGAGCACGACAAGTACGGCAAGGAACTCGAAGAGATCTGCACTGACCTGGTCAAACGCGGTCCGGCGACCGGGATCGTGCTGCTTCTCGCGACGCAGCGCCCGGACGCGAAGGCGCTGCCCACGGGCATCAGCGCGAACGCGTCGGCCCGGTTCTGCCTGAAGGTCATGGGCCAGTTGGAGAACGACATGGTGCTCGGCACGTCGGCCTACAAGCGGGGTGTGCGCGCCACCATGTTCAGTTGGGCCGACAAGGGCATTCACTACTTCGTCGGCGAGGGCTCAGACGCCCGGATCGTCGGTTCCGTGTACGTGGACGCCCCGGCCGCCGAAGCCATCGGCGCCCGCGCCCGCAAGGCCCGCGAACTCGCCGGCACGCTGTCCGGCTACGCGCTCGGGGAAGAGCCGCAGCCGGACGAGAGCGCGGCGTATGACCTGCTGCGTGACATCCTCGCCGTCGTGGCGGCCGATGAGCCCAAGGTGTGGTCCGAAACCGTCGTCGCCCGCCTCGCCGAACTGCGGCCGGAGGTCTACGACGGCTGGGACCCCGAAGGACTCGCCGCCGCCCTGAAGCCGCACGGCATCGCCACCATCCAGGTGGGCCGCCGCGTCAACGGCAAGGTCGTCAACCGGCGCGGCATCGACCGCTCCCACATCGTCACGGTGATTGCGGAGCGTGACGGAAACCGGGACGCGGGCTGACGCTCCGGGGCCGCTAGCGCTAGCGGCACACCCCGCTAACGTTAGCGGCCCCGCTAGCGCCCCAAACCCGCCCTGATCAGGCCGCTAGCGGATAGCGGCCCACCTGCGGAAACCCTCGAAAACCGCCCCGGAGGGCCCCTCGTGACCCCCATCCTCCTTGCTATCGCCTGCCTACTCGTCATCACGCTCGGTTACGCCGGGCTGTGTGCGGCCTCGCCGTTCGGCGACTGCCGCAAGTGCCACGGCATGGGCCACAAGCTCAAGCACGACCGCAAGGGCCGGTTGAAGCGCGGCAAGGACTGCCGCCGCTGCAAGGCGACCGGCAAGCGCATACGCGTAGGCCGCTGGCTCTACAACCGCTGGGCCCGCATCTACCGCGCCGGCACCGACACCCCCTGACCGGAAGGCTCCTCATGGTCCTCAACATCTCCGCCGTCCTGCTGTTCGGCGCCGCGTCCGCCCTCGCCGTCAAGACCAAGTCCGCCGGGGGCGGTTCCGCCATCGTCCTGTTCCTGTTCGGGTTCTTCGTCGCCGGGACCGGCGCATACGAGCCCATCCACAACCTCGTGCAGGCGTCCGCCGACGCCCTCTCCGCACTCGGCAAGTGAGAGGAGACCGACCCGTGAACGAACACCTCCCGACCCTGCGGCCGGACACGTCCACCGCTCCGGCGTACGACCCGGCATCGCTGGACCTGTACGCACCCGCCCCGGCCGCCGTCGAACTCGCCGCCGAACGCGGCCCGGTCGTCTGGGTGCCCGACGCCTACGGCCGCATGGTCCCCATGCCCAAGCACCTCGCCCCGCTGCCCTTGGCCATGCCGGAGCCGCGCGACCTGACCCCACTTCCCCTGCTTGACCCGATTGCTCAGCGCTTCGTCGGCGCAGGGATCGGCGGGGGCGCCCTCGCGGCCGGCGTCGGCTGGGGTGTGGGCGAGGTCATCAACGCCGCCGCCGGGTTCACCTCCGGTGCCGCGATGTGGATCGCCCTTGCCGTCCTCGCCTGGCGCATGCCCGTGCGCGCCATGACCGGCGGGCGCAACGGCAGCACGGTCAACATCCGCAAGGCCGTGATCAAGCGCAGCACCTTCAACGGCTGAGGAGGCCAACACCCGTGATCCGTCTGCGCATTCAGGTCGCCCACTGGCCCCGCCGGGCCCTGGTCCTGACCGACACGCCCCGCCCCGACTGCCGCGACTGCGAGGGCATCGGCGGCTTCGAGTACGACTACGGCGACCACAACGGCGAGTATGCCGGTACCGACTGGGACCCCTGCGGTTGCTGGAACGAGAACCGTCGCTGGCCGCTGCTTCCCCTGCCGCGTCGGCCCCGGTGGCTGCGCCGGCGCCACACCGTCCGTGACCCGTGGGGGCCGGACGGCTACAGCGACGAACCGCCCTTCTAGCTTCGCCCGTGGGCGGCGGCACTCCCGGACAAGGACAGCCCGCCGCCCACGGTCTCCGTATCCAGACGTAGCAGAACAGGAGACCTACAGCATGACACCTGACTGCAAGGCCCGGCGGCCCGCCGGCGGGAATCACCCGGACGGGAGCCACCTGCGCACCGCCCTCGCCCTCGCGGCGGCCGGGGTCCCGGTCCTGCCCCTGCGGGCGGGCAAGGTCCCGTTCGGCAACTGCCGTACATGCAAGGGGAATGCGTGCGGCGGACGGCCCAACATGAAGACGGCGGGCCCCTGCGTATGCCCTGCCCCGTGCCACGCGTGGGCCGCCGCGACGACCGACCGGGACGTCCTCGCCTCACCAGTGTGGGCGCCGGTGTGGCGTGAGGCGGTGGCGGTCGCCTACCACCCCGGCGGGGCCGGGCTGACCGTGGTCGACCTCGACAACGCCGCGGCCGTCGCATGGGCCCGCGAGACCCTGCCCGCCACCCGAACCGTGCCGACGACGCGCGGCGAACACTGGCTCTACCGGGGCGCCATGCCGTCATCGAACGCAGTCCGGCCGGGCGTCGACATCAAGTCCCTCATTCAGTACGCCCGTTGGCTCGGACCCGGAACCGGCCCCATGGCCGTCCTCCCGGCGGCCGTGCGCGCCCTGGTCGTGAAGGAAGACACCACCCCCGCCCGGCGCGGGGTGGTGTCTTCTCTCCCCGCCCGCGCCCTGTGGTCGCGGCAGGTGGCCACCGGGTGCCGCCACACCGAGCGCTATGTCCGCACCGGACTGGAACGCGGCCTTGCCCTGGTTCGGGCCCGCACCGAATCCGGCGCCGGATCACAGGCGTTCGGCGTCGCCCGGTTCCTCGCCGCCCAGCACACCGCATGCCCGGGACCGTGCGGCCTCGCCGCGATCGGCGAGGAGATCGTGATGGCCGCCGTCTCCGTGGGGGTCCCGGAAGCTTACGCGCGTCGCGCGGTCGCCAACGGCCTTGAGGCGGCTGTGGAGTGCGCGGCATGAACAAAGCATCCCGAACCCTCATGAAAGGCCCTCAGGGCGCCGTACAGCGCCCGCCACGGCCGCGCGTAGGCGAACCGAAGGTCGCCGCCCGCAAGGGCGTCCTTTCTGTCGTTCGTTCTGACCCGCAGACGGTCACGGTCACCGGCATCACCCCGGGGCTTCAGATCCAGTGCGAGGGCGTACCCGTCGCGGACTGGCTCTGTGCCTGCGGGCACCACGAACGCGCCCGGGGTCGCGCCGCCGTCGCCAGGCTGACCGCCCGCGTCCGCATCGACGTCTGCCCCCACACCACCACCGCCGAAGGGAGGGCCGCCTCATGACTCCACAGCCTGTGGACAGCCCCGACCTGTGGGCCGGACTGCCCACCCTGGAAGACCCGCACGGCGAGGACGACGCGGCACCGGACGTGTGGGAGAACCCCATGCCCCTCACCGGACGCCGCGAGCGTCCCCCGTTCCCCGCCCACGTCCTCCCTGCCTGGCTGGGAGAGTTTGTGACGGCCGTCGCGGAAGAGACGCAGACCCCCGTGGACCTCGCCGGATCGATCGCCCTCGCCGTGCTCGCCACGGCGGCCGGCGGCCGGTCGGTGGTCCACGTACGCGGTAACTGGCGCGAGCCCACCAACCTCTACACCGTGGTGGCCCTCCCGCCCGCCAACCGCAAGTCCGCCGTCTTCGCCCTGCTGACCAACCCCCTCTACGAGGCGGAAAAGCAGCTCAAGACGGCCATGAAGCCCGTGATCGTGGAAGCGGAACTCACGGCGCGGTTGGCCAAGGAAGCGGCCGACAAAGCCGCCGCCAAGGCCGCGTCCGCCGACGGCGACAAGCGCGATGACATGGTGGCCACCGCCGTGGGCCTCGCGCAGACCGCCGACACGCTCACCGTCCCCGCCGAACCGGTCCTGTTGGCGGACGACTCGACACCCGAGACGGTCACCTCGCTCATGGCCGAACAGGGCGGCCGACTGTCGGTGATGAGCGCTGAGGGCGGCATCTTCGACATCATCGCCGGCCGCTACTCAGGCGCCCCCAATATGGAGGTGTTCCTCAAGGGGCATGCCGGGGACCGGCTGCGGGTGAACCGGCAGACCCGCCGCGAGTACATCGACGCCCCCGCGCTGACCATCGGCCTCGCCGTGCAGCCGGATGTGTTGCGGGACATCGGGAAGGTGAAGGGGTTCGATGGACGCGGACTGTTGGCCCGCTTCCTGTACTCCCTGCCGGTGTCCACGGTCGGTGACCGCGAGATCATCACCGACCCGGTGCCGGAAGAGACGGCCGCCGCCTACACCGCCCGCGTCATCGACCTCGCCCTGTCCCTGGCGGAGTGGACGGACCCGGCCGTCATCCAGCTCACCCCGGACGCGGACGCGGCCTTGATCGCCTATCAGAAGCGCATCGAACCGCAGCTCAAGGCGCGCGGCGGCAAGCTGGGCCACATCTCAAATTGGGCCGGAAAGCTGGCCGGGGCGACCGCCCGCATGGCCGCGTTGCTGCACCTCGCCGAACACGGCGGCAACGGCTACGCCCACCCCGTCACCGAAGACACTATGCGAGCGGCGATCGAGCTGGGGGAGTACTACACCGCCCATGCCCTCGCCGTGTTCGACGTCATGGGCGCCGATCCGGTCCTGTCCCGCGCCCGCAGCGTGCTGGAAGCGCTGAGGGACAACGGGTGGGAGGACGTCAGCCGACGGGACGTCTTCAGCGTCCTGTCCCGCAGCGAGGTGCCGACCGTTGCCGACCTCGAACCGGCCCTTGCGTTGCTGGAAGACCACGGATACCTGCGGTCCTACCAACCCGAGCGCACGGGCAAGCGCGGACGCCCCCCGGCGCCCCGTCTACAGGCCCACCCGTCCCTGCGCCACGGCGGCCGGTGACCCCGCCCGCGCACACAACCCCCCTCGCACAAACCGCGAAATCGCAGAAAACCCCGGACACCCCCGCTGACCTGCGACGGACCCCACGCCGACCCCGGACGGGGTCCCGTCGCACAATCCCGCGATATTCCGCAAAAAACCGAGCACCACCCCCGCACCCGGCGGCCGGCCGACGGCCGCCCCTGATTTTCGCGGAATATCGCGGGTTTCTGCGGAGCACCGCCCACCACCACCCGCACACCACAACACCGCAGGTCAACGACCCTCCCCCGGGTTTCTGTGGATATTGCGGTTTGTGCGGCGGCACCTGCCCATGAACTCAGCCCCACAGGAGCGAGCCGTGGACGACCACGACACCCCCGCCACCCCCGCCGACGACGACACGACCCTCGTTTTCCTCAAGGTCGAAGAGGCCGCCCGCCGACTCCGCATCGGCCGAACCACCTGCTTCGCGCTCATCCGCACCGGCGAACTGGAGTCGGTCATGGTCGGCGGACTTCGCCGGGTCCCGGTCGACGCGCCGGCTGCGTACGCGACCCGTCTTCGCACCGCCCAACGCGCCGCTTGATGACGCCCGGGGCGGCGGCATTCCCGGACAGGACAGCCCGCCGCCCCAATTCCATCCCGACACGCATGAAACAGGAGCCTGCCTGTGGCAGAGGACAAGAAGAAGCGAACCCGACAGCCGAACGGCCGAAGCTCGATCTACTTCGGCAAAGACGGCAAGTGGCATGGCCGCGTCACCGTCGGCATCCGCGACGACGGCACCCCGGACCGCCGCCACGTCGAGCGGAAGACCCGCGCCGAAGTAACGCTCGCCGTACGCGAGTTGGAAAAGGAGCGTGACGCCAAGACCGTGCGGAAGCCCGGCAAGGCGTGGACGGTCAAGGCGTGGCTTACTCACTGGATTGAGAACGTCGCGCCCCTCGCGGTGAACGACAACACGATGGTCGGGTACGGCGTGGCCGTCAGGAAGCACCTCATCCCCGGCTTGGGGGCTCACCGTCTCGACAGGCTGAAGCCCGAACACATCGAGGCGTTCTACGCGAAGATGCAGGCCAACGGCAGCAAGCCCGCAACCGCGCACCAGGCGCACCGCACCCTGCGCACCGCACTCAATGAGGCGGTACGGCGCGGTCATCTCGGCAAGAACCCCGTTCAGTTGGCCAAGGCGCCAAAGACGGGGGAGTACGAGGTGGAGCCCTACAGCGTCCAAGAGGTACAGCGGTTGCTCAAGGCCGCTGACCGGCACCGGAACTCCGCACGCTGGGCCGTCGCCCTCGCCCTCGGACTCCGCCAAGGGGAAGTGCTCGGCCTGGTGTGGGAGGACGTGGACCTTGACAGGGGATTCCTTGTGGTCCGGCGTAGCCGCCACCGGCCGCAGTACGCCCACGGGTGCGTGGAACCTTGCGGACGCAAGGCCGCCGGGTACTGCCCGCAGAAGCGGCGCACCAACCCGGAGCTGTCCACCACCAAGTCGCGCGCCGGCCGCCGCGCGGTCGGCCTCCCCGAACAGCTCGTCGACCTACTCCGTGCCCACCTCAAGGCGCAGGACGCGGAGCGGCAGTTGGCAGGGAAGCGGTGGGTTGAGAACGGGATGGTGTTTCCGGACGAGCACGGTTGCAGCCCGTCCCACCGGCGCGACTGGTCTGAGTGGAAGGCTCTTTTGGCAGAGGCGAAGGTACGGGACGGGCGCCTGCACGACGCACGCCACACCGCAGCGACGGTTCTGCTCATCCTCGGTGTCCCCGAGCGCGCCGTCATGGGCCTCATGGGGTGGTCGACCACAGCCATGGCCGCTCGCTATCAGCACATGGTGGACGCAGTGCGCTCCGACATCGCGAAGCAGGTGGACGGTCTGATCTGGAAGACCGAGACGGACCGGCCGGATAATGACGACGGTTCGGCTGGCGCGCTTGTACCAATCAACTGACAAAGACGAGCAGCAGGGCGGCACACGTTCTGGTGTGCCGCCCTGGTGTGAGCACGAAAAGGATCCGGCTGCCCGAGGATCGCCTTTCCACTCGATCCCCGATGACTGTCAGCGCCCGTGGGTCCTGAGGGCTTCGTAGATGTCTCTCTCCAGGGCCCGCTGTACCTTCTTTCGGAGATCCCTGAATGATCTGTAGCTGCCTAGAAGACCATTAGGGTGCAATGTATCGACGTAACCTCGAAGCGCGTCGAGTTGCCTAGTGTCCACGTCGTTGGCATGGGGCATGCGCGAGGTATACACATGGACTGGGATCCCGCGTTGAACACATAGGTCAATCTCTTCTGCAGACCCAGATACATGGGTCGAAGTCGGCTGGCCAAGTCGACTAGCGAAGACCGCGATCAAAATGTCGGCGGGCTCAACTATTTGGCCATTCAGAATTTTCTGCCCCTCTTCGTTGGTGAGCAACGGGACAGAGTCAGACTCCCACGTCAGCGGCCGTAGGTTGACGTTTCTGAAACTTGAGTGAAGGTCGTTCCACTCTTTTATGATCTTCTTTATGTCGCGTCGCTCACTTATTGTGTCACTCGGTGATGCGATGAGGACATTAAGTGTTAGTGGCGTGGAAGGCAACCCGCTCACCTCCATTAGTAAAGCGGGAGCGAATCCTCTCCGATCTCGGAAAGGACCTACAAACCGCCGTGGAACGGCAGCGTTCGCTTCTTCAGCTCGTCACGCTCCGCACGGAGCGCTCGGCTGGGATAAGCCACTAGTTCCAGGCTAGAAACCACGCCCACCCTGTGCAACCGGGCTAGCCCCCACGGCCGAGAGACTGCACCGAAGGCCGTCGAGGGGGCACCTCACTGCGCGGATGACCTTGCGGCCAGGTTGGTCGAGTCGTTGGCGCCCAGGGAAGCGACGGCCTCTGGTAGATGTGCTCACGTACCAACTGAGACGGAAACTGAGACGGACGGTCAAAGGGCGGCACCCCGGCAGGGGTGCCGCCCTCCTGTTTTGCCTGGTCCAGGCACTAGAGGCCGTGGCGGGAATCGAACCCGCGTAACTCGCTTTGCAGGCGAGCCCCTCAACCACTCGGGCACACGGCCATTCGGTACTTCGTTCACCAGGCCGTGGCGGGAATCGGACCCACGTGACTCCCCGCGAGCGGAGCTCGCTGATGGATGCAGCGCAGGCGAGCCCCTCAACCACTCGGGCACACGGCCATTCGGTACTTCGTTCACCAGGCCGTGGCGGGAATCGGACCCACGTGACTCCCCGCGAGCGGAGCTCGCTGATGGATGCAGCGCAGGCGAGCCCCTCAACCACTCGGGCACACGGCCATTCGGTACTTCGTTCACCAGGCCGTGGCGGGAATCGGACCCACGTGACTCCCCGCGAGCGGAGCTCGCTGATGGATGCAGCGCAGGCGAGCCCCTGAACCACTCGGGCACACGGCCGTTCATCAGTCCCGTCGGGATCCGGCCCTCCGGACTGCGTGGAACGACCGTATGGCGGCGGGGGACGAGCGCTCAAGGGAAGCCGGGGGCCTGCAATGGGACTGCCATACGCCGTTCATGAAAGCGGTGAACAGCGGTGGACAGCGGTGAGGCGGGCGGTGGGCCTACGACCAACGGACCAGGGGTGGGCCCGTCTCCGGACAGGGGTCAATGTCAGTTGTGCGCCTTACCCTGGCGGGCATGACCGTCCTCGAACCTCGCGACACCGGTGTCGCCGACGCAACCGGGAAAACCCGTCCGCCGTCCCCCGACGAGAGCGTGCTCGGGCGGTCGTACCGGGCTCTGAGCGTCGGGATCGTCTCCGTCGTGTTGCTGATCGCCTTCGAGGCGACCGCGGTGGGGACGGCGATGCCGGTGGCGGCGCGGGAGCTGGACGGGGTGTCGTTGTACGCCTTCGCGTTCTCGGGGTACTTCACGACCAGTCTGTTCGGGATGGTGCTGGCGGGGCAGTGGTCGGATCGGCGGGGGCCGCTCGGGGCGTTGACCAGCGGCATCGCCGCCTTCGTCGCAGGGTTGCTGCTCTCCGGGACCGCCGGGGACATGTGGCTGTTCATCCTCGGACGGGCCGTGCAGGGGCTCGGGGGCGGGCTGGTGATCGTCGCGCTGTATGTCGTGGTCGGTCGGGCGTATCCGGAGCGGTTGCGGCCGGCGATCATGGCGGCCTTCGCGGCGAGCTGGGTCGTGCCGTCCATCGTGGGGCCGCTGGCCTCCGGGGCGGTGACCGAGCATCTGGGGTGGCGGTGGGTGTTCGTCGGGATCCCCGCCCTCGTCGTGTTCCCGCTGGCGCTCGCGCTGCCGCAGATACGGCGGCGGGCCGGGGGACCGGTCGACGAAGGTGCCGCGGGCGCCTCCTTCGACCGGCGCCGCATCCGCCTCGCCCTCGGGATCTCCCTGGGCGCGGGGCTCCTTCAGTACGCCGCCCAGGATCTGCGGCCGCTCTCCCTCCTGCCCGCCGCCGCGGGCGTCGCGCTGCTCGTGCCGGCCGTCCTCGGGCTCCTGCCCCGCGGCACCTACCGGGCGGCCCGCGGGCTGCCGTCGGTGGTGCTGTTGCGCGGTGTCGCCGCCGGTTCCTTCATCGCCGCCGAGTCCTTCGTGCCGCTGATGCTGGTCACCCAGCGCGGGCTCAGCCCGACCCTCGCAGGGTTCTCGCTCGCGGCCGGCGGGGTGACCTGGGCGGTGGGTTCGTGGGTGCAGTCCCGGCCACGGGTGGAGCCGTACCGGGAGCGGCTGATGACCGTCGGGATGGTGCTCGTGGCGGCCGCCGTCGCCGCCGCGCCGAGCGTGCTGATCGACTCCGTGCCGGCCTGGACGGTGGCCGTCGCCTGGGGCTTCGGCTGCTTCGGGATGGGCCTGGTGATCTCCTCCAGCAGCGTGCTCCTGCTGCAGTTGTCCGCCCCGGAGGAGGCCGGTACCAACTCCGCGGCCCTGCAGATCTCGGACGCGCTGTCCAACGTCCTGCTGCTGTCCGCGGGCGGCGCAGCCTTCGCCGCTCTGGGCGGAGGCAACGTGACCCACGCGGCCACGGAGGCCTCCGGCTCGCACCCGGCCGCCTTCGCCGCCGTCTTCCTGCCGATGGCCGGGGTGGCGCTGGTGGGGGCGTGGGTGACGACTCGGCTGCGATCCACCTCCGGGTGACACCAAGTGGTACCACGTAGTACCGTCGAAGTATGGCCGGACTGAACCTGCGTTTCACGGACGAGGAACTCGACGCCCTGCGTGAGCGTGCGGCGGCTGAGGGGCGCAGCATGCAGGCATTCGCGCACGATGCCGTGATGGGGGCCATAAACGAGCACTCGCGGTTGTTCAACGAGGCCGCAGAACACGTACTGAAGGCCAGCGCCGAGCTGAACCGGAGACTCGCCTGATGCACTACCTCACGCTCCCCGAGCTGCTGAACCTCGCGCAGCGACTCGGGGTGGACGAGGTGCGTGACTACGGGCTGCTGGACTCGGCGCTCGCGCGCCCCCGGTCGAGCGTGTTCGGCCAGGACGCCTATCCGGACGTATGGCAGAAGGCCGCGGCGCTGATGGAGTCGCTGGCGCGCAATCACGCGCTCGTCGACGGCAACAAGCGCATCGCCTGGTATGCGACCTGGGTCTTCCTGCACCTGAGCGGGCACCCGCTGGATCCCGAGTTCGATGTGGACGAGGCCGAGAGGTTCGTGCTGGACGTCTGCCAGGGTGCCTTGGACGTCCCCAAGATCGCGTCGCAACTGCCGCGCTTCGCACGCTGAGCCGGTGTCCGCGTCTCCTCTGTGACGTGGATCCCACCCGGTCGTGACCCGGCCCCGTTCGCGCGTTGACGGGTCCGGGCCGCCGGTAGGGTGGCCCGGTTGTCCTACGTAGCCGAGCCGCCCACCCGTCACCCACCACCCCGTCCGACGCGCCAGGCGCGGCACCTCTGATTCGACCCCCGTACGGAGACCGTGACTACCACCGCCGCCTCGTCCTCACACCACCTCTCTCCCGCCTTCCCCGGCCGCGCGCCCTGGGGCACCGCCAGCAAGCTGCGTGCCTGGCAGCAGGGGGCGATGGAGAAGTACATCCAGGAGCAGCCGCGCGACTTCCTCGCCGTCGCCACCCCCGGTGCCGGCAAGACGACCTTCGCGCTGACCCTCGCCTCCTGGCTGCTGCACCACCACGTCGTGCAGCAGGTGACCGTGGTCGCGCCCACCGAGCACCTGAAGAAGCAGTGGGCGGAGGCGGCCGCGCGCATAGGGATCCGGCTGGACCCCGAGTACAGCGCGGGCCCGCTCAGCCGGGACTACCACGGTGTCGCGGTGACGTACGCGGGTGTCGGCGTGCGGCCGATGCTGCACCGGAACCGCAGCGAGCAGCGCAAGACCCTCGTCATCCTCGACGAGATCCACCACGCCGGTGACTCCAAGTCGTGGGGTGAGGCCTGCCTGGAGGCGTTCGAGCCGGCCACGCGGCGGCTGGCGCTCACCGGTACGCCCTTCCGGTCCGACACCAATCCCATCCCCTTCGTGACGTACGAGGAGGGGAACGACGGGATCCGGCGGTCCGCCGCCGACTACACGTACGGGTACGGCAACGCGCTGGCCGACCACGTCGTCCGGCCCGTCATCTTCCTCTCCTACAGCGGCAACATGCGCTGGCGCACCAAGGCCGGCGACGAGATCGCCGCGCGGCTCGGCGAGCCGATGACGAAGGACGCGATCAGCCAGGCGTGGCGTACGGCCCTGGATCCGCGCGGCGAATGGATGCCGAGCGTGCTGCGCGCCGCCGATCAGCGGCTGACGGAGGTCAGGAAGTCGATCCCGGACGCGGGGGCGCTGGTCATCGCCTCCGACCAGGACTCGGCGCGCGCGTACGCCAAGCTGATCCGTGAGATCACCGGCACCAAGGCGACCCTCGTCCTCTCCGACGACGCGGGCGCGTCCAGCCGGATCGACGAGTTCAGCGGCAACACCGATCGGTGGATGGTCGCGGTGCGGATGGTGTCGGAGGGCGTCGACGTGCCGCGGCTCGCGGTGGGGGTGTACGCGACGACGATCTCGACGCCGTTGTTCTTCGCGCAGGCCGTCGGGCGTTTCGTACGGTCCCGGCGGCGCGGCGAGACCGCGTCCGTGTTCCTCCCCACCGTGCCCGACCTGCTCGGCTTCGCCAACGAGATGGAGCGCGAGCGGGACCACGTCCTTGACAAGCCGAAGAAGGGCGGGGACGAGGAGGACCCGTACGCCGAGTCCGAGAAGGAGATGGAGGAGGCGAACCGGGAGCAGGACGAGGACACCGGCGAGCAGGACATGCTGCCCTTCGAGGCGCTGGAGTCCGACGCCGTCTTCGACCGGGTCATGTACAACGGGGCCGAGTTCGGCATGCAGGCCCACCCCGGGAGCGAGGAAGAGCAGGACTACCTCGGCATCCCCGGTCTGCTGGAGCCCGAGCAGGTCCAGCTGCTGCTGCAGAAGCGGCAGGCCAAGCAGATCGCGCACAGCAAGAAGAAGCCGGACACCGAGGCCGACCTGCTGGAACTGCCCGCCGAACGGCGGCCGGTGGTCTCGCACAAGGAGCTGATGGAGCTGCGCCGGCAGCTCAACACGATGGTCGGCGCGTACGTCCATCAGAGCGGCAAGCCGCACGGGGTCATCCACACCGAGCTGCGGCGGGTGTGCGGCGGGCCGCCCAGCGCGGAGGCGACGGCGGGGCAGCTGCGGCAGCGGATCGCCAAGGTGCAGGAGTGGGCGACCCGGATGAAGTGAACGGGGTCCGCGCCGGGCGTTCGTCGGCTCCGGTCTCCCCTTCCGGGGCGCGTCTTCTCCGCGGGGGCGCGTCTCTTTGCGGTCCGGCTTGTTCGCGCCGTACGTATCGGGACAAAGCACAGGTAGTCCATGCCGGCCAGTGACCGGATTCTGGACGGAGCCTTCCGCTCAGCGAACCTGCTTCGCTACTGTCCCGCTACGCACACGCCCCGTGGCAGCGCCGCCGCGGAGCGCAGCCGTGAAGCGACTGGGTCCGGACACGCCAGGCCCATCTGCCGATCGGCGGCCTCTGAAGCGCGTCACTGACGGGACTCGGTGACGCACCCGCCGCGAGGGGGCCGCCGACCTCACCACTTAAGGAGTGGGCGTCGTGACCGCGGAGACCTCCCAGACGCTCGATCGGGGACTGAGAGTCCTCAAGCTGCTGGCCGATACGGACCACGGGCTGACCGTCACCGAGCTTTCCAACAAACTGGGCGTGAACCGGACCGTCGTGTACCGGTTGCTCGCCACGCTGGAGCAGCACGCACTGGTACGGCGTGATCTGGGTGGGCGAGCCCGGGTCGGGCTGGGGGTGCTGAGGCTGGGCCGCCAAGTGCACCCGCTGGTGCGGGAGGCGGCGTTGCCAGCGCTGCGGTCGCTGGCGGAGGACATAGGGGCGACCGCGCATCTGACGCTCGTCGACGGGTCGGAGGCGTTGGCCGTCGCCGTGGTCGAGCCGACGTGGACGGACTACCACGTGGCGTACCGGGCCGGGTTCCGGCATCCGCTGGACCGGGGGGCCGCGGGCAAGGCGATTCTCGCCGCGCGGCAGCGGTCGTTGGACGACCCCGGCTACACGCTGACGCACGGGGAGTTGGAGGCAGGGGCGAGCGGGGCCGCGGCTCCGTTGCTGGGGGTGACGGGGGTCGAGGGCAGCGTGGGTGTCGTGATGCTGGCGGATGCCGTCCCGGAGAGGGTGGGGCAGCGGGTGATGGACGCGGCGCGGGAGGTCGCGGAGGCACTGCGGTGAGGTGAGCGGTGGCGGTGGGTCAGCTGGGCCTTGCGTGAGGTGCCGCCCGGCGTCGGTGCGGGCGGGTGGGCCGCGCAGCCCGGCGTCACGGGGCACCGCCGCGCCCACCCGCGCCGCCCCGGGCGGCACGGCTGCCTGCGGTTCGACGGGATGGCGGGGTGCCGTCCGTGCCTTCGCTTGCACGTGCCCGCGGTTCGACGGGGTGGCCGATCGCCGTCTGCGTCTGCGTCTGCGGCGCTGGGGCGGGGCGCGCGCGTGGTTCGACGGGGTGGCCGATCGCCGTCTGCGTCTGCGGCGCTGGGGGCGGGGCGCGCGCGTGGTTCGACGGGGTGGCCGATCGCCGTCTGCGTCTGCGGCGCTGGGGGCGGGGCGCGCGCGTGGATCGACGGGGTGGCCGGACGCCGTCTGCGTCTGCGTCTGCGGCGCTGCGGGCGGGGCGCGTGCGCGGTCGACGGGTGGCCGGAGGCGCCGTTCCTGTTCCTGGTCGCGCCGGGCGGACGGTCGCCTTCGGGCACGGGCGGATGGTCACCGTCGAGCCGGCCAGATGGTCACCGTCGGTCCGGGCAGGTGCTCGCGTTAGATTGGCCCCGTGCTCTCTCGTCTCACGCGTCCCCAAGCCCTCGCCGTCTGTGCTGCGCCCTTCGTCGGGCTGGTCGCGGCCGCGTTGTTCGCGCCGTTGCCGTTCTCGGTGGCGCAGCCGGGGATGACGGCGGACGTGCTGGGCGCGAACAAGGGGACGCCCGTCATCACGATCTCCGGCGCGCCCAGCCGGGACACCACCGGGCAGCTGCGGATGACGACCATCGTGGCGACCGGCCCGGACGCGCATGTCTCGCTGGGGGACGTGATCGACGGATGGTTCAACACGGGCCAGGCGGTCATGCCGCGGGACGCGGTGTACCCCAGCGGGCAGAGCACCCGGCAGATCGAGCAGCACAACACCGCAGAGATGAAGAAGTCCCAGGACGCCGCGACCGAGGCCGCGCTGGCGTACCTCGACCGGAGCGACGAGAACATCAAGGTCACGCTGAAGCTGGCCGACGTCGGCGGCCCCAGCGCCGGGCTGCTGTTCTCGCTGGGGATCATCGACAAGCTCGACGGCGACGGCAGCGGCGGTGACCTCACGGGCGGTCGTACCATCGCCGGGACGGGGACCATCGATGCTGAGGGCACGGTCGGCGCCGTCGGCGGTGTCGCCCTGAAGACGCAGGCCGCCCGCCGGGACGGCGCCACCGTCTTCCTCGTACCGAAGGACGAGTGCTCCGAGGCCAAGGCCGAGCTGCCCAAGGGCCTGCGCCTGATCCCGGTGACCACCCTCAAGGGCGCCGTGGACTCCCTGGTCGCCCTGGAGACGGGCAAGGGGTCCGTGCCGGCCTGCTGAAGCCCCCTGCACGAGCCTCCCCCTGCACGAGCCTCCACCCACCTCGCCGCTACGCCCCTTCCCGTGCCGCCCCCGACGCCTGCTCCACCAGCGGGATGATCCGCAGTGGAACGGCGTTCTCCATCACGATCGCGGTCGAGGCCCGGACGATCCCGTCGAAACCGACGACCCGGTCGATGACCCGCTGGAGGTCGGCGTTGGAGCGGGCCACCAGCCGGCACAGCATGTCGCCGCTGCCAGTGGTGGTGTGCAGCTCCAGCACCTCCGGCACGGTCGCCAGGTGCGCGCGTACGTCGGCGCCCTGCCCCTGCCGGATCTGGAGCGTGGCGAACGCGGTGACCGGGTAGCCGAGGGCCGCAGGGTCCACTTCCGGCCCGAATCCGCGGATGACCCCGTTCGACTGAAGCCGGTCGAGACGGGCCTGCACGGTCCCCCGCGCGACCCCCAGCCGCCGGGACATCTCCAGGACGCCGATGCGCGGCTCCCTCGCCAGCAGCACGATGATCCGCCCGTCCAGATGATCGATCGCCACGCCCGCCTCCCGGATGGTCACCCTGTACAGAAAGGCCGCCGAAGCCACCGTATCGCTGCACAGATTGCCCGGTGGTCAGGGGAAGTGTTGCGCACCTTGCCGGGCGGAGCGAGGCTTCCGCTATGACGCAGACCACACACCACACTCCCGACACCGCCCGGCAGGCCGACCCCTTCCCGGTCAAGGGAATGGACGCGGTCGTCTTCGCCGTGGGCAACGCCAAGCAGGCGGCGCACTACTACTCCACCGCCTTCGGCATGAAGCTGGTCGCCTACTCCGGACCGGAGACCGGCAGCCGCGAGACCGCCGCCTACGTCCTCGAGAACGGCTCCGCCCGCTTCGTCCTCACCTCCGTCATCAAGCCCGCCACCACCTGGGGCCACTTCCTCGCCGAGCATGTGGCCGAGCACGGCGACGGCGTGATCGACCTCGCCATCGAGGTCCCGGACGCGCGCGCCGCGTACGCCTACGCCGTCGAGCACGGCGCCCGCTCGGTCGCCGAGCCGTACGAGCTGAAGGACGAGTACGGCACGGTGGTGCTGGCCGCGATCGCCACCTACGGCGAGACCCGTCACACGCTGGTCGACCGCTCCGGCTACGACGGCCCGTACCTGCCCGGCTTCGCGCCCGCGAGCCCCCTCGTCGAGCCGCCCGCCCAGCGCACCTTCCAGGCCATCGACCACTGCGTCGGCAACGTCGAGCTCGGCCGGATGAACGAGTGGGTCGGCTTCTACAACAAGGTCATGGGCTTCACGAACATGAAGGAGTTCGTGGGCGACGACATCGCCACCGAGTACAGCGCCCTGATGTCGAAGGTCGTCGCGGACGGCACGCTCAAGGTCAAGTTCCCGATCAACGAGCCCGCCATCGCCAAGAAGAAGTCCCAGATCGACGAGTACCTGGAGTTCTACGGCGGCGCGGGCGTGCAGCACATCGCGCTGAACACGAACGACATCGTGCAGACGGTACGGACGATGCGCGCGGCGGGCGTCGAGTTCCTCGACACGCCCGACTCCTACTACGACACCCTCGGCGAATGGGTCGGCGACACCCGCGTGCCCGTGGAGACGCTCAGGGAACTGAAGATCCTCGCCGACCGCGACGAGGACGGCTATCTGCTGCAGATCTTCACCAAGCCGGTCCAGGACCGCCCGACCGTCTTCTTCGAGATCATCGAGCGCCACGGCTCGATGGGCTTCGGCAAGGGCAACTTCAAGGCCCTGTTCGAGGCGATCGAGCGGGAACAGGCCAAGCGCGGCAACCTCTAGGCCGGCAGGGCAGGCCCGGACGGCCAGGGCAGGACTGGACGGTCGGGGCAGGCCCGGACGGCTAGGGCAGGTTCGGCGGGTCCGTGACCGCCGGCTCGCCCAGCTGGGTCAGCGCGGCCCGCGCCCGGGGCAGGTGCAGCGGGGAGAAGTGCGGGTTGATCCGCAGCGCCTCCTGGAGGTGCCGCCGGGCCGGCCCGTACCGCTTCAGCCCGACCTCGATCATGCCCAGGTGGTAGGAGTACGGCGCGCTGCGCACCGCGCCGCCGTTCGCCCGGTCGGTGGCGATGCCGGCGAACTTCAGCGCCTCCTTGTCCTGGCCGGCCCGGTGCAGCGCCCATCCCAGCGCGTCCGCGACCGCGATCCCCGGCTGCCGCCGCCACTCGGCGCGCAGCCGCCGGACCGCGGTCTGCGGATCGCCGTGGTCGGCCTCGAACTGGCCGAGGAGCAGCTCCTGGTCGACCCCGCCGGCCGTGTCGAGCCGCACTCGCTGGCGCAGCAGGTCGTACTGCACGCGGGCCTCGTGGGTCCTGCCCAGCGACTCGTACAGCTCGCCCAGCTCCAGCGCGTACCGCGGCAGGGGCTGGCCGGAGAGCGCGATCTGGTACGCGCTCACCGCCTCCGAGGTGCGCCCGAGGGCCGCCAGCACCCGCCCCCGCCCGGCCTGCGCGGCCCGCTGGTCGCGGTCGAGGCGCACCGCCTGCTGGAAGTGGCGCAGGGCCGTCTGCAGGTCGCCGCGTTCCCAGGCGAGCTGCCCGGCCCGCTCCCGCCAGGCCGCCTCCTCGGCGGGCGAGGACGCCCCGGCCGCCGCGTCCGACAGCGCCGCCGCCGCGTCCTCGCGCCAGCCCTGCTCCCAGTAGACGGCCGCCGCCCGCGCCAGCACCGCCGGTCCCGAGTGCAGCTTCATCAGCGTGTCCAGCGTGGCCCGGGCCTTCTTGTAGTCGCCGAGCCCGGTGTAGGCGTCGATGAGCAGCGGATACGTCGTCCACCGCTTCGGCGCCAGCCTGCGCGCGGCCTCGGCCCAGTCCAGGGCCGCCGGGAAGTCGCGGCGCGCGGCGGCGAGGGCGGCGAGGCCGTCGAGGGCCTCGGCGTTGCCCCGGGGGCGCACGTTCAGCGAGGTGCGCAGGGCCCGCTCGGCCCTGGGGTAGAGGACGGCGTCGGAGGTGCGCCGGCCCTGCTCGACGTAGGCCGCACCGAGGACGGCCCAGGACTGGGCGTCGCGGGGGTGCTTGCGCAGATGGGTCTCGCGGTCGTCGATCAGCGCCGCCAGGTCGGGCAGCGCGGCCGCCACCCCGGTCCTGACCGCGGCGTGCGCCTGGGCCCCCGGGGCCGGTCCGGGCGCCGGCTTCCTCGCCGGCCGCTCCTCGGGCAGGAGCAGCAGGACCCCGCCCAGCAGCAGGCATCCGGCCAGCACACCGACGAGCACCCGGCGGATCAGCCGGGATCGGGCCCCCTCGCGCGGGGCGGGCGTCTGCGACCGGTCGTCCGCGGCCGTGGTCTCCGTGGTCTCCGTAGCGCTCTCCATGGCGCTCACTGTGCGACAGTACGACGACCTCACCCCGGTATCGGCCGGGTGCCGCAGACGGGGTTCACACCGATGGCCCCCGGGTGCGACGCTGTGATCATGAGCCGTATCGAAGCGCCCCGCGACGAGGAGACCGGCAACCTCCTGGACCGCCTGCTCGACGGCCTGCCCGCCGAGGCGGTCCTCACCGACCCCGACGTCACGGCGTCGTACGCCAACGACATGGCGAGCTTCTGCCCGGCCGGCACCCCGGCCGTGGTCGTGCTGCCGCGCACGGTCGAACAGGTCCAGCACGTCATGCGCACCGCCACCGAGCTGCGCGTCCCGGTCGTCCCCCAGGGCGCCCGCACCGGCCTCTCGGGCGCCGCCAACGCCTCCGACGGCTGCGTCGTGCTCTCCCTGACGAAGATGGACCGGATCCTCGAGATCAACCCGGTCGACCGCATCGCCGTCGTCGAGCCCGGGGTCGTCAACGCGGTGCTCTCCCGCGCGGTCGGCGAACACGGCCTGTACTACCCGCCCGACCCCTCCAGCTGGGAGATGTGCACGATCGGCGGCAACATCGGCACCGCCTCGGGCGGCCTGTGCTGCGTGAAGTACGGGGTGACGGCCGAGTACGTCCTCGGCCTCGACGTCGTCCTCGCCGACGGCCGTCTGATGACCACCGGCCGCCGCACCGCCAAGGGCGTCGCCGGGTACGACCTGACCCGTCTGTTCGTCGGCTCCGAGGGCTCGCTCGGCATCATCGTCCGGGCCGTCCTGGCGCTGAAGCCCCAGCCGCCCGCGCAGCTGGTCCTGGCCGCCGAGTTCGCCTCGGGCGCCGCCGCCTGCGACGCCGTCTGCCGGATCATGGCGGGCGGGCACGTCCCGTCCCTCCTCGAACTCATGGACCGTACGACGGTGAAGGCCGTCAACGCCCTCACCCACATGGGCCTCCCCGAGACCACCGAGGCCCTCCTGCTCGCCGCGTTCGACACCACCGACCCGGCCGCCGACCTCGCCGCCGTCGGCGCGCTGTGCGAGGCGGCCGGCGCCACCCAGGTCGTCCCGGCCGAGGACGCGGCCGAGTCCGAACTGCTCCTCCAGGCGCGGCGGTCCTCGCTCGTCGCCCTGGAGGCCGTCAGGGGCACCACGATGATCGACGACGTGTGCGTGCCCCGCTCGCGGCTCGGCGAGCTGCTCGAAGGGGTCGAGCGCATCGCCGAGAAGCAACGGCTGACCATCGGTGTCGTCGCCCACGCGGGCGACGGCAACACCCATCCGACCGTCTGCTTCGACGCCCAGGACCCCGACGAGTGCCGCCGCGCCCGCGAGTCCTTCGACGAGATCATGGCTCTCGGCCTGGAACTCGGCGGCACCATCACCGGCGAGCACGGCGTGGGCGTTCTGAAGAAGGAGTGGCTGGCGCGCGAGATCGGCCCGGTGGGCGTGGAGATGCAGCGGGCCGTGAAGCAGGTCTTCGACCCGCTGGGCATCCTCAACCCCGGCAAGCTCTTCTGATCCTTCGCCATGGCCGACGGGTCGCCGTGGCCTGACCCGTCGTGACGGCCCGCCCTGTCGCGACGGTCCGATCCCTTCCGGTGGCTCACTCCCCGTCCGTCGACTCGTCCGACAGCCACGGGTCGCGCAGCCACAGATCGTCCGCCGGGGTCGGGGCGAGCAGGTCGGCCAGGGCGTCGTCGAGACCGAGCCGCTCGGCCTCGGTTCCCGGGGGCACCGCCCGCAGCGTCCGCTCCAGCCAGGCCGACACCTGGGCCGCGGGCGCCTCCAGCAGCGCGTCACCCATGGGTGAACTCAGCGCCATCAGCACCACGCTGCGCCCCTCCGCCTTCGTCGGCCACACCCGTACGTCCCCGTGCCCGCACGGCCGGAACACCCCCTCCACCAGCAGCTCGCGGGCGAACGTCCACTCGACGGGCTGCTCGGAGTTGATGTGGAAGGTGACGTGCACGGCGAAGGGGTCGTCGCTGCGGTAGGCGAGCCGCGCCGGGACCGGGATGCTGCGTTCCGGCGACAGGACGAGCCGGAGTTCCAGCTCGCGTTCCACCACGGTGGGGTGCATGTCCGTTCTCCTCTCGGGACTGATCCGTACGGAGGGGAGAGCAGGGTGCGACCGGGAGCATTACGCGATTCCGAGAACTTTTTTCGCCGGGCGGTCCGAACGTGTGAAGGGGGTGCACGCGATTGCCCGGAAAGGGGTGGGTACGGCGGGACGGGCGGTGGGGGTTGCGCCCGTCTGATAGATGTGGAGACCCCCATCCCACCCCCGAGCAGATACGGGACGACGGACATGAGCGCCCCAACCCCGGCCCCCGGTGACGACAGGCCCCGCGAAGGGTATTACCCGGACCCGTCCATCCCTGGATACGTCCGGTACTGGAACGGTGCCGCCTGGGTGCCCGGCACCAGCCGCCCGGCGCCGTCCGGCGGCGAACCGCTCGCGCCCCCGCCCGGCGCGGGGCCGGCGGGCGGCTCGGCGTCCGTCGAGGAGACCGGCCCGCACTTCTTCGACGAGGACCCGGCCCCGGCGCAGCAGTACGGCAGCCGCCCCGAGCCGGCGTCCGCGTGGGGCGCCGACCGCTCCCAGCAGTCCGGCTTCGGCGGCGACCAGGACCGCAGGGTGTCCTGGGGAAACCCGAACCCGCAGGGCCAGGACCCGCGGGTGCAGGCCTCGCCCGACGGGCAGTCCCCGTCGGCCGACGGCACGGCGACGGCCCCTCCGGCGGAGCAGGAGCGGGAGCGGGAGCAGGAGCCGGACTTCGGCGCCGGTGACGTCGAGGCCGGGGGCACGTTCGTCTTCCGCCGCCCGACGGCCGGATCCGCCTCCGGAACCGCCCCGTCCGCCGCTTCCGGCCCCGGTGGCCCCAACCCCGACCCCGGCACCGTGACCTTCCGTGCGCCGGTCCCGCGCACGCCCCACCAGGGCGGGGCACCGGGGGCGCAGCCCGGAAGCACGGGCGCATCCTCGGCGTCCGGCCAGGGAACGCCGGGGACCCCGGCGACCGCCGGGACCGCCGGGACGCCCGGGTCCGGTGCACAGGGTGCCGCCGGTGCGGCAGCGTTCGGCGGGGCGCAGGGCCCGGCCGGGGCCGCCGCAGGCTCCGGTGCGGCAGCGTTCGGCGGGCCGGGCGGGGCAGGCTTCGCCGCCCAGGGGCCGTTCGTCTCGGAGGGTGCCGGCGGCGGTTTCGGTGCCGAGGGGTCGGCCGGTCCGGCGGGTGCCGCCGCAGCCGGTGGGCAGCCCGGTTTCCCCGCGCGGGGTCCGGCCGGTTCGGCCGGCCCGGGTGGGGGCGCCGGGACCGCGGAGCCCGGCTTCGGTGCCGCCGCTGGTTCCGGGCAGCAGGGTCTCCCCGCCCAGGGTCCCGTCGGCGCGCCCGCCTCCGGTGGCGCCGCTCCCGCGGCCGGTTTCGGCGCCCCGGCCGCCGCCACCGCGCCCGCGGCCAAGCCCGGTTTCGCCGCCGGCAAGGCCGCCGCCGAGCGCGCGGCGGCGCAGTCCGCCCAGGCCGCCCAGCCCGCCGCCCAGGCGTCCGCACCCGCCCTCTCCAGCCCTCAACAGGCCGCACAGGGCGTCCCCCAGCAGTCCGGCGCCGCGCAGCCCGCGGCGGCCCCGGCCGCCTCCGCCGCTCCCATGAGCACCGGTCCCGGCGGCGGCCAGCACTCCTGGGCGCAGCAGGTGCACCAGCTGGCGGCGAACGGTGACGACCAGCCCGTCGCGCCCTGGAAGCCGCCGGTGGAGGACCTGTTCCAGGCGGCAGCCCGGCGCCAGGCGGCGGCCCGCCCCGCCGGGATCGGCAAGCGGCTGGCCGCCCGCCTCGTGGACACCCTCGTCCTCGGCGCCGTCACCGCCGCCGCCGCCTTCCCGCTGGGCACGAAGGCCGTCGAGCACGTCAACGACAAGATCGACGCGGCCAAGCTCACCGGAGAGACCGTCACCGTCTGGCTGCTGGACGGCACCACGTCGGCGTACCTCGGCATCGTCCTCGCCGTCATGCTGGTCTTCGGGATCGTGTACGAGGCGCTGCCGACCGCCAAGTGGGGGCGCACGCTGGGCAAGAAGCTGTTCGGGCTCGAGGTGCGGGACATCGAGGGCCACGAGCCGCCGTCCTTCGGCGCGGCCCTGCGCCGCTGGCTCGTCTACAGCGTCCCCGGGCTGCTCGCCGTAGGTGTCGTGGGCGTCCTGTGGGGGCTGTTCGACCGGCCGTGGCGCCAGTGCTGGCACGACAAGGCGGCGCACACGTTCGTGGCGGGCTGACCGGCCGCCGGCCCGTATCGCGAGCGGCCGACGGGGCTCCGTACCCCGGACGGCCGCTCGCCGGATGCGGAGCCGCGCGGTTCGCGGTCCACTCGGGCCATGACGACCGAACCGCCCCCCGGTTCCGGCGGCGAGCCGCCGGAGGACGATCCGTTCAGGAAGCAGCCCCCGCAGCAGCCCCCGTCCGGTCAGGGGCAGGGCCCGCAGGGTTCGCCGTACGACAGCCCGTACGGCGGTCAGGGCGGCCAGGGTGGCCAGCCCCCTCCGTACGGCGGTCAGGGCGGTCAGGGCGACCAGCCGCCTCCCTACGGCGGCCAGGGCGGTGAGGGAGGCCAGGGTGGCCAGCCGCCTCCGTACGGCGGTCAGGGCGGTCAGGGCTGGGAGCCGCCGCCCTCCGGCGGGCAGCCGCCGCCGTACGGAGGCGGCCCCTACGGCGGTGAGCCGTTCGGCGGCTATCCGGTCGATCCGCTCGCGGGGATGCCCCCGCTGGCCGACAGCGGCAAGCGGACGCTCGCGAGGATCATCGACCTGGTCATGGTGGGCGTCGTCGTCTGGCTGCTGACGTGGGCCTTCCGGGTGAACGAGTACGGGATGGGCGGCGAACGGGTCGAGGTCGGCAAGTCGCTCGCGCAGTCCGTGGTGGCCGCCGTGCTCTACGTCGCCTACGACACCGTGATGATCGCCCGGACCGGGCAGACGCTGGGCAAGAAGTGGCTGGGCATGCGGGTGGCCAACCTCGACAACGGCTCCACGCCCTCGTGGCAGGCCTCGCTGGTCCGGGCGCTGGTGCTGTGGCTGCCGTTCGCGTTCTGCTGCGCCTGTCTGTGGACGGCGATCTGCGGCGGCTGGAGCTTCTTCGACAAGCCGTACAAGCAGGGCCTGCACGACAAGGCCGCCAAGACGGTGGTGGTCAGCGCGATCTGACGCACCGAGTGGTCAGAGCCGTCTGACACACCGACAGCACGACCGAGGGCCCACGCCGTTTCAGGCGGGGCCCTCCGTCATGTCGTTCAGGGTGCCGACGGTTCCCGGACCGGCTCGGGCGCCGCGGCGACCGCGGCGGGGACGGGCTGCTCGCCCGCGGCGGAGCGGGCCACGACGACGGGGGCGCGCCTGGGCGCCGGGAGCGTCATGGCGACGAGTACGCCGAGGGCGACCGCGGTGATGGTGATGACCGCGATGAGGGAGCCCGAACTCGTCTGTGACAGCAGCAGCATGGCGAGCGTCGAGAAGATGACGGTGCAGGAACCGTACGTGAGCTGTGCGACAGTCGGACGAGGCATGGCAATCGTGTCCTCGGAAGCGGGGGCGGTCTCGACTCTATTCGCCTGCATGCCCGAGTGGAACGAGCGGTAAGCGTGAGCTGACACACGGTGCCGGTGCACAGGGGGCGCACGGAGTCATGACGTCCACTCCGTGGACAGGCCCGCGCGCCCGCCACGTTACGGTCACGCGTCCGCAATGCGAACGCAAGGTCCCAATAATGCGTTGATCTGTGCAAGTCAAGATCTGTCTTTTCTGCTGAACCAGTAGTCAAATGACGGCACTTGACTACACGCGTATAACCGCGCGCGGACATCCCTTGACATGGATCCCCCTTCCGCGCGGCCAGGGGCGCGTTAGGGGAGGCATCAAGTGACCAGTAGATCCTGGACGTTCAGGACGGCCGCCACGGTCGTCGCCCTCGCGGCGGCGTCGGCGACGTTCTCGACGTTCGCCGTGGCCGAGGCCGCCGACACCGCGCCGGTGAAGGCACCGGCGGCGGACCGCCACGACCCGCAGCCGGCCGAGGCGCATGAGCACGACTTCGACGGGCCGCTCAGCAAGACGCAGGACGCCCAGCGCGAGGAGGCACTCAAGCAGGTCATATCCGGCGAGGCCACGGTCAAGGAGAAGGACGGCTCCAAGGTCGTCCAGCTCCACAGCCGCAAGGGCGACAGCAAGTATGTCGAACTCGGCCGCGAGAAGACCGACAAGATCTTCACGATCCTCGTCGAGTTCGGCGACCAGATCGACCCCCGCTACGGCGGCACCGTCGGCCCGCTGCACAACCAGATCGCCAAGCCGGACCGCACCAAGGACAACTCCACGGCCTGGCAGGCGGACTACGACCAGAAGCACTTCCAGGACCTGTACTTCGGCACCGGCAAGAACACCGAGTCGCTGAAGAAGTACTACGAGAAGCAGTCGTCGGGCCGCTACTCGGTCGAGGGCGAAGTGACCGACTGGGTCAAGGTCCCCTACAACGAGGCCCGTTACGGCTCCAACGACGCCACGACCGGCGCCTGGTACGCAGTCCAGGACGGCGTCAACGCCTGGGTCGCCGAGCGCGAGGCCGCCGGTGACACCGCCGCCGAAATCAGGGCGGAGCTCGCCGAGTTCGACCAGTGGGACCGCTACGACTTCGACGGCGACGGCGACTTCAACGAGTCCGACGGCTACATCGACCACTTCCAGATCGTGCACGCCGGTGAGGACGAGTCCGCCGGCGGCGGCGCCCAGGGCGAGGACGCGATCTGGGCCCACCGCTGGTACGCCTTCGGCACCGACGCCGGCTCCACCGGCCCCGACAGCAACAAGCTCGGCGGCACGCAGATCGGCGACACCGGCATCTGGGTCGGCGACTACACCATCCAGCCGGAGAACGGCGGCCTCGGCGTCTTCGCCCACGAGTACGGCCACGACCTCGGTCTGCCCGACGAGTACGACACCTCCGGCGGCGGCGAGAACTCCACCGGCTTCTGGACGCTGATGTCCTCCGGTTCCTGGCTCGGCACCGGCAAGGAGTCCATCGGCGACCTGCCCGGCGACATGAACGCCTGGGACAAGCTGCAGCTCGGCTGGCTCGACTACGACGTCGCCAAGGCGGGCGTGAAGTCCACCCACAAGCTGGGCGTCGCGGAGTACAACACCAAGGACGCGCAGGCCCTCGTGGTCCAGCTGCCGGACAAGACGGTCACCACCGAGGTGGTCGCCCCGGCGCAGGGCTCGACCCAGTGGTGGAGCGGCAGCGGCGACGACCTGCGCAACACGCTCACCCGCACGGTCGACCTGACCGGCAAGACGTCCGCGTCCCTGACGCTCGACGGCTGGTGGGACATCGAGCAGGGCTACGACTACCTGTACACCGAGGTCTCCACCGACGGCGGCGCCAGCTACACACCGATCGACGGCACCCTGGCCGACGGCAGCGCCATCCCGCGTGACGGCAGCGGCAAGCCCGCCCTCACCGGCACCGCCGCCGCCTACCAGAAGCTGACGTTCCCGCTGGACGCCTACGCGGGCAAGCAGGTCAGCCTGCGCTTCCGCTACGCCACCGACGGCGGCGTGGCCCAGAAGGGCTTCACGGCCGACGAGATCACCGTGACGGCGGACGGCGCGACCCTGTTCTCCGACAACGCGGAGACCGCCGACGCCGCCTGGACGGCGAAGGGCTTCAGCCGTATCGGCGCGGCCATCACGGACGACTACGCGCAGTACTACATCGCCGAGAACCGCCAGTACGTGTCGTACGACAGGACCCTCAAGGTCGGTCCGTACAACTTCGGCTTCTCGACGACCCGTCCCGACTGGGTGGAGCACTACCCGTACCAGAACGGCCTGCTGATCTGGAAGTGGGACACCTCGCAGGCGGACGACAACACCAGCCAGCACCACGGTGAGGGCCTGATCCTGCCGATCGACGCCCACCCCACCCCGCTGAAGTGGGCGGACGGCACCGTGATGAACTCCCGTCTGCAGAGCTTCGACTCGCCGTTCAGCCGCTACCGCACGGACGCGATCACCCTGCACAAGGCGGACGTCGCGGTGAAGATCAAGTCCCGTCCGGGCGTCCCGGTCTTCGATGACGGCAAGTCCACGTACTACGACGCGTCGACCCCGCTCGCGGGCGTCAAGGTCACTGACACCAACACCTCCATCAAGATCGTCAACGAGGCGCTGAACGGCTCGACGATCACCGTGAAGGTGGGCCCGTCGGCGAAGTAGCCGACGTTTCCGCAGGTCAGACATGCTTCGGCGGCGACCCCCTGGCGGGTTGCCGCCGATCGTGTTTAGGTGCCTCCTGTGCTTTTCTTATTGACACCTGCATCGACTCCGAGACACACGGGGGTGTGACCGCATGGCCGCAGGAGGCTTCTGCAAGCTGCCGGACGGCATGGTGGTGGTGGCACTGAACCTGCCCAGCCCCATGGCCGACGCCGTCACCGGCGTGCGCGTCCTCGTCCTCGCCCAGAACCGCGCCCGAGCCCTGACCAGGCTCCGCAACCTGGGTCTTCGCGCCGTCTACCTCCGCGGCAACGCGGCCCCGCCCACCCCGGACGAGATCACGGCGGTCCTGCACCACCCCGACGGCCTGATATGGCGTACGGACCCGGACAACGGCGTCGTCACGACGGTCCCGGAGCTGTGGCGACCGATCAGGTCGCTGCTGCGCAGACCGGCGGCGCAGACGTAGGGGGCGGCCCTGACCGGACACGCGCACCGGTCGGTCGTGGTCGGTCCTGGTCGCGGTCAGTCGTAGAAGAACAGTTCGAGATCCTCGACGGACCCGGGTCCGGTGAGGAAGGCCTCGGCCCGGGCGATCTCGTCCTCCGGCGGCGCCTCGCCCGCCAGGAGCCGCCGCATCCACAGCTCGCCCTGCTCGCCGACCGCGTAGATGCCCGACAGCAGCTCGGCCATGCCCGCGGGCCGCGGCGGGCCGTGCCCGGCCACGGGGTGCAGCCGCCAGCCGCCCGCCCGGGCGGCCAGCCGGAGCACACCGGCCCAGTTGGCGATCCGGCCGATGCGTACATGCCACGAGTCCGCGGTGAACGGGGGGAGCCGGCCGTCGTGCAGGGCGTGGGTGGCGGCCCTGATGTCCGCCATCACCTGCCGCTCCAGGGCGTCCCGCACCCAGCGCCCTTCCTGGGCGTCCTCGACGGCGGCGGACCACCACTCCCAGGCGCCGTCGAGCCGGCCGGCGAAGGTGCTCATGAGATGCCCGCGCGGACGGTTCCGGGCGCCTACTGCACGACCGGCTTGCCGGACAGCTCCACGCCCGCCTCTCTCATCTCCTCGATCGCCCGCTCGGTGGTCTCCTGGGCCACGCCGGCGGTCAGGTCGAGGAGGACCTGGGTGCGGAACCCCTCCCGGGCCGCGTCCAGGGCGGTGGCCCGGACGCAGTGGTCGGTGGCGATGCCGACGACGTCGACCTCGTCGATCTCCCGGGCGCGCAGCCAGTCGCCCAGGTGCACGCCGTTCTCGTCGGCGCCCTCGAAGCCGCTGTAGGCGGCCGCGTAGGCGCCCTTGTCGAAGACGGCGTCGATGGCGCCGGAGGCGACCGCCGGGGCGAAGTTCGGATGGAAGCCCACGCCCTCGGTGCCGGCGACGCAGTGCGCGGGCCAGGAGTGGACGTAGTCGGGATTGTCGGCGAAGTGGCCGCCGGGGGCGATGTGGTGGTCGCGGGTGGCCACGACATGCCGGTATCCGGCGGGAGCCTGCCCGATCAGCTCGGTGATCGCGGCGGCCACGTCGGCACCCCCGGCCACCGCGAGGCTGCCCCCCTCGCAGAAGTCGTTCTGCACGTCAACGACGATCAAGGCGCGGCGCATGGTGGGTGTCCTTCGACTATGGGTGAAACTACGAGCCTAGAGACTTCGGCGGCGGTGCGGGAGGGGGCATGGCGGGGCGTGCTGGGCGTGCGGGTCGGCACGGGTCCTAGCTACCCGAGCGCCCCTGTACATACTCCGTCGGAATGACGGGTTCCCCGCGCGAGAGCTGTGTCGCGGACAGCGGCAGACCGGCCCGGGCCGCGATGTGCCGGTCGCGGACGACGTCCAGCGGCTCGCGGGCCACTATCTCGCCGCCCTTGACCAGCTCCACCAGCAGCTGCCGGTCGGCCAGCGACTCGGGGACCGGCCCGGTGCCGACGACCTCGGCCTCCGCCACGCCGTCCTCGTCCAGGCGCCGCGCGGCCCACTTGCGGCCGCCGACGGAGGTCTTGCCGCCGGTCGACCTCTTCGCCACCGGTACCAGCGGCGCCTTGGGAGCGGCGGACTCGGCGCGGGCGACCAGCTTGTAGACCATCGAGCACGTCGGGTGCCCGGAGCCGGTCACCAGCTGGGTGCCGACGCCGTACGCGTCCACGGGGGCCGCGGCCAGTGAGGCGATCGCGTACTCGTCGAGGTCCGAGGTGACGATGATCCGCGTGTCGGCGGCCCCCAGCTCGTCGAGCTGGGCGCGCACCCGGTGGGCGACGAGCAGCAGGTCGCCGGAGTCGATGCGGACCGCGCCCAGTTCGGGCCCGGCGATCTCCACCGCCGTACGGACCGCCTCGGCGACGTCGTACGTGTCCACGAGGAGGGTGGTGCCACGGCCCAGGGAGTCGACCTGGGCGCGGAAGGCGTCGCGCTCGCTGTCGTGCAGCAGGGTGAAGGCGTGGGCGCTCGTCCCCACCGTGGGGATGCCGTAGCGGAAGCCGGCCGCCAGGTCGGAGGTGGTGGTGAAACCGCCGACGTACGCGGCGCGGGAGGCGGCCACCGCGGACAGCTCGTGGGTGCGGCGGGCACCCATCTCGATCAGCGGGCGCTCCCCGGCCGCGGAGGCCATCCGGGAGGCGGCCGCGGCGATCGCCGAGTCGTGGTTGAGGATCGAAAGGATCACGGTCTCCAGGAGCACGCACTCGGCGAAGGAGCCCTCGACCCGCATGATCGGCGAGCCCGGGAAGTACACCTCGCCCTCCGGATAGCCCCAGATGTCACCCGAGAAGCGGTACGCGCCGAGCCAGTCCAGCGTCTCCTCGTCGACGATCTTCCGTTCCCGCAGGAAGCCCAGCACGCCCGCGTCGAAACGGAAGTTCTCCACGGCGTCCAGGACCCGGCCGGTGCCCGCGACCACGCCGTAGCGCCGCCCCTCCGGCAGCCGCCGGGTGAAGACCTCGAACACGCTGCGCCGCCCGGCGGTACCGGCCTTCATCGCGGCCTGCAGCATCGTCAACTCGTACTGGTCCGTGAACAGTGCCGTCGAGGGGACGTCCACGGGCAACCCAAGGTCCGCTACATCCACGGTAGCTCTCCTAGTCACGAATTCTCGGGTACCCCCGGGGCGGCCGGGGGTCCGGGGGGCGTCCCCCGGGGTATGCGGCATGGCGAGATCGTACTCCCTTTTCGTCGGTGTGACGATTTCAGTGATGCGTGGCAGCATGGGCCCTGTGACGTCACCCGCTCCCGTAGAGATCGAACGCACCGAGTCGGCGGAGGAGGTCTTCGCCGTACCTGAGCCGGACGTCCCCTGGATCACCATCGTCCACAACGACCCGGTGAACCTCATGAGCTATGTGACGTACGTCTTCCAGACGTACTTCGGCTACTCCAAGGACAAGGCCACCAAGCTCATGCTCGATGTCCACCACAAGGGCCGGGCGGTCGTCTCCAGCGGTACCCGCGAGGAGATGGAACGCGACGTGCAGGCGATGCACGGCTACGGTCTGTGGGCCACCCTCCAGCAGGACCGGAAGTAGTCACCTCACCCATGCCAGGACACTTCGAACCGCTCCCCGGCGGCGGCGCGGCCGTCGCCCTCGACGACGTCGAGATCTCCATCATCCGGTCGCTGGCCGTGCAGCTCCTGGAGCTCATCGGCCCCGGCCCCGCCGAGGACGCCCCCGACGACCCGCTCGCCGAGCTCTTCGCCGAGGGCCCGAGCGAACCCCCCGCCGACCCGGTCCTCAGGCGCCTGTTCCCCGACGCCTACACCGACCCCGAGGCGTCCCCGGGGCCCGCTCAGGCGCAGGAGCAGCGGACGTACTCCGCCGAGTTCCGCCGCTACACCGAGAACGACCTGCGGGCCGGCAAGCGCGAGAACGCCCTCGCGATGGTGCGCTCCCTGGACGCGCTGACCGTCGACGACCGGGAGGTGGCGGTGCTGTCGCTGTCGCCCGAGCAGTCCCGGCAGTGGCTCGGCGCGCTCAACGACCTGCGCCTGGCGATCGGCTCCCGGCTGGAGATCACCGACGAGGAGGACACCGATCTCCTCTACCGGCTTCCGGACGAGGACCCGCGCAAGCCGATGGTGATGGCGTACCTGTGGCTGGGCGGGCTTCAGGAGACCCTCGTCTCCACCCTTATGACGTGACATGTGAGGGTTTTGTGTTCGCTCAGCGGACGCTCAAATCCGGATAACGATCGCGTTACCGGTGCGGCCGACTGTGTCCCTTTTGTGCCCTGTTTGACCGCTTCTTCTTGTGTGATGCGCCACATCCACCCTCGGTGATCAATATTGCGGGCGTGATAAATCTTCACGACCGCCCGGCGAACACCACCCGAATGTCCGCCGGGTGCGCCACGTGGCCGACGGATCGTCGGCCAGGCACGGGCGGGCCCGCGAAACCCGCTCAGCTCCATCAATCCGGGGGGATCGAGACCCGATCCGAGGCCGACGAAGGCCCGGGTCGGCATGGAGAAAGGCGCACCACGACATGACCTCCGCTCAGGTCGACACGGACAAGGCCCCGAAAGATTCTGAAGAGGGGTACGAGCGCGGACTCGGCAGTCGCCAGGTCCAGATGATCGCGATCGGCGGCGCCATCGGCGTCGGCCTGTTCCTGGGAGCCGGGGCGAACATCGCCAAGGCCGGCCCCAGCCTCATCTTCATGTACGCCCTCGCGGGCGTGATCATCTTCTTCATCATGCGGGCGCTCGGTGAGCTCCTGCTCTACCGCCCGGTCTCGGGCTCCTTCGCCGAGTACTCCCGTGAGTTCCTCGGCCCGTTCTTCGGCTACTTCACCGGCTGGACGTACTGGCTGATGTGGGTCGTCACCGGCATGGCCGAGCTGACGGCCGCCGCGATCTACGTCAACTACTGGTTCCCGTCCATCCCTCAGTGGGTGACGGCCCTGGTCTTCCTGGTGATCCTCTTCGGGGTCAACCTGATCTCCGTGAAGCTCTTCGGTGAGCTGGAGTTCTGGTTCTCGATGGTCAAGGTCACCGCGCTCATCGGCATGATCGTCATCGGCCTGGGCGTGCTCACCTTCGGCTTCAGCTCCGCCGGCGACACCGCCGCCGTCTCCAACCTGTGGGCCTTCGACGGCTTCTTCCCCAAGGGCATCGGCTCCTCCCTGATGACCCTGCAGGGCGTCATGTTCGCCTACCTCGCCGTCGAGCTGGTCGGTGTCACGGCCGGCGAGTCCGAGAACCCGGAGAAGACCCTCCCCAAGGCGATCAACTCCCTGCCCTGGCGCATCGCGCTGTTCTACGTCGGCGCTCTCACCGTCATCCTCTGCGTCGTGAAGTGGACCGAGTTCGCCCCGGGCGTCTCGCCCTTCGTCGCCGCCTTCGCGAAGATCGGCATCCCGGCCGGCGCGGGCATCGTCAACTTCGTCGTGCTGACCGCCGCGCTGTCCTCCTGCAACTCCGGCATGTACTCCACGGGCCGCATGCTGCGGAACCTGGCCGAGAGCGGCGAGGCCCCCGCGGCCTTCAAGAAGCTGTCCTCGACCAAGACGCCGGCCTTCGGCATCACCGTCTCGGTCCTCTTCATGGGCATCGGCGTGGTCCTGAACTACGTCGTCCCGGAGAAGGCCTTCGGCTACGTCACCTCCGTCGCCACCGCGGCCGGCATCTGGACCTGGCTGATGATCCTGGTCAGCCACGTCCTCTACCGCCGCGCGGTCGACGCGGGCCGACTGCCCGCCTCGTCCTTCCCGGCGCCGGGCGGCGCGGTGTGCTCCTACATCGCCATCGTGTTCCTGCTCTTCGTCACGGGCCTCATCGCCTACGACGCCGACTCCCGCGTCTGCCTGTACGTGATGGCCGGCTGGGCCGCCGCCCTCGCCATCGGCTGGGCCGTGCTGAAGTCCCGCAACCCCGAGGTCACCCGGCGCCGCGAGACGCACCTGGAGAAGGTGGGCTGACCACCACCGAGGACGTCCGGCCGCAGGGAGCACTCGTGGCGCCCCCTCCGGCTGCCGCTCAGGACGTCCGCGATGTGGGCCCTTCCGTACCGCTCTTCGGTACGGAAGGGCCCCTCTGCTTATGCTGACGAGCATGCTGACCATCACCCAGGCCCTCGTCGACGAGATCGTCGCGCACGCGCGCAAGGACCACCCCGACGAGGCATGCGGCGTCGTCGCGGGCCCGGCGGGCTCGGACCGCCCCGAGCGCTTCATCCCCATGCTGAACGCGGCCATGTCGCCCACGTTCTACGAGTTCGACTCCGGCGACCTGCTCAAGCTGTACCGCGAGATGGACGACCGCGACGAGGAGCCGGTGGTCATCTACCACTCCCACACCGCGACCGAGGCCCACCCCTCCCGCACCGACATCTCCTACGCCAACGAGCCCGGCGCCCACTACGTCCTCGTCTCCACCGCCGACACCGACGGACTCGGCGAGTTCCAGTTCCGCTCCTTCCGGATCGTCGAGGGCGAGGTCACCGAGGAGGAGGTCAGGATCGTCGAGGCGTACTGAGCGGCCGTCCAGCAGGACGCCAGCAGGGCGCAGAACTGGTGTGTCTCACTGCTCGGCCGTATTCCGTCCACGATGTGGGATCACACTCAAGGGCCCGGGGCGGGAATCGATACGATGAGCCCATGGTTGTGAACGACGTGAGCGAGAAGACGCCGGGCGTACTGCTCGTGGCGCGGCTGCACGTCGACCTGTGCAGGCTCGCCAGCGCCATCTGTTGACGCTGCCCCTGCCGCCGTACGGCCCGTGAGCCGCGGCGCGACGCTCGACCCCGCTGTACCTGCGCTGCCGCGCGCTTACCGACCTGACCACTCCCGACAGGAGCCCTGAGCCATGGCCATCGAGGTCCGCATCCCCACCATCCTCCGCCAGTACACCGACGGTCAGAAGGCGGTGGAGGGCAGCGGTGACACCCTCGCCGACCTGTTCGCCGACCTCGAGACCCGGCATGCGGGCATCCAGGCCCGCATCGTGGACGACGGCCAGCTGCGCCGCTTCGTCAACGTCTACCTGAACGACGAGGACGTCCGCTTCGTCGACGGCATCAACACCAAGCTGACCGACGGCGACACCGTGACGATCCTGCCGGCCGTGGCCGGCGGCATGGCCTGACAGGTCGCTGACCGCTCATGCGTTACGACTCCCCGCTGGCCGCGGTGGGCAACACCCCTCTGGTGCGCCTGCCGCGGCTGTCGCCGTCCCCCGAGGTCCGCATCTGGGCCAAGCTGGAGGACCGCAACCCCACCGGCTCGGTCAAGGACCGCCCCGCCCTGCACATGATCGAGCAGGCGGAGAAGGACGGCCGTCTGACGCCCGGCTGCACCATCCTGGAGCCGACCAGCGGCAACACCGGCATCTCCCTCGCCATGGCGGCCAAGCTCAAGGGCTACCGCATGGTCTGCGTGATGCCCGAGAACACCTCCCAGGAACGCCGGGACCTGCTCGGCATGTGGGGCGCCGAGATCATCTCCTCCCCGGCCGCGGGCGGCTCCAACACCGCCGTACGCGTCGCGAAGGAGCTGGCCGCCGAGCACCCCGACTGGGTGATGCTCTACCAGTACGGCAACCCCGACAACGCGGGCGCCCACTACGCCACGACCGGGCCGGAGATCCTCGCCGACCTCCCGTCCGTCACCCACTTCGTCGCGGGCCTCGGCACCACCGGCACCCTGATGGGCGTCGGCCGCTACCTCCGCGAGCACAAACCCGACGTCAGGATCGTCGCCGCGGAGCCGCGCTACGACGACCTCGTCTACGGCCTGCGCAACCTCGACGAGGGCTTCGTACCCGAGCTGTACGACGCCTCCGTCCTGACCACCCGTTTCTCCGTCGGCTCCGCGGACGCGGTCACCCGCACCCGTGAGCTGCTCCAGCAGGAGGGCATCTTCGCGGGCGTCTCCACGGGCGCCGCGCTGCACGCCGCGATCGGCGTGGGCAGGAAGGCGCTCAAGGCGGGGGAGAGCGCCGACATCGTGTTCGTCGTGGCCGACGGCGGCTGGAAGTACCTCTCCACCGGCGTCTACACCGCCGCGACGACCGAGGAAGCGATCGAGACCCTCCAGGGCCAGCTCTGGGCGTGAGCCGCGGCAGGCCCTACCTCGTCAGGTGACGGACCTGGTCCCACAGGACCGGGTCCACCACACCCACCCGGCGCCGGAAGTGCGCCACCGGCACCTGGCGCAGTTCGTCCGTCTCCAGGAAGCTCGGCCGTCCCTGCGCGTCGCCGACGGCGCCCGGCGGCAGCGGGATCACCCCGGACCGCTCGTCGCGGTACCTGCTGGTGATCTTCGCGACCGTCACCCGGTCCCCGCGCACCACCAGCACCAGACAGGGCCGGTCCTTCGCCCGCCCGTCTCCCACCGCCGCCCTACCCGACGCGCTGCGCGCGGCCCCTTTTGATTCTGGTCCGTCCTCGAACGGCACGTTCGCCCACCAGATCTCCGCCGGCTGCGGCCGCCCCGCCACCCCGTGCCCTCGGGCCGGCCGGCCCGGCGGCCGCGACCTGCGCCCCGCGGGGCGACGACCGCGTCCCCAGCCGTCGACGAGCGTGGCGACGAGCGCGAGCAGCACCACCGCCGCGAGCGCCAGCCACCAGGACGTGTCCATGAGGAAGACGTTACCGGCGCGCATCCGACAGCGCGCGCCCTCTCACGCCCTCCACGCTCCCCCACAGCCCGAAAGACGTGCGGGTACCCCCACCGAGACCAGCCGATCCGGTGACAGCACAGGTGAGTTCGCCCACAACGGCCCCTGGCGGAGGAGCGACCAGACGTTTTGCGCCTTACGCTCGACGAACCGCACGACCCCCGTCGCCCCTTTCACGACCGTTCGTTTCACGATCTTTCCCGGCATATCTCTTCGGTTCCCGCCAACGGAGGTTTCTGCTTTATGAAGCTCACCGTCGTCGGCTGCTCGGGGTCGTTCCCGTCCGCGGAATCGGCCTGCTCGAGCTACCTCGTCGAGGCCGACGGCTACCGGCTGCTTCTCGACATGGGCAACGGCGCCCTGGGCGAGCTGCAGCGCCACTGCGGTCTCTACGACCTCGACGCGATCTTCCTGAGTCATCTGCACGCCGACCACTGCATCGACATGTGCGCGTACTTCGTGGCGCGCTACTACCGGCACGACGGCGGACGCTGCGACCCCATCCCGGTCTACGGACCGGAGGGCACGGAGCACCGCCTCACCACGGCCTACGCCGACACCCCCTCGGCCTCCTCCATGAGCGAGGTCTTCGACTTCCACACGGTCAAGCCCTCCACCTTCGACATCGGCCCCTTCACGGTCCACACCGAGCGGGTGGCCCACCCGGTGGAGGCCTACGGCATCCGCGTCGAACACGGCGGGAGGACGCTGACCTACTCCGGCGACACGGGTGTCAGCGCGGCCCTCGACGAACTCGCCCGCGACGCCGACCTGTTCCTGTGCGAGGCCGCCTTCACGCACGGCAAGGAGAACATCCCCGACCTCCACCTCAACGGCCGTGAGGCAGGTGAGACGGCGGCCCGCGCGGGCGCCCGCCGCCTGGTCCTCACCCACATCCCCCCGTGGACCGACCCGCAGGTCAACCTCGCGGACGCGCGGGAGGTCTACGACGGTCCGGTCGAGCTGGCGGCGCCGAGGGTCACGTACGAGATCTGACCTTCACGGACTTGCACAGACTTCGAGCACGACGAAGGCCCCCGGAGCAGTTCAGGGCTCCGGGGGCCTCGTGCGTGCCGCGCGGGCGGCCTACGCCTTGGTGAGGTCCTCGACCTCCTCCTCGGGCTCGCGGCCCGGGGTGGGGAGGTTGAACTTCGTGATGGCGAAGCGGAAGACGAAGTAGTAGATCGCGGCGAAGACCAGGCCGATGGGGATGATCAGCCAGGGCTTGGTGGCGAGGTTCCAGTTCAGGCCGTAGTCGATGGCGCCCGCGGAGAAGGTGAAGCCCGCGTGGACGCCGAGCGCCCAGGTGACCGCCATGGACAGGGCGGTGAGCACCGCGTGGATCGCGTACAGCACCGGCGCGATGAACAGGAACGAGAACTCGATCGGTTCGGTCACACCGGTCACGAACGAGGTCAGCGCGAGCGAGACCATCATGCCCATCACGGCCTTGCGGCGCTCGGGACGGGCGGCGTGGGCGATCGCGATCGCGGCGGCCGGCAGTCCGAACATCATGATCGGGAAGAAGCCCGACATGAACTGACCGGCGGTCGGGTCGCCGGCGAAGAAGCGGTTCAGGTCACCGTGGACGAGCTCGCCCGCGGCGTCCTTGAAGTCGCCGAGCTGGAACCAGGTGACGGTGTTGACGAACTGGTGCATGCCGATCGGGATCAGCGCGCGGTTGATGAGACCGAACAGCGCCGCGCCGAAGGCGCCGAGGCCGGTCATCCACTCGCCGAAGTCGGAGATGACCTCACCGATCGGCTCCCAGACCAGGCCGAAGAAGACGCCCATGAGCGTGCCGACGAAGGCCATGATGATCGGCACCAGACGGCGGCCGTTGAAGAAGCCGAGCCAGTCCACCAGCTTGGTCCGGTGGAAGCGCTGCCAGAGCACGGCGGACAGCAGGCCCATGAGGATGCCGCCGAGGACACCGGGGTTGTTGTAGGTCGCGGCTATGTCCGCCCCGGCCTGCACCTTGGCCTCGGTGACCGGGAAGGCCTTCAGGACGTTGCTGTAGACCAGGAAGCCGACCAGGGCTGCCAGCGCGGTCGAGCCGTCCGCCTTCTTGGCGAAGCCGATCGCCACACCGATGCAGAACAGCATCGGCAGATTGTCGAAGAGGGCTCCACCGGCAGTGGCGAACACGGCTGCGACCTTGTCCCAGCCGAGGCCGTCCTTGCCGAACACGTCGGCCTGCCCGAGCCGCAGCAGCAGACCCGCCGCCGGCAGCACGGCGATGGGCAGCTGCAGGCTGCGGCCGACCTTCTGCAGGCCCTGGAACAGGCCGGATCCCCACTTCTTCGTGGGGGCCGCCGTAGGCGCGGTGGCGGTGCTCATAGACTTCCTCCATCGTGGTGGTCTACACCACTCAGTGGTGTAGACCATGTTCTAGCACGATGAGGGCGATATAAGGAACCCGTCAGAACCGCATTCGGAGCGCTACGCTCAGCACCCGTTTTTCAGGCCTTGGTGATGTCCTCCCGCTCCTCCTCCCTTTCCCGCCCCGGCGTCTTCAGATCGAACTTCGTGATCGCGAAACGGAAGACCACGTAGTAGACGACGGCGAAGCACAGCCCGATCGGGATGATCGCCCACGGCTTCGTCGCCAGGTTCCAGTTGATGACGTAGTCGATGAGGCCGGCCGAGAAGCTGAACCCGTCGTGCACCCCCAGCCCCCACGTCACCGCCATCGACACACCCGTCAGCAGCGCGTGCACCACGTACAGCAGGGGCGCCACGAACAGGAACGAGTACTCGATCGGTTCCGTGATGCCCGTGACGAACGACGTCAGCGCCACCGACAGCATCAGGCCGCCGATCTCCTTGCGGCGGTCCGGCCGGGCGCAGTGGGTGATGGCGAGGGCGGCGGCGGGGAGCGCGAACATCATGATCGGGAAGAAGCCCGAGGTGAACTGGCCGGCGTCCGGGTCGCCCGCCAGGAACATGTTGATGTCGCCGTGCACCACCGTCCCGTCCGGCTTGGTGTAACTGCCGAACTGGAACCAGATGGGCACGTTCAGGAACTGGTGCAGGCCGACCACCAGCAACGCCCGGTTCGCGACGCCGAAGATGCCCGCGCCCCAGGCGTCCAGCCCGTCGAGCCAGTCGCTGAAGCTCTCCAGCGCGTCACCGATCGGCGGCCAGATCCACAGGCACAGGGCCGCGAAGACGATGGCCACGAACGCCATGATGATCGGCACCAGCCGCCGCCCGTTGAAGAATCCCAGCCAGTCGACCAGCCGCGTGCGATGGAACCGCGCCCAGAAGTAGGCCGCCAGCAGACCCATGACGATGCCGCCGAAGACGCCCGGGTTCTGGAAGGTGAACGCCGTCACCGTCCCCTCGACCGTGTCCAGACAGCCGATGCCGGGGATGGCCTTCGCCCCCTCGGGACAGTCCTCCGGGAACTGCCGCAGCACGTTGTAGTAGACGAGGAACCCCGTCACCGCCGCCAGCGCCGTCGAGCCGTCGGCCTTCTTCGCCATGCCGATGGCGACGCCCACGCAGAACAGCAGCGGCAGCCCCAACTGGCCGTCGAGCAGCGCGCCGCCGGCGCCCGTCATCACCTTGGAGACGTCCGTCCAGCCCAGACCGTCGTCCCCGAACACGTCCGGCTGGCCGAGCCGGTTGAGGATGCCGGCGGCCGGCAGCACCGCGATCGGCAGCTGGAGACTGCGTCCCATCTTCTGCAGTCCCTGGAACAGTCGGTTCCAACGGGCCCGCGCGGGACCGACCCTGGAGTCGGCGCTCTCGGCACTCATGGTTTGGCGACCGCCTGTCAGGTGGTGTAGACCAGCTACGGACGATTTCGTTGGTGTGACGTCATCTTTCGGTACGTCCAGCACGATCGCTCGCGAAGTTGGGCCAACTGTGGGTTACTGCGGCAAAGCGGTTCGCATCAGGCAATTCAGGGAGACGGAACATGGCCAGCAAACTTTCCAGCAAGGCTGAGAAGATCGTCGCCGGGCTCGGTGGCATCGACAACATCGAGGAGATCGAGGGCTGCATCACCCGGCTCCGTACCGAGGTCTCCGACCCCGCGCTGGTCGACGAGGCCGCCCTGAAGGCCGCCGGCGCCCACGGCGTCGTGAAGATGGGCACCGCGATCCAGGTCGTCATCGGCACGGACGCCGACCCGATCGCCGCGGAGATCGAGGACATGATGTGAGCCCCGCTCACTGAATGACCGAGCTCCGCTCACCGGATGACACGAGCGGTGACATGAGCGATGACGTGAGTTGAGCCCCGTTCGCCGGGCACGTGCGGCGGCGAGCCCTCTCGCTCGTCTCACTCGGCAGGGGCCCTTTCCCACCGTGGGAGGGGCCCCTTCCACGGCTACGGCTAGGCTCAGCGGCATGTCTCGAATCGACGGCCGCACCCCCGAACAGCTCCGCCCGGTCACCCTCGAACGCGGCTGGAGCAAGCACGCCGAGGGCTCCGTCCTCGTCTCCTTCGGCGACACGAAGGTCTTCTGCACGGCCTCCGTCACCGAAGGCGTCCCCCGCTGGCGCAAGGGCAGCGGCGAGGGCTGGGTCACCGCGGAGTACTCCATGCTGCCCCGCGCCACCAACACCCGCGGCGACCGTGAGTCCGTCAAGGGCAAGATCGGCGGCCGTACCCACGAGATCTCCCGCCTCATCGGCCGCTCCCTGCGCGCCGTCATCGACTACAAGGCGCTCGGCGAGAACACCATCGTCCTCGACTGCGACGTGCTCCAGGCCGACGGCGGCACCCGCACCGCGGCCATCACCGGCGCCTACGTCGCCCTCGCCGACGCGGTCGCCTGGGCCCAGCGCAAGAAGCTGATCAAGGCCGGCCGCCAGCCGCTCACCGGCACGGTCTCGGCGGTGTCGGTGGGCATCGTCGGCGGCGTCCCGCTGCTGGACCTCTGCTACGAGGAGGACGTCCGCGCCGAGACCGACATGAACGTCGTCTGCACCGGCGACGGCCGCTTCGTCGAGGTCCAGGGCACCGCCGAGGCCACGCCCTTCGCCCGCGAGGAGCTCGACGCCCTGCTCGACCTGGCGGTTTCCGGCTGCACGGAACTCGCTGTCCTGCAGCGCACCGCCCTTGATACGGTCCTGGAAAAGTAAAGAGCACGCCAAGAAGGGCCGGGCGCGCGGGCAACCGCGCCGCCCGCCCCGGCGTCTTGGGCAGTACACGACGGGGGCCTCGGAAGGCCTGCACAAGGGGAGGAACACCGCCATGTCCATGGCCGCGAGCCGACGCCACCGAGGCCGCCGTACCGCCATCGCCGCCGCCACGGCGGCCGTCGCCCTCACCGTGGGACTGACGACCACCGGCTGCGACGCCGTCAACAAGGCACTCGACTGCGTCCAGACCGCCGACGCCATAGCCGACAGCGTCACCGAACTCCAGCAGGCCGTGGAGAACGCGTCGAACGACCCCACCCAGCTCGAGGAGTCCCTCGACTCCATCGACAAGAACCTCGACAAGATCGGCGACACGACCGACAACGCCGACGTCAACAAGGCGGTCGACGACCTGAACAAGGCCGTCGGCAACGTCCGCACGGCGGTGAAGAACGGCGACGAGACCCCGGACCTGTCCCCGGTCACGGACGCGGCGGGCGAACTGACGAAGGTCTGCACCCCGTGACGCACCCCGGGCACCGGCCCCCGCGATACTGGGGGCCATGACCCGCCTGATCCTCGCCACCCGCAACGCCGGAAAGATCACCGAACTAAGGGCGATCCTCACCGACGCAGGCCTGCCCCACGACCTCGTCGGCGCGGACGCCTACCCCGACGTCCCCGACGTCAAGGAAACCGGCGTGACCTTCGCCGAGAACGCCCTCCTCAAGGCCCACGCCCTCGCCCGGGCCACCGGCCTCCCGGCCGTCGCCGACGACTCGGGACTGTGCGTGGACGTTCTCAACGGCGCCCCGGGCATCTTCTCGGCCCGCTGGTCCGGCAGGCACGGCGACGACCGCGCCAACCTGGAGCTGCTCCTGGCCCAGCTCTCCGACATCGCCGACGAACACCGGGGCGCCCACTTCGCCTGCGCCGCCGCCCTCGCCCTGCCGGACGGCACGGAGCGGGTGGTCGAGGGCCAACTGCGGGGCGTCCTGCGCCACACCCCCGCCGGCACGAACGGCTTCGGCTACGACCCGATCCTCCAGCCGGAGGGCGAGACGCGTACGTGCGCCGAGCTGACCCCCGAGGAGAAGAACGCGATCAGCCACCGGGGGAAGGCGTTCCGTGCACTGGTGCCGGTCGTGCGGGAGTTGCTGGGCTGACAGCGGCCAGCGGGCACCCCGACGGCGCGGGCTGCGCGGCCCACCCCCGGCATCGACGCCGGTTTCAGTGCTCGAGGTGCCCCCGCCGGTCCTCCCGGCGCTCCTTGTGGAAGTCGCCGCCGTGCAGCTCCCGCCGCGCCCGCCGCTCCTCGTCACGGGCCTGCCGCCGCTCCAGCCGCGCCTGCCGCTCCTGCTCCCGCGCGCGCCTCCGCTCCAGCTTGGCCTGCCGGCGCTCCTCACGCGTCAGCTTGCGCTCGACGCCGACCCCGCCCCAGAAGGCGAACCCGGTCACCACCACCCGCGGTGCGCCGGGGTCGCCGGGGATGCCCGTCTCCCCGTCGTCGAAGCCGCCCATGACGCCGATGCCGCGTACGTCGACCTCGACGCCCGGGGGCACGATGATGCTCATCCCGCCCATGATCGCCACGCAGTTGATCACCACCTCGCCGGCGGCGAAGTTCGCCTCACGCAGATCCAGTTCCCCGCCGCCCCAGAAGGCGAAGCAGTTGAAACGCCGGGGAGCCGTCCAGCGCCCCTTGCGCTGGAAGCCGGACATCACGGCCACGGCCCACGTGGACGACCCCTCGCCGCCCACGATCCGCCCGGCCCAACCCCCGTCCGCCTGCGGCTGCTTGCGCAGCGACACCGCGGGCGGCACGGCCACCTGCGCGACCGGCAGGTCCCGGGTGAGCGGCGCCAGCTCGCCGTACGTCCGCGCCCGGTACGTGGCGTCGAGCCGCTCCTCGAACTCCGCCATGTCGAGCCGGCCCTCGGCCACGGCGTCCCGCAGGACTTCGGCGACCCGTTCACGGTCGGCGTCGGAGGCGCGCAGGTCCGGGAGTGCGTCGTCGGTCATGCACAGCAGCCTACGAGTTGACCCTGTGCGAGGGCCACGGATGAGCACGGGCCGCGGGAGAAACGCGGGCCGGGGGCGAGCCCGGCCGTTCAGGAAGCCGTCGTTCCGGCCTGCTCGGTCCGTTGCGTCGGGGGCTCGGGGGAGTCCCCCGAGGCGTGCAGCATCTTCGCGATCACCGCCTCGATGTCCGGTTCCCGCACCGACAGGTCCACCAGCGGATAGTCCGCCGCGATCCGCGCCACCAGCGGCGCCGCCGACTCCGACGCCGGGAACGCCAGCCACTGCCGGGGCCCCTCCACCCGGACCACCCGGGCGGCCGGGCCCGCCTCGATCGGCGGGAGCTCCCGCTCCAGGTCCACCACCAGGGTCCGCTCGCTATCACCCGCCTCGTGCAGCCCGGCGAGAGCGCCGTCGTAGACCAGGCGCCCGTGGTCGATGACCATCACCCGGGAGCAGAGCTGCTCGATGTCCTGGAGGTCGTGGGTGGTGAGCAGGACCGTGGTGCCGCGTTCGGCGTTCAGCTCGCGCAGGAACTCCCGCACCCGCCCCTTGGAGACGACGTCCAGGCCGATCGTCGGCTCGTCGAGGTAGAGGACGTCGGGGTCGTGCAGCAGGGCCGCCGCGATGTCGCCGCGCATCCGCTGGCCCAGCGACAGCTGCCGTACGGGCACGTCCAACAGGGCGGACAGTTCGAGGAGTTCGACGAGCCGGTCGAGGTTCTCGCGGTAACGGTCGTCCGGGATGCGGTACATGCGGTGCATCAGCCGGTAGGAGTCGATCAGCGGGAGGTCCCACCACAGGGTCGTACGCTGCCCGAACACCACACCGATGCGGTGCGCCAGGCGTGTCCGCTCCCGGGACGGGTCGATGCCCGCCACCCGCAGCCGGCCGCCGCTCGGGGTCAGGATCCCCGTCAGCATCTTGATCGTCGTCGACTTCCCGGCGCCGTTCGGCCCGATGTAGCCGACCATCTCGCCGCGCGCCACGGTGAAGGAGATCGAGTCGACCGCCCGCACCCGCCGCCGCTCCCGCTTGAGGAAGCCGGCCTTCTTCCGCACGTCGAAGACCTTCTCCACGCGGTCCAGTTCGATGAACGCCGCCTCCATGACAGACCCCTAACTCCCCGTGCTCCGATACGACCGCAGCCCCGCCCGCCACGCCAGCCCCGCCAGCGCGCAGCACGCCACCGCCACCAGCGGCGGCGCGAACGCCGCCCACCGCGGAACGCCCAGCGGATACGGCCGTCCCAGGACGTAGGCCGCCGGCACCCAGTTGACGAAAGCCAGCGGGAAAATGAACGTCACCCCGCGCACCAGCTCCTTGCCGAACACGGTCGGCGGATACTGGAGCAGCGTCTGGCCGCCGTACGTGAACGCGGCCTGCACCTCCGACGCGTCCTGCGCCACGAACTGGAAGGACGCGCCCGCGACGAACACCGCGCAGAAGATCACCCCACCGGACACCAGCATCACCGGCAGCAGCAGCACCTTGGCCGGCGTCCAGCTCACGTCCAGCGCGACCAGCGCGTAACCCAGCACCAGCGCCCCCTGGCTGATCCGGCCGATCCGGCGCAGCGCGAAACGGTCCGCCGCGACCTGGGCCAGCACCGGCGCGGGCCGCACCAGCAGCGTGTCCAGCGTGCCGTCCCGCACCCGCGTGCCCAGCCGGCCCGCCGAGCCGATCGCCAGGTCCGCGATCCCGAAGGACGTCGCGGACAGCCCGTAGAGGAAGGCGATCTCGGGCAGCGTGTAGCCGCCGAGCACATCGACCTGCGAGAACATCAGCAAGATCGCGACAAAGTCCAGCCCGGTCACCACCAGACCGCCGAACGCGGTCATCGCGAACGACAGCCGGTAGGCCATCGTCGAACGGATCCACATCCCGGCGATCAGCCGGTAGGCCCTCAGCCCCTCCAGCACCCTGTTGCGCTCAGCCACCCTGGACCACCACCCGCCGGGTCGCCGCCGACTGCACCAGCCGCCCGGCCGCCAGCAGCACCACCGCCCACGCCGCCTGGAAGGCGAACGCGGGCAGCGGATCCGCCTTCCCCATCAGCACATCGGCCGGCATCTGCAGCTGAGCCGCCCACGGCAGCACCCGGACGATGTCGCCGAGCGGCCCCGGGAAGGCGTTCAACGGCAGCGTCATCCCCGAGCAGAAGATGCCGGTGACCATCAGCACCTGCAGCGCGCCCGTGCCGTCCAGCAGCCAGAACCCGCTCAGCGCCACCAGGAAACGGATCGCGAAGCTGACGACCATCGCGAGCAGGACGGCCACCAGGAACGCCAGCCACGTCCCCGGATCGTCCGGGAGCGCCGTGGGAAAGACGAGCACCCCGAACGCGAACGGGATCACCCCGCGTCCCAGCAGCTGGAACAGCGCCCGCCCCAAGTCGTTCGCCAGCCACCACACTTGGAGATCGGCCGGCCGGTACAGATCGATCGCGACGTCACCCGTACGGATACGCTCCATGAGCTCCGTCTCGAAGCCGCCGCCCTGGATCGCCAGCGTCGCGTACAACGCCTGCCCCAGCCACACGAACGTGACCGCCTGCGCCTGGTCGTAGCCCCCGAGGTGCGGCCGCTGGTCCCACAACGCCAGGTATGTGTAGACGAGGATCAGGCCGAAAACGGTATTGGTGAACACCCCCGCGGCCGTGGCCGCCCGATAGGTCGCGTACCTTCGGAAACCCCCTGCTGCGACGGCCGCGTACAACCGCGCCGAACCCACGGCAACCGCCTCCCGACCTCCCGACGCCGAAGCGCAGGAGCCTAGTACGCCGCCGAGGTCGCGTGCCACGCGATTTCCCGGGCCGACGGGTGACGCAACACGCGCCGATTGTCGGGAACGGAACGCTTGGTGCGAGAGTCTTCAACAGGGGGCGCAGAAGGCGTACGAGGCGTACGGGAACGTACGACGCGACACAGGAGTCCGAGCAGCACATGAGCGACGAGCCGCAGCCGAAGCAGCCGACCGAGGGCTGGGCGGCATCCACAGAGCCCGACGCGGCCGAGCCGGCGGACGGCAAGAAGCCCAAGCGGCCCAAACGCACGGGCTGGCGCCGCCTCCTGCCGACCTGGCGGATGGTGCTCGGCGCGTTCGTCCTCGGCGCCCTGCTGCTCTTCGGCCTGTTCTTCCTCGGCTACTCCATGGTCAAGATCCCGTCGGCCAACGCCCTCGCCACCAAGCAGAGCAACGTCTACCTGTACGCGGACGGCACCGAGATCGCCCGCGACGGCGCGGTCAACCGGGAGAACGTCAGCCTCGCGCAGATCTCCAAGCCCGCCCAGCACGCCGTGCTGGCCGCCGAGGACCGCGACTTCTACACCGAGTCCGCCGTCGACCCCAAGGCGATGCTCCGCGCCGGCTGGAACACCGCCCTCGGCAAGGGCAAGCAGTCCGGCTCGACGATCACCCAGCAGTACGTCAAGAACTACTACCTCGCGCAGGAACAGACCGTCAGCCGCAAGGTGAAGGAGTTCTTCATCGCGATCAAGCTGGACCGCGAGAAGTCCAAGGAGGAGATCCTCGAGGGCTACCTCAACACCAGCTACTTCGGCCGCAACGCCTACGGCATGCAGGCCGCCGCCCAGGCCTACTTCGGCATCGACGCCGCCGAACTCACCGCCGCCCAGGGCGCCTACCTCGCCGCGCTGGTCAACGCCCCGAGCGAGTACGACGTGACCGCCCACCCCGAGAACCGGAAGGCCGCCGAGGCCCGCTGGAACTACGTCCTCGACGGCATGGTCACCAAGAACTGGCTGAGCAAGTCCGAGCGGGCCGGCATGAAGTTCCCCACTCCGAGGGAGACCACCGGCACCGACATCGGCATGTCCGGGCAGCGCGGCTACATCGTCCGCGCCATCAAGGACTACCTGATCCAGAACAAGATCGTCGACGAGAACGAGCTCGACGCCGGCGGCTACCGGGTCACCACCACCCTGGAGAAGAAGAAGCAGGACGCCTTCGTCGACGCGGTCGACGACCAGCTGATGTCCAAGCTCGACAAGAAGCGGAAGGTCGACACCTACGTCCGCGCGGGCGGCGCCGCCGTCGACCCCAAGACCGGCAAGGTCCTCGCCATGTACGGCGGCATCGACTACATCAAGCAGTACACCAACAACGCCACCCGCCGGGACTTCCAGGTCGGCTCCACCTTCAAGCCGTTCGTGTTCACCTCGGCCGTCGAGAACGGCTCCGAGACCCAGGACGGCCGCACCATCACCCCGAACACCATCTACGACGGCACCAACAAGCGTCCCGTCCAGGGCTGGAGCGGCGGCGGCTACGACCCCGCCAACGAGGACGACTACTCCTACGGCGACATCACCGTGCGTGAGGCCACCGACAAGTCGGTGAACTCCGTGTACGCGCAGATGGCCGTCGACGTCGGCCCCGCGAAGGTCAAGCAGACCGCGGTCGAGCTGGGCCTGCCCACCAACACCCCCGACCTCAACCCGTACCCCTCGATCGCGCTGGGCACGGCCACCGCGAGCGTCCTGGACATGGCGGAGGCCTACGCGACGCTCGCCAACCACGGCCAGCACGGCACCTACACCCTCATCGAGAAGATCACCAAGGACGGCTCGGACGTCATCGAGCTGCCCGAGCGGAAGTCCTCCCAGGTCATCAGCCGCGAGGCCGCCGACACCACCACCTCGATCCTGCGCAGCGTCGTCCAGAACGGCACCGCGACCGAAGCCCTGAACGCCGACCGCCCCGCCGCCGGCAAGACCGGCACCGCCGAGGAGGACACCGCCGCCTGGTTCGCCGGCTACACGCCCGACCTCGCCACGGTCGTCGCCGTGATGGGCCAGGACCCGGTCACCGCCGCCCACAAGCCGCTGTACGGCGCGATGGGTCTGGACCGCATCAACGGCGGCGGCGCCCCCACCAAGATCTGGGCCCAGTTCACCAAGGAGGCCCTGAAGGGGACCCCGGCCACCGACTTCTCCCTCCAGCTCCAGGAGGGCTCCGAGGAAACCGCCTACCCGTCCGCCGACACCCCGAAGACCGAACCCACCGAGCCCGAGGACGACCCCTCGGCCGGCGACAAGTCCACCCCCGGCCGGAACCAGGGCCGGACCCAGGGGCAGACCAACGGCGGCACGACGACCGGCGGCACCACGGGCGGCACCACCGGCGGCGGCACCACCACGGGTGGCACGACGACCGGCGGCACGACGGGGGACCCGACCGACGGCGGCGCCACGGGAGACACCACGGACGGCGGCGCCACGGGCGAGACCACCGACGGCGGCACCGGCACCGACGGCGGGACGGCCGACGGCGGCACCCCGGGCCTGCCGGGCGGCGGCACAAGCCCCCAGCTCACGACGCGCAGGCCAGTGGACCAGTAGCAGCCGGCAAGCGGCAGCCGTCAGCCGTCAGCCGTCAGCCGTCAGCCGTCGTCCGTCGTTCGGAGAGACGAAAGGGGCTGGTGACCATGGTCACCAGCCCCTTCGGCGTCCGAGAACCGCGGATCTACAGGTACAGCCCCGTCGAGTCCTCCGACCCCTCGAACCGGTCCGCCGCCACGGCGTGCAGATCGCGCTCGCGCATCAGCACGTACGCGATGCCCCGCACCTCCACCTCGGCCCGGTCCTCCGGATCGAACAGGACCCGGTCGCCCGGCTCCACGGTCCGTACGTTCTGCCCCACCGCGACGACCTCGGCCCATGCCAGGCGGCGCCCCACGGCCGCCGTCGCCGGAATCAGGATCCCGCCACCGGAACGCCGCTCGCCCTCACTGGTGTCCTGCCGCACGAGAACACGGTCGTGCAGCATCCGGATGGGAAGCTTGTCGTGCTGGCTGCTGTGCTCGTCTCTGTTACCGCTCACGCCTTTGAACCTACCTGCCTCGGCCGGACGGGAACTCCTCCGGGTCAGCCCTTACGACGCCGGGTACCCAGGGCCAGCAGCCCCACGACGCCCACGACGACGAGAGCCACCGGCACGACCCGCTCCAGCCGCGGCGCGCCCTTCTCGTCCACGAACTGCGCCCTCACATCGGTCACGACCCGGTTGACCTGGACGTAGGCCTTCCCCAGGGTGTGGTCGACGTTGGCGACGACCTTGGCCTTGGCGTCCCCGACGATGGTCTTCGGATGCACCCGCACCCCGATCTCGTCGAGCGTCTCGGCCAGCACTTCTCGGCGGCGCCTGATGTCCGCCTCGATCTGCGCCGGGGTTCTGGTGTCCGACGTGTCCGCCACGGTGAGGCCTCCGAAGTAGCCGATGCCTGTTGCTTGTCGTTGGTCGTTTCTCGCTTGCCCTGGACAGTCTGTCAGCTCCATGGAGGCCCGCACCGTCAGGACCCCCGGTTACGCTGGTCCGATGAGTGAGCGACTCCAGCCCGGGGACGTGGCCCCCGCCTTCACCCTCCCCGACGCCGACGGCAACGAGGTGTCCCTGTCGGACCACAAGGGCCGCAAGGTCATCGTCTACTTCTACCCGGCCGCCCTGACCCCCGGCTGCACGAAGCAGGCCTGCGACTTCACCGACAACCTCGACCTCCTGGTCGGCGCCGGCTACGACGTCATCGGCATCTCCCCGGACAGCCCCGAGAAGCTGGGCAGGTTCCGCGACAAGGAATCCCTGAAGGTCACCCTCCTCGCCGACCCCGACAAGAAGGTTCTCGACGCCTACGGCGCCTTCGGCGAGAAGAAGAACTACGGCAAGACCTACATGGGCGTCATCCGCTCGACGATCGTCGTCGACGAGGAGGGCAAGGTCGAACGAGCGCTGTACAACGTCCGGGCGACGGGGCACGTGGCCAAGATCATCAAGGATCTGGGGATCTGACAACGCCCCCAGGTGGGCATGCGTACACTGAGTGCCGCCGGTCGAGCGTGATGACCGTTTCCGGGCGGCCGTGATGGAATTGGCAGTCATGCTGGGTTTAGGTCCCAGTGGGTTCACGCCCGTGTGGGTTCGAGTCCCACCGGCCGCACGTACGGCAGAAGGGCCGCCCGACCGGGCGGCCCTTCTGCCGTACGCCGGACCTCGTCACAGGCTCGCCGGCGCCGACCCCTCCAGTTGCCCCGGCTCGATGGCCCGCGCCATCCGCCGGTACCCCTTGTCGCTGGGGTGGAGGTGGTCCCCGGAGTCGTAGTCCGACCGCAGTCGCCGTGGGTCGTAGGGGTCGGCGAGTGCTGTGTCGACGTCCACGACCTCGTCGAAGACCGAGCCCGAGCGGATGGCCTCGTTGATCTGCCGGCGGACGCCCTCGCGGGCGTCGGTGTAGCCGCGGTGGCCGTAGAAGGGCATGAGGGTGGTGCCGACGACCTTGATGCCGCGGGCGTGGGCGCGGTCGGCGAGGGTGCGCAGGCCGGTGAGGACGGCGTCCGGGTCGGCGAGGGCGCGGTTGCGCAGGATGTCGTTGATGCCGAGGTCGATGACGACGACCCTGACGTTGGGGCGGCCGAGGACGTCCCGCTCGAAGCGCTTCAGCCCGCTGGGGTTGGCCGCGGGCCGGCCCCGCCCGTCGGCGAGGAGCTGGTTGCCGCTGATGCCCTCGTTGACGACGCCGTAGCGGGGCGCGTCCCCGCCGGCGGCTACGGCGGCGCGCAGCCGGTCGGAGAGCACGTCGGGCCAGCGGCGGTTGGCGTTCACGGTGGAGGTGACGCCGTCGGTGAGGGAGTCGCCGAACGCGACGACGGTGCCGGCGGCCTCGTTGCCGAGGACGTCCAGTGCGGTCAGGTACCGCCAGTAGTCGCTCCGCCCGGTGTACGCGGCGCCCGTCAGGTCCTCGGTGTGCTCGCCGTCGGCGACGTAGCTGGTCTGCCGGGCGCGCGGATGGTAGGTGACGGGGCCGGCGGACGTGGGCGTGTAGGTGCTGACCAGCATGTCGGAGTCCGGCGGGACGGCGAGCGCGACGGCGTCGCTGACGGCCTGGCCGCCCATGGGGACGACGACCGTGAGGGCGCCGCCGAAGGTGAGCCGGCGCAGGGTGCCGGCGGCCGCGGCGGGGCTGTCGTCGCCGGCCGCGACGGCGAGGGTGGCGGCGGTGACCGTCAGCGGCCGGGTGCCGTAGAGGTTGGACAGGGTGATGCGGGCGCTGCTGCCGCCGACGCTGGTGTGGACGACGTTGCGGACCGTGCGCCCCGCCATGCCGTCCGTCTCGGTGTGGGGCTCGCCGCCGACGGGGGCGGCGGCCCAGGTGCCCACCCAGACGCCGGTCGAGACGGGGGCGGCGGGGTTGTGGGCCGAGCGGGGTGCGGCGAGGGTGTCCTCGGTGCGGCCGTCTCCGGCGTCGACCCCGACGTATATGGCTGCTGAGAGGGCCGCGACCAGGGCGACGATCGCGGACAAGAGGGCATAACCGTAACGCTTGGTCATGCGGGTGTGATTCTCCTAGGCGAGGGAGCGACGAGGCTCCGAAAAAAACATGCAGGAGATCACCGTTGAACTCCCCCGCCGGATAGACGCCGGGAACTCTTGTTTTGTTCCAGGAGTCGGTCATGTAGGGACAATGTTGGCGCGGGGGACGCGGGGGATCCGGGACGGGTGGAGTGGATGGATCGTACGGAAACGGTAGAAGCGGAAGAAAAGGTGGTGGGTGCGGCCCGCGCCATGACCGTCTTCAGCGCCGCCGACGAGGAGCGGCAGCGCGGAGTGCGGCGGATGAAGCTCACCGCGACCGGGCTGCTGCTGTTGGTGGCCGTGGTGTACGTCGTCGCCGAGTGGGCCTCCCACCAGGGCGCCGGCGCCTGGGCGCGGTATGTGGCGGCGGCCGCCGAGGCCGGCATGGTCGGCGCGCTCGCCGACTGGTTCGCGGTCACGGCGCTCTTCCGCCACCCGTTGGGCCTGCCCATCCCGCACACGGCGATCATCCCCAACAAGAAGGATCAGCTGGGCGTCACCCTGGGCGACTTCGTCGGCGAGAACTTCCTCTCCCAGGACGTCGTACGGCAGCGGCTGCGCGCCGTCGGCATCGGCAGCCGGCTGGGCACCTGGCTGGCGGAGCCGGGGAACGCGGACCGGGTGACGGCGGAGCTGGCGACGGCCCTGCGGGGCGCGCTGACGGTGCTGCGCGACTCGGACGTGCAGGCGGTCGTCGGCGAGGCGATCACCCGGCGGGCGGACGCGCAGGAGATCGGGCCGGGGCTGGGGAAGATGCTGGAGGGGATCGTCGCGGACGGCGGTCACCGGCGGGCGGTGGACCTCGTCGTCACCCGGGCGCACGACTGGCTGGTGCTGCACGCCGACTCCGTGATGGACGCGGTGCAGGGCGGCGCGCCCGGCTGGACCCCCAGGTTCGTCGACCGGAAGGTCGGTGAGCGCGTCTACAAGGAGCTGCTGCGGTTCTGCGCGGAGATGCGGGACATGCCGTCCCACCCGGCCCGCGGCGCCCTCGACCGCTTCCTCTCCGACTTCGCCGCCGACCTGCAGTCCGACACCGACACGCGCGCGCGGGTGGAGCGGCTCAAGGGCGAGGTCCTGGGCCGCGGCGAGGTGCAGGACCTCATCGCCTCCGCCTGGACCGCCGTACGGGCCATGATCGTCTCGGCGGCGGAGGACGAGCGCAGCGAGCTGCGGCTGCGGGTGCGGGCCGCCCTGCTCTCCCTGGGCAACCGCATGGCCACCGAGACCAAGGTCCAGGACAAGGTCGACAGCTGGGTCGAGGGCGCGGCGGTCCACGTCGTGACGACGTACCGCAAGGAGATCACCTCCCTCATCACGGACACGGTGGCCGGCTGGGACGCCGAGCACACGACCCGCAAGATCGAGGCCCACATCGGCCGTGACCTGCAGTTCATCCGCATCAACGGCACGGTGGTGGGGTCGTTGGCAGGGCTGTTGATCTACACGGTGAGCCGGGGGCTGGGGGCGTAGGAGGCCTCGGTCCCTCGGCGCCGGGCCGGGAGTCTCAGCCCGTCCGGCGATCGAGGACGAGGCCCGTGCAGGGCCGAAGCGGGGGTCCGGGGGCGGCAGCCCCCGGCACGGCCCGCACCGCAGGGTCGCCTCACCGGCGCAGGGCGTAGACCCGCCACTGCCGGGCACCCGCCAGGGGTTCCGCTCAAGGAGGAGGGAGCCCATGAGTACCGCCGCACAAGCGGAGACCGGCCGAACCGTGACCACGGACATCCCCGCCCGCCTCGACCGTCTGCCATGGTCGCGCTGGCACTGGACGATCGTGATCGGTCTCGGCACCGTGTGGATCCTCGACGGCCTCGAGGTCACGGTCGTCGGCAACATCGCGAGCCGGCTGTCGGAGCCGGGCAGCGGGCTGCCGATCAGCTCCGGGCAGGTCACCGGCATCGCGGCCGCGCTGTACGTGGCGGGCGCCTGCGTCGGCGCCCTCTTCTGGGGCCGGCTGACCGACCGCTGGGGCCGCAAAAAACTCTTCATGATCACGCTCGCGGTGTATCTCGCGGCCACCGCCCTCACCGCGGTCTCCTTCGACACCTGGTGGTTCCTGCTCTTCCGCTTCCTCACCGGCTTCGGCATCGGCGGCGAGTACGCGGCGATCAACTCCGCGATCGACGAGCTGATCCCGGCGGAGTACCGGGGCCGCGTCGACCTGATCATCAACGGCAGCTTCTGGCTGGGCGCGGTCGCCGGCTCCCTGCTGTCGATCGTCGCGCTGAACACGGACGTCTTCGCGGCGAACGTGGGCTGGCGCCTGACGTTCGCGCTCGGCGCCGTCCTCGCCCTGGTGATCCTCCTCGTACGGCGACACGTCCCGGAAAGCCCACGCTGGCTGCTGATCCACGGCCGGGACGGCGAGGCGGAACGGATCGTCTCCGACATCGAACGGCAGGTCGCGGCCGAGAAGGACGAGCCGCTGCCGCCGGCCGAGGGCGAGATCACCATCCACCAGCGCCGCAGCGTGTCCTTCCTGGAGATCGGCCGCACGGTCTTCTCCGACTACCGCCGGCGCGCGATCCTCGGCTTCTCCCTCTTCATCGGCCAGGCCTTCCTCTACAACGCGATCACCTTCGGCTTCGGCGCGATCCTGACGAAGTTCTTCGACGTGCCGAGCGGCGACACCGGCTACTACTTCGCCGTCATCGCCGTCGGCAACTTCTGCGGCCCGCTGCTGCTGGGCAAGCTGTTCGACACGGTCGGCCGCAGGGTGATGATCTCGTCGACGTACCTGCTCTCGGGCCTGCTGCTCTTCGGCACGGCCTGGCTGTTCGACCGGGGTTCGCTGAGCGCGAGCACCCTGACGGCCTGCTGGTGCGCGGTGCTGTTCTTCGCGTCGGCGGGCGCCTCCAGCGCGTACCTGACGGTCTCCGAGGTCTTCCCCATGGAGACCCGGGCGATGTCCATCGCCTTCTTCTACGCCCTCGGCACCGCCGCCGGCGGCATCAGCGGCCCCCTGCTCTTCGCCGACCTCACCGGCACGGGCAAGGTCGGCGACACGGTCCTCGCCTTCGAGATCGGCGCCGCCCTGATGTGCGCGGCGGGCCTGGTCGCCGCCCTCCTCGCCGTACGGGCCGAACGCCGCTCCCTGGAGGACATCGCCAAGCCCCTGACGGCGGCGGCGACGAAGGCGAGGACGAAGGTGGGCGCCGGCGGGACACGCGGATCGCGGGACTCCCAGGATTCCTCGGGCCCGCAGGGCCCGAAGACGGCCACGGCGTAACGGCCCCGAGCAGCACCCCGGCGGGCCTGTCCGGGGACTCCGCCCCAGACGCCCGGCCCATGTCCACTCCCCGCCCGACTCGGTCGGCCGAGAGGTGCGCCACTCCGCCTACTTGCTGTGGGCCCCGCCCCCCGTCCGCCCCCTCCGCCGCAGCAACAGCAGCCCGCCCGCGAGGGCGGTGATCCCCGTGGCGGCGGTCCAGGCGACGACCTCGGTGGAGCCGGTGGAGGCGAGGTCACCGCTCCTCCCGCCGGCCGGGCTGGGCGCCGATCCGGCCACGGCGCCCGAGCCGGACGCCGAAGCCGGCGCCGACGCGGACGGGGGCGGGGGGGCCCCCCCCCCCCCGGGGGGCCCCCCCCCCCCCGGCCCCCCCGGGCCCCCCCCCCCCCGGGCTCGGCGAGCCGCCGCCCGTCGCGGCGGCCGCCGAGCCCGAAGACGACGCCGTCCCACTCCCGCCACCGGAGGTATCCGCGGACTTGTCCCGCGTGAACGCCAGCGTCCCGAACCCGAGCTGGTCGTAGCCCCCGCTGTTGGGGCCGTAGTCCCCGCCGCCGCCCTCGGGCGCGGCCTTGGCGGCGGCATGGGTGAGGTACGGGGCGGACAGCCCACGCCGCTTGGTGTAGTGATTGGCGATCATCGCCCAGATGGGCCGGGTCATCGTCGGGTCGACGGCGGCCGCGTCGGAGGCGGTCTCCGATCCCGACCAGCCGCCGATCGCGCCCTTCCTACGGGTGTTGGCGGTGTAGGTGACGTCCCCGCCGAGGCTCCACTTGGCCACGTACTGGGCGCCCTTGAGGAAGCGGCTGTCGTCGTAGCCGTAGAGGTCGATGCCCTGGTTCCAGGCCATCTCGCAGACGGTGCCCATGAGGCCGACGCCGAGCAGGGCGTGACCCTGGTCGCGGCCTGCCTCCAGCCACTCGCCGAGGCCGTCGGCGTGGACGACGGGGATGGCGTTCTTGACGGAGCCGAGGCCGGCGCCGTTCTTGAAGTACCCCACGGCCCGCTCCACCCGCGCGCTGTCGTCGCAGAAGACGCCGGTGGCGAGGACGCAGGCGAGGGCGGTGAGGTCCCAGTTGGGCCAGTAGTTGGTGATGACCGCGCCGTTGTGGTCCTTCAGGAAGCTCTCGCTGAGCGGGGCGAAGACGGTGGTCAGCATCTTCTGGAAGCGTTCGAGCTCGAAGTCGTCGCGGTCGCGGACGAGTTCGGCGGCGTTCGCGATCTGGTAGCCGTACAGCCCGGCCGCGAGGAACCGGTCGGCGGAGCCCTCCAGCGAAGTCAGCTTTGCCGACCAGGCGTTGAGGATCGCGACGGCCGTGTCGGCGTGGGCGCTGTCGCCGCCGACGTGGTAGCGCAGGGCGTTCTGGTAGGCGGCGTGCACGTCGTTGTAGAGGGTCCGGTAGTTCTCCGGGCTGCCCGAGCCCCGGTACACGGTCGCCTGCGGGTTGGCCGTCCAGCCGCTCTGCGCATGCCGGTTGGCGGTCAGTTTGGCGTACCCGGCGACGTAGGGCGCGGCGCCGGCCTTCACCTTGGCGGCCATCCGGTCCAGGTCGGCGCGGGTGTGCAGCAGCCCCGGGTGTGCGTAGGCGGTGCCGGCGGCGGACGCGGTCCCGGTGGCACCGACACCCACGGCGGCGGCTCCGGCCGTCACGCCCGCGGCCTTCAGCATGCTCCGGCGGCTGATCTGTCGAGGTCGAGGTCGAGTCTCGTGCATGCCCGGGGAGACGTACGGGATCGCGGGCGGATAACGAAAACTGGCCGCGCGGGTCCACCCCTACCCTCCCGTCCACACCTCCGCCCGTGCCCCGCCCCCCTCGTCCTACGCCCCGGTCGTCGACCCCGGCCGCACGATCATCAGCACCGTCACCACCGCCCACAGCAGGTTGAACACCCCGGTGAACATGGCGAGTCGGACGGTCACCTCGCGCGTCCCGTTGCCCTCGACGAGCGTTTCCTGCCGGGGCAGGACCAGGACGACGAGGACGACCGCCGCCAGGAAGGTCAGCACCGTGGACACGATCAGCCAGGCGTCGCCCATCACCCCCATCGCGCTCGCCGTGAAGAACCCGAAGACGGGGACGGCGATGCCGACGGCGGCGTACACCCGGCAGATGCGGTGCAGCAGCCGTACGGTCTCGGTCGCGCGGGTGTCGTCGGGTGCGGCCAGGGCCCGGCGGGCGGCGGGCGGGAACATGCTGGCGGCGACGGTGACGGGACCGATCGCGACGATCGCGGCGATGACATGGACGGCGAGGAGGAACTTGGTCACGGGCCGACGGTAGGCGGGGCGTGGATCTTGCAGAAGTGGCGGAAATGCCAGAGGGCGACGGATTCCCGCCAGGGGCAGGGGCAGGGGCAGGGACAAGGGCCGATGGCCGAAGGGCGGGCAGGGGGCAGGGGAGTGCAGGTAGACGCAGGTGGGAGCAGGGGAGTGCAGGTAGACGCAGGTGGATGCATGCGGACCGGGTTGGCCGCAATCCGTCGTACACGTACGATCCCGCCATGCACACCGTCGCCGTCCTGGCCCTCGACGGGGTCATCCCCTTCGATCTGTCCGCCCCGATCGACGCCTTCGGCTGGGCGCGGCTGCCCGACGGCCGGGAGGCGTACCGGGTGCGGGTCTGCTCGCCGTACGCCTCGGGCGAGGTGAGCGCGGGGGCGTTCACGGTGCGGGCGCCGTACGGGCTGGAGGCGCTCGCGGAGGCGGACACGATCATCCTGCCCGGCGTCGAGAACCCGCCCGACCCGCTGCCCGCCGGCGTCACGGAAGCGCTGCGCGACGCGGCGGCGAACGGTACGCGCATCGCCTCGATCTGCGTCGGCGCGTTCCTGTTCGCCGCGACGGGCCTGCTGGACGGCCTGCGCGCGACGACCCACTGGATCGCGGCGCGCGACCTGGCCGAGCGCTACCCGAAGGTGACCGTCGACCCGAACGTCCTCTACGTCGACAACGGCCGGTTCCTCACCTCCGCGGGCGCCGCCGCGGCCCTGGACATGTGCCTGCACATGATCCGCAAGGACCACGGCTCGGCCGTCGCCGCGCAGGCCGCCCGTATGTCCGTCATGCCGCTCGAACGGGAGGGCGGCCAGGCCCAGTTCATCGTCCACGACCTGCCGCCCGCGCCCGCCGGGGCCACCCTCGAACCGGTGCTGCGCTGGCTGGAGGAACACTGCGACCGCGACCTCACCCTGGACGAGATCGCCGCACACGCCGGCATGAGCACCCGCACTCTCAACCGCCGCTTCCGCGAACAGGCCGGGACGACACCGTTGCAGTGGCTGCACCGGGCGCGGGTGCGGCGGGCGCAGTACCTGCTGGAGACGACGGCGTACCCGGTGGAACGGATCGCGGCCCGGGCCGGGTTCGGCTCGCCGACGGCCTTCCGGGAACGGTTCCGCCGGGTGGTGGGGACGAGCCCGCAGGGGTACCGGCGGGCGTTCCGGTCGGGGGAGGTGGAGGGGGGAGCGCAGGGTTCGGCGCAAGGGGCTGCGCAGAGCTCGGCGCACGGGGCAGCGCAGGGCTCGAAGCGACGGGCCGCGCAGGGCTCGTGACGGGCTGACCGACCCGAGTCCTTCGCGGCCCAGGCCCACCGGTCGGCCGAGCGGACACTCGGACACTCGGCCGCGCCGGGCGATGCGGGCGGGAGCTCAGCCCCGCCGACGACGGGGGGCGGGAGCTCAGCGGGAGCTCAGCCCCGCCGGTCCGCCACCGCCCACGAGGCCAGCGCGACCGCACCCGCGACCCCGAACACCGACGGCCAGGCGCCCACCTTCTTGGCGAGCGGGTGCGACCCGGCGAAGGCGGCGACGTACGCCGCGGACAGCGCCCCCGCGGCCTTCCCGCCGGCCGCCTGCCGCCACTGCTGCGCGGCGGCCGCCCCCGCGACGGCCAGGACGACCCCGCCGAGCTGCCGCTTCTTCGTCCACCGCGCCACGCCGTACCCGCCGACGAGCCCGCCCGCGGCGATCACCGCACTGGGAACCTTCGCCATCCCTGCCTCCTCGAAGTCGCTTGGAGGCTACCGCCCGGACCAGGCCTCTTACCGAACCTGAGTCGGGGCTTGTCAAGTTTCTTCCTCGGAGTTATATAAGTACCCGTAAGGGCATCGCACACAGTGCCAGAAGAGAGGAGTGGACTGTGATGCTCATGCGAACCGACCCGTTCCGCGAACTCGACCGACTCGCGCAGCAGGTCCTCGGTGCCGCCAACCGCTCCGCCGCGATGGCGATGGCGATGGACGCCTACCGGTCCGGGGACGAGTTCCTCGTCCACTTCGACCTCCCCGGCATCGACCCCGAGACGATCGAGCTGGACGTCGAACGTAACGTCCTCAACGTCCGCGCCGAGCGCCGTTCCCCCGCCCCCGAGGGCGCGGAAATGCTGGTCGCCGAGCGCCCGACGGGTACCTTCACCCGCCAGCTCTTCCTCGGCGACACCCTCGACACGGACCGCGTGGACGCCTCGTACGAGGCGGGCGTCCTGACCCTGCGCATCCCCGTGGCCGAACAGGCCAAGCCGCGCCGCATCCAGATCTCCGGCGGCGACAGCGGGCGCAAGCAGCTGAGCGGCTGAGCCTGAGCGGTTTCAACGGCTGAGCGGCTGATCGGGCCGCGCGACCGACCCCTCCCCGCGCGTCCTGCGACCCGTGTCCAGGGGCCGCAGGACGCGCCCCCCCTTGTCCGCCCGTCCGCCGCCCAGGCGCACCGGACGCGACCGGACCCCACCGCACCTTGAGGAGGAGCCCGAAGGATGACGACGACCGCGACGACGACCACCCCCCACCCGGCCAGGACCGTGATCCCCGGCCCGCGGCGGAGGCGGGCGCCCCATGACGACGGCTGGACCGAACTGATCACGTCGGTGCGGGAGGCGGGCCAGTACCCGACCACCGCGGAGGCCGAACGCGTCACCCGCATCGTCCTGTCCGCGCTCGGTGGCCATGTCACCGGCGACGAGCGCGTGGCCCTGGCCCGCGCGCTCCCGAGGGAGGCGGCCGAACTGATCGCGTCCCAGATCCCGGCGACCCGCCCCCAGTCGGCACCGGAGTTCGTCGACACGGTCGCCGCCCGCATCGAGGGCGCCACCTCCGCCACGGCACGCTGGGACGTCAGCTCGGTCCTGAGCGTCCTGCCGAAGCTGACCGGCGAGGACCTCGTCGACCGCATTCTGACCCAGCTTCCGCCGGGGTACGCCCTGTTGTTCGGCAGGGCGGAACTGACCCCGCGCACCTGACCCGCCGATACGGCCGCCACCCCGCCGCCGTACGGCAATCCGCCGGCGGCGGTGGGGGAGGGGAGAGGCTGCCGGGGTCCGTCCGTCTGCCGAACGCACAGGGAAGGCAGCCGACTTGGCCGGGGAGAGCCAGGGGGGAGCGAGTTCACCGCGTCCGACTGACGTTGACAGCGGCGGCGACAATGAGCAGACGGCGGATTCGACGGGTTGGGGGAACCGGATGCTGACCGGGATCGTGATCGACGCGTCGGACGTCGCGCGCATGGACCGCTTCTGGCTGGACGCGACGCGGGGCCGGACGGGCGGCCTGCGGCTGCGGTTCGTGCCGGCCGCGAAGCCGAAGGCGGCGCACAAGAACCGACTCCACCTCGATCTGGCCGGAGGGCCGCGCTGGGAGGCCGAGGTGGCGCGCCTGCTCACACTCGGTGCGACGCGGGTCGACATCGGCCAGGGGGACGTCCCGTGGGACGTGCTGGCCGATCCGGAGGGCAACGAGTTCTGCGTGCTGCGTCCCGGGCACCCCGGCGTGCTCGCCGACTCCGGCCTCGTCGCGATCTGCCTCGACGTCGCCGAGGAGGACCGCGACGCGCAGTGGGCCTTCTGGCAGTCCCACGCCGACTGGCAGGCGGTCGAGTCCCACCACTGGGGCG
>NZ_JBNCAQ010000017.1:69234-188706 GCF_049808595.1 Streptomyces aurantiaciflavus | reverse complement strand
CCGCGGCGGCGGCCGAGGTGCCGAGCGCCATGGCCATCGAGTACAGGCCGGTCATGGAACCGACCTGGTCGGGGAACCAACGCTTGACGATGACCGGCATCAGGACGTTGCTGACGGCGATGCCCATGAGCGCGAGGGCGCTGGCGGCCAGGAAGCCGGCCGTACTGCCCGTGTACGGCCGTATGAGCAGGCCCGCGGTGATGGCGGCCATGCCCGCGCACACCACCGCGCCCGCTCCGAAGCGGCGGGCGAGGCGGGGCGCCGTGACGCCGAAGACGGCGAAGCAGAGCGTGGGCACGGAGGTGAGGAGGCCGGCCACGCTGCCGCTCATGCCGAGGCCGTCGCGGACCTCTTCGAACAGGGCGCCGAGGCTGGTGATGGCGGGGCGGAGGTTGAGTGCGGACAGCACGATGCCGGCCACGAGCAGCCGTTTCGTCCACGCGCGCGTGGCCGCTCGCGAGGGCTCGTCCGCCATCGGGGTATGCGGGGTCGGGGAGGTGGTCGGGAAGGTGGTCGTCCGGGTTTCCTCGCTTGCCATGCCGACCATCATAGAATCATAGGATGATTGGTTGTCCATCCCCGGGTGCCTCTGCCCAACCCGGCCCGTGCGAAGGTGTGCCATGCCCCTGAGCCATCCCCGTCGCTCGGCGCTCTCCGAGCAGGTCATCGCCGCGCTGCGCACCCAGATCACCTCGGGCGAGTGGCCGGTGGGCTCGCGTATCCCGACGGAGCCCGAGCTGGTCGAGCAGCTGGGCGTCGCCCGCAACACGGTCCGTGAGGCCGTCCGCGCCCTCGCGCACAACGGCCTGCTGGACATCCGGCAGGGCTCGGGCACCTACGTGGTGGCGACCAGCGAGCTGGCGGGCGTGATGCACCGCCGCTTCGCCGACGCCGACCCGCGGCACATCGCCGAACTGCGCTCCACCCTGGAGTCGGGCGCGGCGAGGCTGGCGGCCGAGCGGCGCACCGAGAAGGACCTCAAGCAGCTGGACGCGCTGCTGGTGCGCCGCGAGGAGGCCTGGGAGTCGGGCGACAAGGAGGCGTTCGTCGTGGCGGACGCGACCTTCCACCTGGCGGTGGTGGCCGCGTCCCACAACGACGTCATGACCGCGATGTACGCGGACCTGGGCGAGGTGCTCCGGGACTGGCTCCGCGAGGACGTCGGCGAGGAGCTGACGCCGGAGACGTACATGGACCACACCCCGCTGGTGGACGCGATCCGTGCCGGGGACACGGAGGCGGCCGCCGTGGAGGCGGCGAGCTATCCGTTCCTGTGCCGGCCCGGACGGTTCACGCCCTCTGGTGACTGACCCAGGCCGCGCCGACCTCCTTCCAGCACCGGCCGGTCAGCCGTACGGTCACGGCGGGTCCCACGTCGACGGGGGCGCCGTCGGTGTCGAGGTCCCACCAGCGGGCGCACTCGATGTGCAGGCGGACGCGGTCGGTGTCGGCGTAGGGGTTGTGGCAGTAGGCGACCACGTGCGAGCCGCGGATGCTGGTGCGGCACTCCGCGCCGAACGGCTCCGACGTGGCGGTGAGGTCCGGTGCCTGCACGCGCGCGTGGGGCCGGGCGTCGTGCGGCAGGGACAGGACGAGACAGACGGCGACAGTCACTGGGGCCAGGCTGCGAGACAGGCGCACAAGGGGACCTCCTCGGCCGTGCTGGGGAGGGAAGCGCGGGAAACGTGCACTTCAGCGTGCCTTGTCGGGGCCCTCACCCGCCCGGCCTAGTACGCCGAACGGGTGACGCCCCGCTCCCCGCACGGCTGCGGGAAACGGGGCGCCGACGACGTACCGGGGATCAGGCACCGATGGCGTGCAGACCGCCGTCCACGTGGATGATCTCGCCCGTGGTCTTCGGGAACCAGTCGCTCAGCAGGGCGACGACGCCACGGCCGGCCGGCTCGGGGTCCTTCAGGTCCCACTCCAGCGGGGAGCGGGTGTCCCACACGGAGGCCAGCTCGCTGAAGCCCGGGATGGACTTGGCGGCCATGGAGCCGAGGGGGCCGGCGGAGACGAGGTTGCAGCGGATGTTCTGCTTGCCCAGGTCGCGGGCCATGTAGCGGCTGGTGGCCTCCAGGGCGGCCTTGGCCGGGCCCATCCAGTCGTATTGCGGCCAGGCGAACTGCGCGTCGAAGGTGAGGCCGACGACGGAACCGCCGTTCTGCATCAGCGGCAGGCAGGCCATGGTCAGCGACTTCAGGGAGTACGCCGAGACGTGCATGGCCGTGGCGACCGACTCGAACGGCGTGTTGAGGAAGTTGCCGCCGAGGGCGTCCTGCGGGGCGAAGCCGATGGAGTGGACGACACCGTCGAGGCCGCCGAGCTCCTCGCCGACGATGTCGGCCAGCCGCCCGAGGTGCTCGTCGTTGGTGACGTCGAGCTCGATGACCTTGGTGGGCTTCGGCAGCTTCTTGGCGATGCGCTCGGTCAGCGTGGGCCGCGGGAACGCGGTCAGGATGATCTCGGCACCCTGCTCCTGGGCCAGCTTGGCGGCGTGGAAGGCGATGGAGGACTCCGTCAGCACACCCGTGATCAGGATGCGCTTGCCCTCGAGAATTCCGCTCATGGTGATCAGTGACCCATTCCCAGTCCGCCGTCAACGGGGATGACGGCTCCAGTGATGTACGAGGCGTCGTCCGAGGCGAGGAACCGCACCGTCGCGGCGATCTCCTCCGGCTGCGCGTAACGGCCGAGCGGCACCCCCGCCAGGATGCCCGCCCGCTGCTCGTCGGTGAGCACCTTGGTCATGTCGGTGTCGACGAAGCCGGGCGCGACGACGTTGAAGGTGATGTTGCGCGAGCCCAGCTCACGGGCGAGGGAACGCGCGAAGCCGACCAGCGCGGCCTTGGAGGCGGCGTAGTTGGCCTGGCCGGGCGAGCCGTAGAGGCCCACGACCGAGGAGATCAGCACGACGCGGCCCTTCTTGGCGCGCAGCATGCCGCGGTTGGCGCGCTTGACGACCCGGAAGGTGCCGGTGAGGTTGGTGTCGATGACCGAGGTGAAGTCCTCCTCGGACATGCGCATCAGGAGCTGGTCCTTGGTGATGCCGGCGTTGGCGATCAGGACCTCGACGGGGCCGTGCGCGTCCTCGATCTCCTTGTAGGCCTGCTCCACCTGCTCGGCGTCGGTGATGTCGCACTTGACGGCCAGGAAGCCGGCCGGCGGCTCCCCCGAGCGGTATGTGATCGCGACCTTGTCGCCGGCGTCGGCGAACGCGCGGGCGATGGCGAGGCCGATGCCCCGGTTTCCTCCGGTGACGAGAACCGAGCGGCTCAACGGATCACCCTTTCGATAGGGGTCTGACACAACCGCCCGGACGCTGGGGTGACAGGCGGCTTCCTTCGAAACCTATCGGTCCGCCGCGGCGCGCGGACATTCGGGCACCGACAGTGGCTTACGGGGCTTGCTGTCGGGTTTCTACAGTCGGGCGCCGGGTCAGTCCGCCATTCCGGGGGCGTGCGCGGGCAGGCCTTCCTCGGGTGCCCCACCCGACTGCGTTCGTCCTGGCTCCGACAGTTGTCGAGCACCCTGGGAAAGGTGTGGTTCGGAAGCCGGCCGGCGCGACATGATCGGAGCCACACAGGCGACGACGACCACAGGAGAGACGTAGGTGCCTCATACCATCGATGAAAGCTTCACGGCACTACCTCTGCGCGCCCTCGCCGACGCCGCGCTGGCCCGCGCGCGTGCGCTGGGGGCGGAGCACGCGGACTTCCGGTTCGAGCGGGTGCGCAGTGCGTCCTGGCGGTTGAGGGACGCCAAGCCCGCCGGGTCGTCGGACACGACCGACCTCGGGTACGCGGTGCGGGTCGTACACGGCGGGACCTGGGGGTTCGCCTCCGGGGTGGATCTGACCATGGACGGGGCCGCGAAGGTCGCCTCGCAGGCCGTGGCGATGGCGAAGCTGTCGGCGCAGGTGATCAGGGCGGCCGGGTCGGACGAGCGGGTGGAGCTGGCCGACGAGCCGGTGCACGCCGAGAAGACGTGGGTCTCGTCCTACGAGATTGACCCGTTCACCGTGCCGGACGAGGAGAAGGCGGCGCTGCTCGCGGACTGGAGCACGCGGCTGCTGGCGGCCGCCGGGGTCAACCACGTGGACGCCTCGCTGCTCACCGTCCACGAGAACAAGTTCTACGCCGACACGGCCGGGACCCTGACCACGCAGCAGCGGGTGCGGCTGCATCCGTCGCTGACGGCGGTGTCGGTCGACGAGTCGAGCGGCGAGTTCGACTCGATGCGGACGATCGCGCCGCCGGTCGGGCGCGGCTGGGAGTACCTCACCGGGACCGGCTGGGACTGGGACGACGAGCTGGAGCGGATCCCGGAGCTGCTCGCCGAGAAGATGCGGGCGCCGAGCGTGGACCCGGGGCTGTACGACCTGGTCGTGGACCCGTCGAACCTGTGGCTGACCATCCACGAGTCCATCGGCCACGCCACCGAGCTGGACCGCGCCCTCGGCTACGAGGCCGCCTACGCCGGCACCTCCTTCGCCACCTTCGACCAGCTGGGCAAGCTCAGGTACGGCTCGGAGCTGATGAACGTCACCGGCGACCGCACCGCCGAGCACGGCCTGGCGACCGTCGGCTACGACGACGAGGGCGTCGAGGCGCAGTCCTGGGACCTGGTGAAGGACGGCACGCTCGTCGGGTACCAGCTGGACCGCCGCATCGCCCGGCTGACCGGGTTCGAGCGCTCCAACGGGTGCGCGTTCGCCGACTCCCCCGGGCATGTCCCGGTGCAGCGCATGGCCAACGTGTCGCTGCGGCCGGACCCGGCCGGGATGTCGACCGAGGATCTGATCGGCGGCGTCGACCGCGGGATCTACGTCGTCGGGGACCGGTCCTGGTCGATCGACATGCAGCGGTACAACTTCCAGTTCACGGGCCAGCGCTTCTTCAAGATCGAGAACGGGCGGATCACCGGGCAGCTGCGGGACGTGGCCTACCAGGCGACGACGACCGACTTCTGGGGCTCCATGGCCGCCGTCGGCGGTCCGCAGACCTACGTCCTCGGGGGCGCCTTCAACTGCGGCAAGGCCCAGCCGGGGCAGGTCGCGGCCGTCTCGCACGGCTGCCCGTCGGCCCTCTTCAAGGGCGTCAACATCCTCAACACGACGCAGGAGGCCGGCCGATGAGCGCCGCTACGAACAAGCCGCACGAGGTCGTGGAGCAGGCGCTGGAGCTGTCGCAGGCCGACGGCTGTGTCGTCATCGCCGACGAGCAGTCGACCGCCAACCTGCGCTGGGCGGGCAACGCGCTCACCACGAACGGCGTCACCCGCACGCGTACGCTCACCGTGATCGCGACGGTCGACGGCAAGGAGGGCACCGCCTCCGGGGTCGTCTCGCGGGCCGCGGTGACCGCGGACGAGCTGGAGCCGCTGGTGCGGGCCGCCGAGGCCGCCGCGCGCGGCGCCGGTCCCGCCGAGGACGCGCGGCCGCTGGTCACCGGCGTACCGGCGTCGCCCGACTTCACGGACGCGCCCGCCGAGACCTCCTCCGCCGTGTTCGCCGACTTCGCCCCCGCGCTCGGTGAGGCCTTCGCACGCGCGCGTGCGGGCGGACGCGAGCTGTACGGCTTCGCCAACCACGAGCTGATGTCGACGTACATGGGGACGTCGACGGGGCTGCGCCTGCGCCACGACCAGCCGAACGGGACGCTGGAGCTCAACGCCAAGTCGCCGGACCGTACGCGTTCGGCGTGGGCGGGCCGGTCGACCCGGGACTTCAAGGACGTCGACCCGGCGGCGCTGGACGCCGAGCTCGCCGTACGCCTCGGCTGGGCGCAGCGGCGCGTCGAGCTGCCGGCCGGGCGGTACGAGACGCTGCTGCCGCCGACCGCCGTCGCGGACCTGCTGATCTACCAGATGTGGTCGTCGTCGGGCCGGGACGCGGCCGAGGGCCGCACGGTGTTCTCCAAGCCGGGCGGCGGCACGCGCATGGGGGAGAAGCTCGCCGACCTGCCGCTGACCCTGCGCAGCGATCCGAACGAGCCGGGCCTGGAGTCCGCCCCGTTCGTGCTCGTGCACTCCTCCGGCGGCGACCAGTCGGTGTTCGACAACGGGCTGCCGCTCGCGGCCACCGAGTGGGTGAGCCAGGGCGAGCTGAGCAACCTGCTGACCAGCCGGCACAGCGCGGACCTGACCGGCCTGCCGGTGGCGCCGGGGATCGACAACCTGATCCTGGACGGGGGCGAGGACCGCTCCCTGGAGGAGATGGTCGCGAGCACCACGCGCGGGCTGCTGCTGACCTGCCTGTGGTACATCCGCGAGGTCGACCCGGCGACGCTGCTGCTGACCGGCCTGACCCGGGACGGCGTCTATCTCGTCGAGAACGGCGAGGTCGTCGGCGAGGTCAACAACTTCCGGTTCAACGAGTCCCCGGTGGACCTGCTGGGCCGGGCGACCGAGGCCGGGCGCACGGAAAAGACGCTGCCGAGGGAGTGGAGCGACTGGTTCACTAGGGCTGCGATGCCCGCTCTGCGCGTCCCCGACTTCAACATGAGCTCGGTCAGCCAGGGCGTCTGAGTGCCGGGGCAGGTGGCACGGCATCCGAGTGTCAGCGGCCCCCCATAGACTGGCGGGGCACAGTTTTCACCGTTCGAGGAGACATACGACCGTGACGGACATCGTCGACGAGCTGAAGTGGCGGGGGCTGTTCGCCCTGTCCACTGACGAGGACGCTTTGCGCAAGGCGCTCGCGGACGGTCCCGTCACGTTCTATTGCGGGTTCGACCCGACCGCCCCGTCCCTGCACGTCGGGCATCTGGTGCAGGTGCTCACCGTGCGCCGGCTCCAGCAGGCCGGTCACCGGCCGCTGGCGCTGGTCGGCGGGGCCACGGGCCTGATCGGCGACCCCCGCCCCACGGCGGAGCGCACGCTGAACGCCCCGGAGACGGTCGCCGGCTGGGTCGGCAAGCTGCGCTCCCAGATCGAGCCGTTCCTCTCCTTCGAGGGTGAGAACGCGGCCGTGATGGTCAACAACCTCGACTGGACGGCCGGTCTGTCCGCGATCGAGTTCCTGCGCGACATCGGCAAGCACTTCCGCGTCAACAAGATGCTGACGAAGGACTCCGTGGCCCGGCGCCTGGAGTCCGACCAGGGCATCAGCTACACGGAGTTCAGCTACCAGATCCTCCAGGGCATGGACTTCCTCCAGCTCTACCGGCGCTACGGCTGCACGCTCCAGCAGGGCGGCAGCGACCAGTGGGGCAACCTCACGGCCGGCCTGGACCTGATCCACAAGCTGGAGCCGCACGCGTCCGTGCACGCGCTGGCGACACCGCTGATGACCAAGGCGGACGGCACCAAGTTCGGCAAGACCGAGGGCGGCGCCGTCTGGCTCGACCCGGAGATGACGACGCCGTACGCGTTCTACCAGTTCTGGCTGAACGTGGACGACCGGGACATCTCCTCGTACCTGCGCATCCTGTCCTTCCGCTCCCGTGCGGAGCTGGAGGAGCTGGAGAAGCAGACCGAGGAGCGGCCGCAGGCGCGGGCGGCGCAGCGTGCGCTGGCCGAGGAGCTGACGACGCTGGTGCACGGCGCCGACCAGACGGCCGCCGTGATCGCCGCGTCCAAGGCCCTCTTCGGGCAGGGCGAGCTGGCGGACCTCGACGACCGGACGCTGGCGGCGGCCCTGTCCGAGGTGCCGCACATCCAGGTCGCCGAGCTGGGTCCGGTCGTCGACCTGTTCGCCGAGGTCGGCCTGGTGGCCAGCAAGTCCGCTGCGCGGCGGACGGTGAAGGAGGGTGGCGCCTACGTGAACAACGTCAAGGTGACCGCGGAGGACGCCGTCCCGGCGAGCGAGGATCTGCTGCACGGGCGGTGGCTGGTGCTGCGGCGCGGCAAGAAGAACCTCGCGGCGGTGGAGGTCACCGGCGCGTGAGCGCTCCGCTGGGGAAGTGCCGCGATGTGCAGTCGGTCGTCTTGCGGCACCGCCGTGGCTGGTCGCGCCCGCGCGGCGGAGCCGCACATCGACACGGCCTCGCGCCCCTTCGGGGCGCTGCCGAACCGCAGCGGACTTAACCCGGCCTGCTGAGCGTGCCACGCGGCGGAGCCGCACATCGATACAGCCCCGTGCCCCCGAAGGGGTGCGGGGCTGTGTGCGTCCCGCAAGCTCACACCCGCTGTTTCCGCTTGCCCAGCGTCGCCATGTACAGCATGTCGCCGAAGGCCACGATGATGATCGCGGCGATCAGCTGGAAGATGTGACGGCTCCAGTCGATGCCGGGCGTCTCGTCCACGCCGAAGCCGCGGGCGACCGCGTTGCCGACGACCGCGCCGAGCATGCCGAAGATGGTGGTCAGCCAGAGGGGGCTGTGCTGCTTGCCGGGGATGACCGCCTTGGCGATCAGGCCCAGCACGAATCCCACGATGATCGCCCAAAACCAGCCCATGGCTGCCTCCTCGTACGGCTCGACATGAGCACTGCCCTCAGTCTCGGTCCGTGCGCCGTACGGCGCATGTCGGGTGGCGCCGTACGCGGTACGGCGCACAGTGTCCGCCCTGACGGGAGGTGCCCCGGTCTCGAAGGCGGCGCAGGCGCGGCGTACCGTGGATGGCCGGGGAGAGTTCGATGTGGGCGGATGGTGGAACGTGATGCGGAAGCAGGGTGGCGGCGGCAACGCCCAGGTGTTCCGGATCACCGGAGCCCGTCAGGGGCTCCAGGACGATGTGCGGGGCCGGCAACGGCGGTATGTGATCTCGATGTCGATCCGCACGGTCTCGGTGATCCTCGCGGCGGTCCTGTGGAACGTGGAGCGCCATGTGGCTGTGGTGGCACTGGTCCTCGGGCTGGTCCTGCCCTACATCGCGGTGGTGATCGCGAATGCCGGGCGGGAGAACGCGCCGGGGCTTCCCTCGACCTTCCTGGCCACGCCGACACGGCCGGTGATCGCCCCGCCACCCGCGGACGGCCGTTCGGAGGAATCCGGTCCCGAAGAGGAGCGACACGCGGGGTCCGGCCGGCAAGAGGAGCGGGTCGCGGAATCCCTCCGGCAGGAGGCGAAGGCCGATCAGGCTGAGCGGCGGCCATGAGGCGGCTGTGTGCCAAGCTCAGGAAAAGCTCAGATCAATCATGTTGTTCCGGTGCCCTGGGGCCGGTCCGCCGTGACATACTTCGTACGCGCTCCGCATCCCCCGTCGGAGCGACAGACCGACGCCGGGCAGCTCCCCCCGTGGCTGCTCGGCGTCGCCTTTTTGTGCACGTTCCTCGTGCGTGCTCCGAGTGCGCGTGACTGTGAGACGAATCCGTGAGTGACGAGATCCCCATCTGTTCCGCCAAGGGCTGCCGTGTCGACGCGGTGTGGGTGCTGGCGTGGAACAACCCGAAGATCCACACGCCGGAGCGGCGCAAGACGTGGCTCGCGTGCGAGGAGCACCGAGAGCACTTGTCGCAGTTTCTCGGGGTGCGGGGTTTCCTGAAGGACGTCGTCCCGCTCGAGGAGTGGGAGGAACGGGCAGAGCGGGAGGACGCGTAGCGTCAGCCGCCGATCGCCGACATCGGGCGGTCCGGCTGGACGAACGACGGATCGTCCAGGCCCGCGCCCGCCTTCTTGCCCCACATGGCCAGGCGCCAGATGCGGGCTATCTCCTCGTCGGGGGCGCCGGAGCGCAGGGCCGCGCGCAGGTCGGTCTCCTCGCGGGCGAACAGGCAGGTGCGGATCTGGCCGTCGGCGGTGAGGCGGGTGCGGTCGCAGGCGGCGCAGAACGGGCGGGTGACGGAGGCGATGACGCCGACGCGGTGGGGGCCGCCGTCGACCAGCCAGCGCTCGGCCGGGGCTGAGCCACGGGCCTCGTCGCCCTCCGGGGCGAGGTCGAAGCGGGTGCGCAGGGAGGCCAGGATGTCGCCGGCGGTGACCATGCCCTCGCGCTTCCAGCCGTGCTGGGCGTCCAGGGGCATCTGCTCGATGAAGCGCAGCTCGTAGTCGTGCTCGACGGCCCAGGCGAGGAGGTCGGGGGCCTCGTCGTCGTTGAGACCCGGCATCAGGACGGTGTTGACCTTCACCGGGGTCAGGTCCGCGTCGCGGGCGGCCTGGAGGCCTTCGAGGACGTCCTTGTGGCGGTCGCGGCGGGTCAGGGCCTTGAAGACGTCCGGGCGGAGCGTGTCGAGGGAGACGTTGACCCGGTCCAGGCCGGCGGCCTTCAGGGCCGTCGCCGTGCGCTTGAGGCCGATGCCGTTGGTGGTCAGCGACATCTGGGGGCGCGGGGTGAGGGCGGCGACCCGCTCGACGATGCCGACGAGGCCGGGACGCAGCAGGGGCTCGCCGCCGGTGAAGCGGACCTCTTCGATGCCGAGGGAGGTGACCGCGATGTCGATCAGGCGGACGATCTCGTCGTCCGTGAGGAGGTCGGGCTTGGCCAGCCACTGCAGGCCCTCCTCGGGCATGCAGTACGTGCAGCGCAGGTTGCAGCGGTCGGTCAGCGAGACCCTCAGGTCGGTGGCCACTCGGCCGTAGGTGTCGATGAGCACGTGGGCCCCCTCCCTCGTCAGCGGATCGCATGTGTTCCGTCCTCTGCGAGCCTACGTGACGGCACTGACATCGCCACAGGCCGGATCCCACGAGGCAGGACGCGGCCGCGTCGTAGGGACGTACAGGTGGCCTACGACGCGGCCGCTCGAGGGGTGTCGCTCAGTGGGCGCCGGTGCCGGTCAGGGACCGGACCTCCAGCTCCGCGTACTTGCCGGTGTCCGGCTCCTCCTTCGACAGGACGGTGCCGAGGAAGCCCATCAGGAAGCCGAACGGGATGGAGATGATGCCGGGGTTCTTCAGCGGGAACCAGGCGAAGTCGGCGTCGGGGAACATCGCCTTGGGGTCGCCGGAGACCACGGGCGAGAACAGCACGAGGCCGACGGCGACGATCAGGCCGCCGTAGATCGACCACAGGGCGCCCTGGGTGGTGAACCGCTTCCAGAAGAGGCTGTAGAGGATGGTCGGCAGGTTGGCGGAGGCGGCGACCGCGAAGGCCAGCGCGACCAGGCCGGCCACGTTGAGGTCGCGGGCGAGGGCGCCGAGGCCGATGGAGACGATGCCGATGAAGACGGTCGCCCAGCGGGCCGCGCGGACCTCCTCCGCGCCGGTGGCCTTCCCCTTGCGGATGACGTTGGCGTAGATGTCGTGGGCGAAGGACGACGAGGAGGCGAGGGTGAGGCCGGCGACGACGGCGAGGATCGTCGCGAAGGCCACCGCCGAGATCGTGGCGAGCAGGATCGCGCCCCAGGCCGAGTCGACGCCGCCCAGGTGGAGGGCGAGCAGCGGGGCCGCCGTGTTGCCGGACGGGTTGGACGCGATGATCTCGTCCTGGGAGATCAGGGCGGCGGCGCCGAAGCCGAGCGCGATGGTCATCAGGTAGAAGCCGCCGATGATGCCGATCGCCCAGTTCACCGACTTCCGGGCGGCCTTGGCGTTGGGGACCGTGTAGAAGCGGATCAGGATGTGCGGCAGGCCGGCGGTGCCGAGCACCAGGGCGATGCCCAGGGAGATGAAGTCCAGCTTGGAGGTGCCGGTGGCGCCGTACTGGAGGCCGGGCTCCAGGAAGGCGGCGCCCTTGCCGCTGTTGTCGGCGGCCTTGCCGAGCAGGTCGGAGATGTTGAAGTTGAACTTCAGCAGCACCAGGAAGGTGATCAGGATGGTGCCGCCGATGAGCAGCACGGCCTTGACCATCTGGACCCAAGTGGTGCCCTTCATGCCGCCGATGGAGACGTACACGATCATCAGGAGGCCGACGAGCGCGACGATCAGGATCTTGCCGGCGTCGGAGGTGATGCCGAGCAGCAGGGAGACGAGGACGCCGGCGCCCGCCATCTGGGCCAGCAGGTAGAAGATCGAGACGACGATGGTGGAGGTGCCGGCCGCGGTGCGGACCGGGCGCTGGCGCATGCGGTACGCCAGGACGTCGCCCATGGTGTAGCGGCCGGAGTTCCGCAGCGGCTCGGCCACCAGGAGCAGCGCCACCAGCCAGGCGACCAGGAAGCCGATGGAGTAGAGGAAGCCGTCGTAGCCGAAGAGGGCGATGGCGCCGGCGATGCCGAGGAAGGACGCGGCCGACATGTAGTCGCCGGAGACCGCGAGGCCGTTCTGGAAGGCGCTGAACTGGCGGCCGCCGGCGTAGAAGTCGGCGGCGTCCTTGGTCTGGCGGCCCGCCCAGATGGTGATGACGAGGGTCGCGACGACGAACAGCGCGAACAGGGTGATGATCAGCGGCCGGTGTTCGCTGGCCTCGTTGGCGGCCAGGAAGGTGTGCTGTGCGGGGCTCATGCGCCGCCCTCCATCCGGGACTTGATGGCGTCCGCCTTGGGGTCGAGCTTCGCGGCGGCGTGCCGCGCGTACCACCAGGCGATGAGGAACGTGGTGACGAACTGGGCGACGCCGAGGACGAACGCGACGTTGATGTTGCCGAACAGCTTGGTGCCCATGAAGTCGCCCGCGTAGTTCGACAGCAGGACGTACAGCAGGTACCAGGCGATGAAGGCCACGGTCAGCGGAAAGGCGAAGTTGCGGTAGGAGCGGCGCAGTTCACCGAACTCCGCGCTCTCCTGCACCGCGACGAACTCCTCGGTGGAGGGGAGTTGGGCTTGGGTTTTCGAGGGGGGCGGTGTCTCGGTGGCCACGGAGTCTCCTCGCGTTGCGGATGGCGGGTGTGCAAGGGGCTCGATCGTCCTCGGGCTCCCTGCACAAGGTCACGGCGGCGCGCGATGGCCGGTTCAACTCGATCGGGTTCTTTCGAAAGTCGTTCGCCGGGTTCCTTTTCGGCGGTCATGACCGGTTGCTTCGGAAGTCATCGCCGTAGGTCATTGCTGGCCGGCGAGTCAGGAAGATAGCTTCGGGCCTGCACCACCCCGTCATGTACCTGCCCAGGCGCGACCCGCGTTCCGGGCCGGTCCCGTTTCCGGATGATGTGGAGACCCCATGGCTCATCTGCCTTCCAGACGCCGCCTCGCCCTCGCGGTGCCCGTCGTGCTGTCGCTGACCGCCTCCCTCGGCTTCCTGCCGACGGCGGCCTCCGCGGCCCCTGTTACGGCCCCCGCCTCCCAGGCGGCGGACGCGGGCACCCTGGCGTACGTCGTCAACACGAAGGTGGACCACCGCACGATCGCGTCGGTGAAGAAGGCGATCGCCGCGGCCGGCGGCACCGTCACCGTGGCGTACGAGAAGATCGGTGTGCTCGTCGTGCACTCGGCGAACCCCGACTTCGGCCCGACGATACGCGCGGTGCGCGGGGTGCAGTCGGCGGGTGCGACCCGTACCGCGCCGCTGAGCCCCGCGGGGACCACCGACGAGGGCGCGGTGCAGCTGCTGTCGAAGGCGCAGGCCGCGAAGACGGCGAGCGCGTCGGCCGCGGCCGGTGAGAGCGAGCCGCTCGAGGCCGACCAGTGGGACCTGCGCGCCATCGGCGCCGACAAGGCCGCCGAGATCAACCCGGGCAGCAAGAAGGTGACGGTCGCCGTGATCGACACCGGCGTCGACGACACCCACCCGGACCTCGCCCCGAACTTCTCCGCGTCCCAGTCGGCCAACTGCGTCGGCGGCGTCCCGGACACCAGCGAGGGCGCCTGGCGCCCGTACAACCCCACGGAGGACTACCACGGCACGCATGTCGCCGGTGAGATCGCGGCGGCCCGCAACGGCATCGGTGTGGCCGGTGTCGCGCCCGGCGTGAAGGTCGCCGGCATCAAGGTGAGCGACCCCAAGGACGGCCTCTTCTACCCGGAGAACGTCGTCTGCGCCTTCGTGTTCGCCGCCGACCACGGCGTCGAGATCACGAACAACAGCTACTACGTCGACCCGTGGCTGTACAACTGCAAGGACGACCCCGACCAGAAGGCGATCGTCGACGCGGTCAACCGGGCGCAGCTGTACGCCCAGAAGAAGGGCACGCTGAACATCGCCTCGGCGGGCAACTCCAACCACGACCTGGACGCCGACTCGATCGTCGACACCAGCAGCCCCGACGACTCCACGCCGGTGACCCGGACGGTCGACCCGCACACCTGCCTCGACGTGCCGACCCAGCTGCCGGGCGTCGTCACGGTGAGCGCGACGGGCGTCAAGGGCGCCAAGTCGTACTACTCCAGCTACGGCTACGGCGTCACCGACGTCGCCGCTCCGGGCGGCGACCGCTACCAGATCCCGGACACGCCGTCGGCCAACGGCCGCATCCTGTCGACGATGCCGAACAACGCGTACGGCTACCTGCAGGGCACCTCGATGGCGTCCCCGCACGTCGCCGGTGTGGCCGCGCTGCTGAAGTCGAAGTACCCGTACGCGTCCCCGGCGATGCTGCAGGCGCTGCTCAAGGCGCAGGCGGACAACCCGGGTTGCCCGGCCGAGCCGTACGACGGCAACGGTGACGGCGTGGTGGACGCCACGTGCGTGGGCGGCAAGCGGCTCAACGGGTTCTTCGGCTTCGGTGTCGTGAACGCGTTGCGTGCGGTGAAGTAGCCGAGCCAGAAGTCGAGTCGGTGAGGGCCGGGCGGGGATTCCGCCCGGCCCTCACGCGTCGCTCCGGCCCGCAGCGCCGGTCCGGTCCTCAAAGGTCGTTCGTGATCTCACGAGTTGGCCCGATCGGATCGTGCATAGTGCCGTCATGACTGACATCGAGTTCGCCTGGTCGGAGCTGGGCGGCGATCCCGCGCTCCTCGCGCGCGTGTCGACCGTCGTGCGGGAGGGTGCTCTGACGGCACGGCTTCCGGTACGGGAGTTGGCGCGGGCCTGCGTCGGGGTGTGCGCGCTGGCCGGGGCCGAGTTGGGGGCGCGGCGGGCCGGGCTCGCGGAGGTGCCCCGGGTGCGGGTGGACGACGGGGCGGTGGCCACGGCGTTCGTGAGTGAGCGCCATCTGCTGATCGACGGGCGGGCGCCCGTCACCTTCGCGCCGCTGTCGCGGTTCTGGCGGACGGCCGACGGGTGGGTGCGCACGCACGCCAACTATCCGCACCACCGGGAGCGGTTGCTCCGGGCGCTGGGTCTGGCGGAGGAGGACCCCGCGGCCGTCGAGGCGGCACTCGGGGAGCGGTCCGCCCTCGAGGTGGAGGAGGCGGTGTACGCGGCGGGAGGCCTGGCGGTCGCGCTGCGCACGCCCGAGGAGTGGGCGGCGCACGAGCAGGCGGCGGAGATCGCCCGGCGGCCGCTCGTGGAACGCGGGCGTCCGGACACGGCACGCGCGCGCGTGCTGCCGCCGCTCGACGGCACTCCCCTGCTGCCCGCCGCCGGACTGCGCGTCCTGGACCTGACGCGGGTCATCGCCGGCCCGATCGCCACCCGCACCCTGGCCCTGCTGGGCGCGGACGTCCTGCGCGTCGACGACCCCCACCTCCCCGAACTCCCCGACCAGCACGCCGACACGGGCTTCGGGAAACGGTCGGCGACCCTGGACCTCGCCACCGACCGGCGGACGTTCGAGGAGTTGCTCGCCGAGGCGGACGTCGTCGTCACCGGCTACCGGCCGGGCGCCCTGGACCGGTTCGGCCTCTCCCCGGAGGCGCTGGCCGAACGCCGGCCCGGGCTGGTCGTCGCGCAGTTGTCGGCGTGGGGTGCGTACGGCCCGTGGGGCGGGCGGCGCGGCTTCGACAGCCTCGTCCAGGTCGCGACCGGCATCGCGGCGATCGAGGGAACGGCCGAACGACCCGGCGCCCTGCCCGCCCAGGCCCTCGACCACGGCACGGGGTACCTCCTGGCGGCGGCGATCCTGCGGGCCCTCACCGAGCAGTCGTCCGAGGGCCACGGCCGGGTGGTGCGGGTGGCACTGGCGCGGACGGCGGCGTGGCTGACGGGCGGGGTCCGGCCGGACGTGGGGGCGGCCGGCGCCGCCTACGACAGCCCGCGGGCATGGCTCACCGAGGCCGTCGGCGGCATCGGCCGACTGCGGTACGCGCTGCCGCCGGTGTCCTTCGACGGCGGCCCGGCCGACTGGGCACGGCCGCCGGGGCCGTGGGGGGCGGATCCGGCGCGGTGGGCGGGCTGAGCCGTTGCCGGTGGGCTCAGGGGGCGGTCGAACGCATCGCCCCGTACGACGTCACCGGCGCCGGCCGGGTGTCGAGGGCGCCCCGGGCCAGCAGGAACTGCGCGGCGACGTACGTGAGCATGATCCAGAAGTCGGGGCGCGGGGGCCGCGGCCAGTCGGCGACGCCGGTCGCGATGAGGGTGTCGGAGAGGAGGAACAGCGCGCCGCCGAGACCCGCGACGAGGCCGAGGCGGGTGGCGGCGGTGTACGCCATGGCCGTGAGGAGGGTGCTGTAGCAGGCGACGGGGATGCGGAGGTCCGCCGGGAGATCCGGCCACAGGAGGGCGACGGTGGCGATCAGAGCGGCGGCGTAGCCCGGGGCGAGGAGGGCGGCACGCGCGCGGGGTGGGCCGTTGCGGTGGAAGAGGGCGAGGTAGCAGACGTGGCCGACGGCGAAGGAGGCCATGCCGGCGAGGAAGGCGGGGTCGGCGTCGGACAGGAGCAGGACGTCGCCGCCCCAGCCGCACAGGAGGGCGGCGACGAGCGGCCGGGGTGCGCCCCGTACTGCGGCCCAGGCGGCCAGGAGCGGCATCAGGAGGGGCTTGGCCGCCAGGTGGCCGGGGGTGAAGCCGGCCACGAGGCTCAGCAGGTCGACGGCGGTGGCGACGGCGAGGGCGACGAGGAGGAGGCCGGGCAGGCGGGGGCGGCGGGGACGGGTCACGCTGCCGTGGTCTCCTCGACCGGCGTGGACGTGCCGGCGGGGGCGGTGACGGGCGTCGGCTGCCAGCCCGGTCCGCGGAACACACGCCCGGCCCGCTCGCGCCAACTGCGCGCCGTCTTCAGGTCCTTGGCGATGGCGACGTACTCATGGGTGGCCACCTTCACGGGGTTGTACGTGTTGATGTTCTTCGTCAGCCCGTAGACAGGCCGTTCGACCTCCGGCACGAAGGATCCGAAGAGCCGGTCCCAGACGATGAGGATGCCGCCGAAGTTGCGGTCCAGGTAGCCGCCCTGGGAGGCGTGGTGGACGCGGTGGTGGGAGGGCGTGTTGAAGACGAACTCGAACCAGCGGGGCATCCTGTCGATGCGCTCGGTGTGGATCCAGAACTGGTAGACGAGGTTCGCCGAGGAGCAGAAGGCGAGGGCGGCCGGGTGCACGCCGGCGGCGACCAGCGGGACGTAGAACGGCCAGACGGTCAAGGACGTCCAGGGCTGGCGCAGCGCGGTGGTGAGGTTGAACTTCTCGCTGGAGTGGTGGACGACGTGGCAGGCCCACAGGATGCGGACGACGTGGTGGCCTCGGTGGGACCAGTAGTAGAAGAAGTCCTGCGCGAGCAGCATCAGCGGGATCGTCCACCACAGGACGGGGACGCGCAGCGGGGTCAGTTCGTGGAGCGCGGTGTAGATCGCGACGATCGGGATCTTCCAGAGCAGGTCGAAGACCAGGCTCCCGAGCCCCATGCCGATGCTCGTGGCCGCGTCCTTGGCCTCGTAGCCGGCCGCGTCCTCGTCGGGATGGAGACGGACGCTGATCATCTCGACCACGGTGAGCAGCACGAAGGCGGGTATCGACCACAGCACGACATCGGGCAGGTTCGGCATGGGGGCACCGTAGAACCGCTGGTGGGCCGCGGCTAGACGTTGTTACCCACAAGTATTACCGGGGGTACGCGCTTGCTTCTTGGCGATCTCCGCCAAGCGGAGGCCTCGCCCGCGCACGTGAGCGGCACCGCGCCCGCGCACGTGAGCGCACCGCATGCGTCAGTGGCGCGCCTTCCCCCGACAAATCAGTGGCGCCCCTTTCTCCGCCCGGCCTAAAGTCACCCCAACGGGGGCGGCTCCGCCGCGTGCTTCCTTCTCTTCTTCCGACGAATCCGTAGCGCGCCCACTCTCCGCCCCCGTTTCAGACCGACCTCTCGCCCCGACTCGCACGACGAGTCCGGGTACCTTCCACGCGTTCCGGGGGATTCCGCTTGTCCGTACTCGCGTCCGTGCTGCTCCGCCGTCTCCGTACCGTCTACGTCGACCAGGCCGGGCCGCGGCCGGGTGACCCGTCGACGGACGAGGGGCTCGTCGCGCTCGAAGCCGAGCTGCTGGAACGGGGATTCGCACCGAACGCGCAGTTGCGGGCGGCGCTGGCGTGGCTGGGGCCCGCCGGGCTGGCCGACGCGGGGCGGCAGATGATCGCGCACATCGACGCCGAACTGGGCGCCGACCGTACGCACATGCCGCTGTTCCGCAGCTTCCCGGCCTCCGTGCCGGACGACACCTTCCAGCTGTGGATCGACCGGGTCTTCACGCTGCTGCTGCAGTGGCCGAAGCAGCCGTGCGTGCTGTGCGGCACGGTCGGCGGCGTGCACCCGGTGTCGCCGTGCGCGCATCTGGTGTGCCGGGAGTGCTGGGACGGCGCGGACTACTCGGGCTGCCCGATCTGTCATCGCCGTATCGACCCCGCCGACCCCTTCTTGAAGCCGGCTCCGCCGCGGCACGCGCGCGAGGTGTCCGTCGGCCCGCTGAGGGTGCTCGCGCTCGGGTTGGACGCGCGCGCCGACGCCGTGACGGCGCTGCGGACGCTGCTGGCCCGTCGTACGCCGCTGCCGCCGCGGGACCGGGAGGACCTGGCGGTGCTGCTGGCGCACGCGCCGGCGGGGGTCGAGTGGTTCCCGGAGGAGATTCCGGTGCGGGAGACCAAGGCGCTGGTGCTGGGGCGGATGCTGCGTGTGCGCGAACGGCGCGCGGACGCCCTGGAGTTGCTCGACCGGCATCTGACGACCGCGACCGACGTGTTGCGGCTGCTGTGCGTGTGGTCGGGGGGCGAGGCCGATCTGATCGAGCCGCCGCGGCTGCGGTCGGTGCCGCGCGGGCTGCGCCGCCGGCTGCTCGGCCTGCTCGACGGACTGTCGGCGCCCTCGCTGGTGGAGGACGTGCTGCGGCATCCGGTCCTGTGGAAGCGGGCCGCGGAGATTCTCCACCCGTACGAGCAGCACGCCCGCCATCCGAAGGCCGCGATGGCGTTCGCCGTGCTGCGGGGGACGGACGTGTCGGGGGCGGGGGCGCCGGGGCCCGCGGGCACCCCGGGTGACACCCGGCCGCGCGACACCGCCACCTCGGCCGCCCGGGCCGACGGGACGCCGCCGCACGCCACCGGCATCCCGGGCGCCGCGCTCACCGAGCCCCTCCCCCACCCCGCGAACACCCACGGCACCGCTGCCTCGGCCGCCCGGGCCGACGGGACGCCGCCGCACGCCACCGGTGTCCCGGGCGACGGGGCCGGCGAGCCCCTCCCCCACCCCGCGAACACCCACGGCACCGCTGCCTCGGCCGCCCGGGCCGACGGGACGCCGCCGCACGCCACCGGCATCCCGGGCGCCGCGCTCACCGAGCCCCTCCCCCACCCCGCGAACACCCACGGCACCGCCACCTCGAACGCCGAGGCCGACGGGACGCCGCCGCACGGCACCGGTGTCCCGGGCGACGGGGGCGGCGAGCCCCTCTCCCAGCCCGTGAACACGCCTGGCACCACCCTTGGCGAAGTCCTGCTTCGCACCGCCGCCGCGTATCCCGACGCCGTCCGTGTCGACGGCGCCCGGCTCCGTGCCGTCACCTTCAGTGCACGCGTCGAGCAGGCGCTGGGCGAGAAGGACACCGCGGGCGCCCTCGCGTTGCTGGCCCGGCGGCCCGGGGAGCTGCTGCGCCGCCTCGACCACCTGCTGCGGCTGCGCGAACTCGACGCCCTGCCGGAGGACTTCGCGGACGTGCTGCGGCGGGCCCTGCCACAGGCGGGTCCGGCGCCGCTGCTGGCCGCGCTCGGGCGGCTGAGGATCCGTCACCTGCCCACCGAGCGGCGGGTGTTCTTCCCACGTGGCCGGGTCACGCACGCGTACACCCTCGACGACACCCGCGCCCCGCTGTCGCCCGCCGTGACCGGCGAGGTGTGCGCGCTGCTGGAGGCCGAGGCGGTGCGCCGGCTGTCCGCCGCCCCGCGTGTCGACCTGGCCGTGCTGGACTCGGCGCTCACCGGTCTCGCCGTGCCGGCCACCGAGCGCGCCGACACCAAGGCCCTGGTCTCCGTGCCGCGCGGCAGCACGCAGCCGCTGCCCGACGGCGAGGTCATGCGGCTGTTCCTGCACTGGACGGAGCCCGCGAAGACCCGTGTCGACCTCGACCTGTCGGTGGCGCTGTACGACGAGAACTGGGAGTTCGCCGGCCTGTGCGACTACACCAACCTGGTGTACGGCGAGCGGTGGGCGGTGCACTCCGGCGACCTGACGTCGGCCCCCGCGCCGGACGGTGCCACCGAGTACGTCGACCTGGACCTCACCTCGCTCGGCAGCCGCGGCGTGCGGTACGCGCTGCCCGTCGTCTTCAGCTTCAACGACATCCCCTTCGAACGGCTCCTGGACGCCTTCGCGGGCTTCATGACCCTCCCCTCGGCCGCCGAGGAGGCCCGCGACGCGTCGTACGACCCGCGTACCGTGCGCCAGCGCTACGACCTGGTCGGCGATTCCCGCGTCCACGTCCCGCTCCTGGTCGACCTGCGCGACCGCACGTTCCTGTGGACGGACCTGCACCTGTCGGCCGCCGAGGGCTACCACAACGTGTACCGGCACGCCGCCGACCTGGGCCGCGCCGGCCGTGACCTGTACCAGTACTTCGCCTCCGGCCGGACGACGCTGTGGGACCTGACGGTGTGGCATGCCGCCGCGCGCGCGGACGAGGTCGCGGTGGTACGGCGCGCGCCGCTGCCGGGCGACCGAGACGAGCTGTGGCACTACCTCCGGCGGGACGGCGAGACCGACACGGCGTTCGCGGCACGCGTGCGTGCGCTGGAGGCGCCCGAGCGGCGGGAGCGGCCGGACGGCGTGCCGGGCGGCGGCTCCGTCGACGAGCTCGCCGCCGAAGCCGCCGCCAAGAAGCACGTGTTGCTCGCGCTGGTGCACGGGGGCGTGGCGCCGGAGCGCGCGACCGGGGAGGTGTACCGGCTGCTGCCCGGCCCGGTCGACGGCTGCGGTCTGAGGCCGCTGGCGGCCGGGGACCTGGTGGCCGCGCTGGGCTGACGGCATCCCGGCCGGGCGCCCCGTGCGCCTCGACTGCCGGCCCACCGGTCGGGCGTCCCGGCCGAACTCCCGTGCGTCCGGAGCGCGTTCCGTCCGCCTTCGTCCCGCACGCGCGTGTGGCCGCGCCCGGTGCCGTACCGGGACTTGTGCACGGGGTGTCAGTGGCGGCCCGTATCCTCAGGGACCATGCTCGAAGACCGCACGACCACAGTGTCCTCCCCCACGGAGTGGCCGGCCGCGTATCCCCAGGGATACGCGGTCGTTGACGTGGAGACCACCGGCCTGGCCCGCGACGACCGGATCGTCTCCGCCGCCGTCTACCGGCTGGACGCGCGCGGTGAGGTCGAGGACCACTGGTACACGCTGGTCAATCCGGAGCGCGACCCGGGCCCGGTGTGGATCCACGGTCTGACCAGCGAGGCGTTGGAGGGCGCGCCCCTCTTCCCCGAGGTGGCCGAGGAGTTCGCGGCCCGGCTCGCGGGCCGGGTGCTGGTCGCGCACAACGCGGTCTTCGACTGGCAGATGATCGCGCGGGAGTACGCGCGCGCGGAGCGCGAGGCCCCGGTGAAGCAGCGGCTGTGCACGATCGCGCTCGCCAAGGAGCTGGCGCTGCCGCTGCCCAACCACAAGCTGGAGTCGCTGGCGACCCACTTCGGTGTCGTCCAGCGGCGCGCGCACCACGCGCTGGACGACGCGCGCGTGCTGGCGGAGGCGTTCCGGCCGAGCCTGCGGGCCGCGGCGGCGGGCGGTGTGCGGCTGCCGCTGCAGGAGTGCCGGCCGCTGACGGAGTGGCAGGACCGGCCCGTGCCCCGCATCGGGCAGCAGGCAGGCGGCCCCGGTGGCTACCGGCCGAGCAGCTGGCGCCCGTCCCGCAAAAGGCCCGCGTGCCCCTATCCCAACCCAGGTCGGTACGAAGAGGGCAAAAGGCTCAAGCAGGGCATGCGGGTGGCCTTCTCGGGTGACACGTCGGTCGACCGCGAACTGCTGGAGGACCGTGCGGCCGAGGCGGGGCTGCATGTGGCGACGAGTCTGTCGCGGCTGACCAGCCTGCTGGTCACGAACGACCCCGATGCGGGCACGTCGAAGGTGGTCAAGGCCCGGCAGTTCGGGACGCCGGTGGTCGACGAGGCGGCGTTCGGGCAGTTGCTGCGCGATGTGGAGCCCGCCGACGGGTGACCCGTACGTACGGGTGATTGGCACGCGACTCGCCCGTCGCCCGCTCGCCCGCGCCCCGGCGACCGCTCACCCTGTGGCGCATGGCGACATGTGAAGTGTGCGGCAACAACTACGGAATGACCTTCGAGGTGCACGCCCAGGGCGCGGTCCACGTCTTCGACTGCTTCTCCTGCGCGATCCACCGTATGGCCCCCATCTGCGAGCACTGTCGTGTGCAGATCATCGGCCAGGGCGTCGAGGTCGAGGGCCACTGGTACTGCGGCGCCCACTGCGCGCGGGCGGAGGGGAAGGTGGGCATCGTCGACCGCGTCTGAGCGCACCCTGCCGGAAGCACCCCACGGTCCGAGATGTACGGTCGTGGGGTGTACCGCTTCCTGTTGTCCCGGCAGTGGGTGATCATCACGCTGGTCGCCCTCCTCCTCATCCCCACGATGATCAGGCTGGGCATCTGGCAGATGCACCGCTACGAGGAGCGCTCCGCCCGGAACCAGCTGGTCTCCGACGCGCTCACCGCGAAGCCGGTGCCCGCGGAGAAGCTGACCTCGCCGGGACACACCGTCACCACCGACGAGCGGTATCGCACGGTGACCGCCGAGGGTCACTTCGACACCGAGCGGGAAGTCGTCGTCCGGCGGCGCGTCAACGCCGACGAGGAGGTCGGCTTCCACGTCCTCACCCCCTTCGTCCTGACGGACGGCAAGGTGCTGCTCGTCAACCGCGGCTGGATCCCCGCCGACGGTCCGAGCCAGACCGCGTTCCCCAAGATCCCCGCACCGCCCGGCGGCCGGATCACCGTCACCGGGCGGCTGATGCCCGACGAGACGACCGAGGCGAGCGGCATCAAGGACCTCAAGGGCCTGCCGGACCGGCAGATCATGCTGATCAACAGCGAGCAGGAGGCACGGCGCCTCGGCGCCCAGGTCCTCGGCGGGTACATCGCACAGAGCGCTCCCGAGCCCAAGGGCGACACCCCTGAGCTGCTCGGTAAGCCCGGCGACGAGAACGCCGCGCTGAACTACGCGTACGCCATCCAGTGGTGGCTGTTCTCCGCCGGCGTGCCCGTCGGCTGGGTGATCCTGGTCCGGCGTGAGCTGCGCGACCGCACGGAGAAGGCGCGGGAGGAGACGGAGCAGGCGGAGCCGGCGACGGTGTAGCGGGCTCCGGACGCACACCGCGCAGCGGGAGGGGCCCCGGCCGGGCGCCACTCGCACGCCCCGCGTCACTTCAGAGCACGGGCGAGCACCCACCGGACGCCGCGGCCGACGGGCGGTCCCTGCGGGGTGGTCCCGGAGGAGACCAGGGGGTGGAGGCCGGAGAGCGCGCCGCGCACGACAGTGCTCCAGCCGCTCCGGAGAGCCCGCCGCGCGCCACAGTGTTCCTGCCGCTCCGGAGAGCCCGCCGCGCGCCACAGTGCTCCAGCCGCCCGGCAGAGCGCGCCCACCAGCGGTGACAACGCCCGTGGGCTCCCGTCCGCTGTCGGTCTGTGCAAGAGTTGCCCACCCCGCCGGAACCGGATGACAGCGCGTTTCCCGTTTCCGGGGATTTCCCGCCGGTTTTCCGTCAACCGAATCGGTCGCCCGCGCAACCAATGCGTTGAGGGCACAGGCACACCAAGGACGGTGACCCATGGCCAACGGCGCCATGACCGCGACGTTCCTCGCCGTGATCGGCGCGGCGTCGCTGCTCGCCGTCACGGCACGGCGCCTGCGCCCCAGCGACCGGCTGCCGTCCCTCGAGGGCTGGGCGCTCGCCGACCGCAGCCTGGGCCCGGTGTGGACGTGGCTGCTGCTCGGCGGCACGATCTTCACCGCGTACACCTTCACCGCCGTGCCGGGGCTGGCGTACGGCAACGGCGCGCCCGCGTTCTTCGCGGTGCCGTACACGGTGATCGTCTGGCCGCTCGCCTTCGTCCTGCTGAGCCGTCTGTGGAGCGTGGCCCGCCGGCACGGCTACGTCACGGCCGCCGACTTCGTGCGCGGACGGTACGGGTCGCCGCCGCTGGCCCTGGTGGTCGCGCTGACCGGGATCCTCGCCACCATGCCGTATCTGGCGCTGCAACTGCTCGGTATACAGGCGGTGCTGACCGCGGGCGGGGTCTCTCCGCGCGGTCCGGCCGGGGACCTGGTGATGGTCGCGCTGTTCGCGGGGCTCGCGGTGGCCACGTACCGGCACGGGCTGCGCGCGCCCACGGTGATCTCCGCGCTGAAGGCGGTGGCGGTGTTCGTCTCGCTCACCGCCGTGTGCTGGCTGGTCCTTCAGCGGCTCGGCGGGCCCGGTCCGGTCTTCGAGGGCGCGGCCCGGCGCCTCGGCGGAACGGACCTCGCCCACTCCCCGCTGCTGCTCTCCCCCGACCAGCAGCCCGCGTACGCCACGCTGGCCCTCGGCTCGGCGCTGGCCCTGCTGATGTACCCGCACGTGCTCACCGCCGGGTTCGCCGCGGACGGGCCGCGGACGCTGCGCAAGGTCTCCGTGGCACTGCCCGCGTGGACGGGCCTGCTCGCCCTGTTCGGCTTCCTCGGCATCGCCGCCCTCGCGACCGGTGTGGAGGCCCCCAGGGGCGGTGCCGAGGCCGCCGTGCCCATGCTGGTCGACCGGCTGATGCCGGCGCCGCTGGCCGGGCTGGTGTTCGCCGCGATCACCCTGGGCGCGCTGGTCCCGGCGGCCGTGATGTCGATCGCCGCGGCGACGAGCTTCGTCCGCAACGTGTACGTCGAGTACGTCCATCCGACGGCCACGCCCAAGCGGCAGGTGCGCATCGCGAAGGCCGTGTCGCTCACCGCGAAGGTGGGCGCGGTGGCGTTCGTGTTCGGGCTGCGCGACCAGGACGCCGTCAATCTCCAGCTGCTGGGCGGGGTGTGGATCCTGCAGATCTTCCCGGCCGTGGCCGTCGGGCTGTTCACCGCGCGACTGCACCCGAGGGCGCTGCTGGCGGGGTGGGCCACGGGCATGGTCGCCGGAACCCTCCTGGTGGTGCGCGAGGGGTTCTCGTCCATCGTGCCCCTGGGTTCCGGAGCACCGGCGGTCTACGCCGGGCTCGCGGCCCTGCTGCTCAATCTGGCCGTCACGGTCACCGGCACCGCCGCCCTCGAACCCTTCGGCGTCCCGCGTGGCGCCGACGCGACCGACCTGCCGTCCCGCCTGACCGTCAGGCGACGCCCCGAGACGGGAGCGAACAACCCGTGAGACGCAGACACCCGATTCCCGTGCCCGAGCCGTTCGTCGAGCAGCAGGCTCTCGCTCCCGTGGTGACCGACCCGGCCGAGCTGGAACGCGAGGCCGGTGTCGCCCGGCTCTTCGAGCTGCACTACTCCTCGATGCTGCGGCTCGCCGTGCTGCTCGGCGCCGACGACCCGGAGAACGTGGTGGCCGAGGCGTACTACCAGATCTACCGCAAGTGGCGGCGGCTGCGGGACGTCGAGGCGGCGGAGGCGTATCTGCGCTCCACCGTCTGCAATCTGACCCGGATGCGGATACGCCACCTCCAGGTCGCCCGCAAGCACGTGGAGAATCCGCCGGAACTCCCGGACGAGACCGTCGCCTCCGCCGAGAGCACCGCGCTGCTCCGTGACGACCAGCGGGTGCTGATCGACGCCCTCCAGCAGTTGCCGGCGCGGCAGCGCGAGGCGCTGGTGCTGCGACACTGGCTGGGGCTGAAGGAGGGCGAGATCGCCGCCGCGATGGGCATCTCCTGCGGTTCCGTCAAAACCCACACCTCACGCGGCCTGGCCGCCCTGACCCAGGCGATGGAGGCCCGGCGATGACGCATCGAGATGCGACTCCGTCGCGTGACACCGGTGCGGACCGCACGGAGCGGGAGCTGCGCGAGGCCCTGGAGGCGCTGGCCGGAGGCGTGCGGGCGGCCCCCGACGCCTATCGCACGGCGCGCGGCGAATGGCTGCGCCGGGAACGGCGGCGACGGCTGGTGCTGGCCGTACTGATCGCCGTCGTCTTCACCCTGGCGACGCTGATCGGGCTGTGGGTGCTCAACCAGGCCCCCTCGGACCCCGGCGTGATCTTCTCCGGCACCGGCGACGCCGTGAGCCACGCGTCACTCCCCCGGCCGCAGCCCTGATTGCCCCCCGTGTCCGCCGGGAACCCGCACCCCGTGCACCCCCGTATCGAGGACTACGCCCTCATCGGCGACGAGCAGACCGCCGCCCTGGTCGGCCTGGACGGCTCTGTCGACTGGCTGTGCCTGCCCCGCTTCGACTCCCCGGCCTGCTTCGCCCGCCTCCTCGGCGACGAGGAGAACGGTCACTGGCGCATCGCGCCCAAGGGCGTCGACGGCCCCTGTACACGGCGCGCCTACCGCCCCGACACCCTCGTCCTGGACACCGAGTGGGAGACGGACGAGGGCGCGATCCGCGTCACCGACCTGATGCCGCAGCGCGACCGCGCCCCCGACGTCGTCCGCATCGTGGAGGGCCTGCGCGGCCGGGTCGCCGTCCGCAGCACGCTGCGGCTGCGCTTCGACTACGGCTGGGTCATCCCGTGGATGCGCCGGGTCGACGGCCACCGGGTGGCGATCGCCGGGCCGGACGCGGTCTGGCTGCGCAGTGAACCGGAGGTGCGCACCTGGGGCGAGGACTTCCGCACCCACTCCGACTTCACCGTCGGCGAGGGCGAGTCGGTCGCCTTCGTGCTGACCTGGCACCCCTCGCACCACCCGCGTCCACCGCTCGTCGACCCGTACGAGGCGCTGCGGCACAGCGTCGACGACTGGCAGAGCTGGTCGGCGCGGTGTCGCTACGACGGGCCCCACCGGGACGCCGTCGTGCGCTCCCTGATCACGCTCAAGGCCCTGACCTACGTGCCCACCGGCGGCATCGTCGCCGCGCTCACCACCTCCCTGCCCGAGGAGCTCGGCGGGGTGCGCAACTGGGACTACCGCTACTGCTGGCTGCGCGACTCCACCCTCACCCTCGGCGCCCTGCTGGCGGCCGGCTACCACGAGGAGGCCGAGGCCTGGCGCGACTGGCTGCTGCGCGCCGTCGCGGGCAGCCCGGCGGACCTGCAGATCATGTACGGGCTCGCGGGCGAGCGCCGGCTGCCCGAGTGCGAGCTGCCGTGGCTGTCCGGCTACGCCGGATCCCAGCCCGTACGCATCGGCAACGGGGCCGTGAACCAGCTCCAGCTGGACGTCTACGGCGAGGTCATGGACTCCCTGTCGCTGGCCCGCACCGCGGGCATGTCGCCCAAGCCGCACATGTGGTCGCTGCAGTGCGCGCTGATGACGTGGCTGAGCGAGAACTGGCGGCAGCCGGACGAGGGGCTGTGGGAGGTGCGCGGCGGACGCCGCCAGTTCGTGCACTCCAAGGTGATGGTGTGGGTGGCCGCCGACCGGGCCGTGCGCGCGCTGGAGCAGTACCCCGAGCTGCGCGGCGACCTGGAGGGCTGGCGAAAACTGCGCGACGAGGTGCACCAGGAGGTGTGCGAGAAGGGCTACGACCCGGAGCGGAACACCTTCACCCAGTACTACGGCTCCCACGACCTGGACGCCTCCCTGCTGCTGATCCCCCGCGTCGGCTTCCTGCCGCCCGACGACCCCCGGGTGACCGGCACCGTCGACGCGATCCGCGAGGAGCTCGGCCACGGCGGCCTGGTGCGCCGTTACAGCACCGACGGCACCACGGTCGACGGCCTGCCCGGCGACGAGGGCACCTTCCTGGCGTGCTCCTTCTGGCTCGCCGACGCGCTCCACATGACGGGCCGCACGAAGGAGGCGCGGGAGCTGTTCGAACGGCTCTGCCACCTGGCCAACGACGTGGGCCTGCTCGCGGAGGAGTACGACCCGGTGGGCGGCCGCCACCTCGGCAACTTCCCCCAGGCCTTCAGTCACATCGGCCTGGTCAACACCGCCCTCACGCTGTTCGACGGCGAGGGGGCAGGATAGGGGCCATGGATCTTGGACTGAAGGACCGGGTGTACGTCGTCACCGGGGCCACGCGCGGCCTCGGCAACGCCGCCGCGCGCGAGCTGGTCGCGGACGGCGCGAAGGTGGTCGTCACGGGGCGGGACGACCAGCGTGCCGCCGACGCGGCGAAGGAGCTGGGGCCGAACGCGGTCGGCGTCGGCGTCGACAACGCCGACCCCGAGACGCCCGCACGGCTGATCGCAGCCGCCCGCGAGCACTTCGGGGGGTTCGACGGCATCCTCGTCAGCGTGGGCGGGCCGCCGCCGGGGTTCGTCGCCGACAACAGCGACGAGCAGTGGCAGACGGCGTTCGAGTCGGTGTTCCTCGGCGCGGTGCGGCTCGCGCGGGCGGCCGCCGCCGAGCTGGAGGCCGGGGGTGTCATCGGGTTCGTGCTGTCGGGGTCGGTGCACGAGCCGATTCCGGGGCTGACGATCTCCAACGGACTGCGGCCCGGCCTCGCGGGGTTCGCGAAGTCGCTCGCGGACGAGTTGGGGCCGCGGGGGATTCGGGTCGTGGGGTTGCTGCCGGCGCGGATCGACACGGATCGCGTGCGCGAGCTGGACGGGTTGTCGGCCGACCCGAAGGCCACTCGGGCCGCCAACGAGGCGCGGATTCCGCTGCGGCGGTACGGGACGCCGGAGGAGTTCGGGCGGACGGCCGCCTTCCTCCTGTCGCCGGGTGCTTCGTACCTGACCGGGATCATGGTTCCCGTCGACGGCGGGATGCGGCACGGTTTCTGACCGTCTCGTCGCTGGTCGCGGGTGGCTTCAGCTGACCCTCTCCGCACGGTGCTTGGCCGCCCTCAGGCGGACTTCCGCCGGGAGCGCCTTCAGGGCCGCCGATTCCCTCGCGTGGGTCAGGGACTCCGCCGTCAGGTGGTCCAGGGTGTCCCCCGGGTCCACATGCGGCTCCAGGAGGAGACGTACGTGGGCCTGGGGGGCGTCCCTGCGGCCCGTCAGATGGGCGTGGGCGTGGGAGACGCCGTTCAGGCCGGCCGCGTCGGCGGCCAGGACGCCCTCCAGGGCGCGGCCGCGCAGCAGGGCGCCCGCGCCGTCGCCGGTGTCGATGAGGACCTCGCCGAGCCGGCGGCGCCGCAGGACGGCGACCAGCCACCACAGGGCGAGCAGCACAAGGACGGTGAGGACGGCGAGGACGGCCGGCCACCACCAGGTCCGGTCCCGCCAGTGGGTGCGTTCGGCGGTGCTGAGCAGGACGTCGTGGGGGCCGTCGTGGATCCACCAGGAGGGCGCGGGGGCCCCCAGGCCGACGGCCAGCACCGAGCCGCCGACGACGACCAGGACGAGGCCCACGAGTCCCAGTGCCACCCGGTTGACGGTCCTGAGCATCGCCCTCACCCCTTCCTGCCGGGCCGGCGCACCTGCACCGACAGCGCCGGCGGACGGGCCAGGCCGAGGCCGCGGACCGCGTCACCGAGCACGGTGTCCAGGTCGGCGCGTACGTCGTCCAGGTCGCGGAAGTGGGAGACCGCGCGGACGTCGGCCCTGCGGCGCCTCGTGCGCACCCGCACCGACTGCACGCCGGCGACCTCCATGGCCCGGTCGCGCAGGACGAGCGCGGCGGCGTCGCGGTGGAGTCCGGCGCGGACGTCGGGCTGGGTGCGGCGCATGGGCAGGACGCGGCGCAGGCCCGGGGTGACGGCGAGGACGATCAGCCACAGGCCGAGGGCGAGGGCGACGCCCGCGCCGACGAGCACCCAGGTGTCGTCCAGGGGCCGTTCGGCGAGTTGCCGGGCCAGTTCCCAGCGGGCGTGGAGGGCGGGCCGGTGGGCGCGGACGGCGGCGATGTCGTAGAGGAAGGCGCCGGCGAGGGCCAGGAGCAGGAGCGCGACGATGCCCGCCGGGACACGGCGCGCGGACCAGAAGCGGCCGCTGCCCGGGGCGGGGCCCGGGTCGGTCTCCGGCACCTCCTCCGTGGGTTTTTCCAGGACCGGCAGTTGCTGCGTGGTGCCCTCGGAGCTCCGGGGCTCGCTCATCGCGTCCTCCCGCGTGCCGCGCCGTGCGCCTCCGTCAGGTGCAGCCGTTCGACCTGGACGGCGACTTCCGGCACCTCCATTCCCACCAACGCGCCTACCCGCTCGGTGACATGACGACGCACCGCGTGACAGCGCGGCCCGAGATCGGTCGGGTAGTCGAGTTCGAGATGGATACGGATGTGGGCCGCGTCGACGGGACGTCCGCCGCTCGCGCCGGGCCGGGAGTGGGGGTGGACGACGACGGTGGCCTGCGGGCGGGCGGCCTCGGAGGGCAGGCGTCCGACCGCCTCGCGTGCGGCCTGGGCGGCGATCTTGACGACGACCCGGTCGGCGATCCGGGTCGCGCCGCGTTCCCCCGGCGGGACGGCGGCGGACCCGGCGCCGAGCGCGTCGCTCCCCTCGCTCACTTACGTCACCGCCTGCGGTCTTCGCGTGTGCGGAAGAAGTCGCCGAGTTCCAGGTCCCCTTCCAGGAACCGGCCGACGACGAAGCCGATGGCGCCCAGCGCCGCCACCAGTACGAAGGCCCCGAACCCGCCGAAGTATCCGGCGAAGCCCAGTGCCATGCCGGCGATCATGCCGACCACGGCCATGCTCAACGTGCACTCCCCTCACCGGTCGCCCGGTCGGCGACCCGTCACTGGAGCCGGCTCTCCGGCTCCTCTTCCTCTTCCTCGGGCAGCTTGACGTCGCTCACCGCGATGTTGACCTCGACGACCTCGAGACCGGTCATCCGCTCGACGGCCGCGATGACGTTCTCGCGCACGTCTCGCGCGAGGTCGGAGATCGACACCCCGTAGTCGACCACGATCTCCAGGTCGAGCGCGGTCTGCACCTCGCCGACCTCGGCCTTGACGCCGCGCGTCACGGACTTCGCGCCGCCGGGCACCCGGTCGCGTACGGCCCCGAAGGTGCGGCTGAGGCCGCTTCCCATGGCGTGGACGCCGTCGACGTCGCGTGCCGCCAGTCCGGCGATCTTCTCCACGACTCCGTCGGCGATCGTGGTGCGCCCTCGGGACGCCGGGGCTCCGCCTCCGCGCCTGGTGGGCTTGCGGGTCTGTACCGCCTCGGTACCGCTGTCCGGGGCCTGCGTCCGGTTCTGCTCCGATGTCTCACTCATCGCCGTATGTCCTTTTCGATTGTCCTCCTTCGACCACCGTAAGCGCGGTTCCCGAACCGCGCTCCGGCAATGCGGCACGCTGGAGGAATGACGGCGGATCGGTGGACGACTGCGGTACGGCAACAGCTCGGCCTGGGCAGACTGCTGCCCCTGGGCGGGCCGCGGGACGGGGCGTGGATCGCGGAGAACGCGGCGGAGGGGGTGCTGCGGCGGGCGGTGCGGGAGGTGCCGGGGGTGCGCCTGGGACCGCTGCGCCTCGCGCCGGCGGATCCGGAGGGCGCGGGGGAGGCCGTCGTACCGCCTCCGCCGAGTGGGCTGCCGCCGGGGCCCTTGCGGGTGACGGCGGACTTCGCGGCGACGGCCTCCCAGCCGCTGCCGGCGACGGCGTCCCGGCTGCGTACGGTGCTGGCGACGGCCGCGGCGGAGCGGCTCGGGCTGGTGGTGGCTCAGGTGGATCTTCGGGTGACGGCTCTCCTGGACGAGGAGCCCGGGGACGAGCCGGAGAAGGTGCGGCCGCCGCAGTTGTCCGAGGCGGCCCGCGAGGGTGACGAGGCGCGTGCGGCCGAAGCGGCTCTGTCCGTGCCGGGGGTCGCGGGGCTGACCGATGTGCTCGGGCGGGCGGTGCGGGTCGAGGAGCGGCAGGGCGCGGCCGCCGCCGTCGCCGCCCTGCCGCGCCTCCACGCGCGCGTGGAGATCGCGGTGAGCGCGGACCGCCGGGCACTGGACGTGGCCCGGGAGGTCCGTGGTGCGGTGGCGGCGGCGTTGCGGGATCAGCCGACGGTGGCGGTGCTGGTGACGGCGGTGGGCTGAGCGCTCACTCGCCGATGCCGGCCAGGTCCCGCAGCCGTCGGGCCTGGGCGGCTCGCTCGGCGGCGCGCTGCTCGTCGTAGGTACGGTCTGCCGCGCCCCGCAGCAGCGCCTTGGTCTCGACGGCCGCGTCCCGCGGGGCGGCCAGGATCGCCGCGGCCAGCTCACGGACCGTCGCGTCCAGCTCGGTCGCGGGTACGGCGATGTTGGCGAGCCCGGTGCTCACCGCTTCCTCCGCGTGCACGAAGCGGCCGGTCAGGCAGATCTCGGCGGCGCGGCCGTAGCCGACCAGGGAGACGAGGGGGTGGGTGCCGGTGAGGTCCGGTACGAGGCCGAGGCTGGTCTCGCGCATGGCGAACTGCACGTCGTCGGCGACGACGCGCAGGTCACAGGCGAGAGCGAGCTGGAAGCCCGCGCCGATGGCGTGGCCCTGGACGGCGGCGATCGACACGAGGTCGCTGCGTCGCCACCAGGTGAAGCCCTCCTGGAACCCGGCGATGGCGGCGTCGAGTTCGGCGTCGCCACTGCGCGCGAGATCGATGAAGGACGGCTCGCCCTCGATCCCCTCGGGCGTGAACATCTGCCGGTCGAGCCCGGCGGAGAAGGACTTGCCCTCGCCGCGCAGCACGACCACACGGACGGAGCCCGGCAACCGACGCCCGGCTTCGGCGAGCGCGCGCCACATCGCGGGACTCTGCGCGTTGCGCTTGGCCGGGTTGGTCAGCGTCACCGTGGCGAGCGCGTCGTCGACGGTGAGCCGTACGCCGTCCTTGTCGAGCAGGGGAGCGAGTTCCTGGTCGGGCGAAGCCATGGGGCGCCTCCGATGAGTGCGGTCAGCAGAGCGATGCTGGGAGCGTTGCTAAGTGACTGCACAGTAACCACCCGGCCGACCTCGTGATCCTCCAGGGCCCCTTAAGGGTCCGGAGGGAGACCGACCGGGTGGTCACCATCGAAGCCGGTGGGCCGCCCGGGTCAGGACGAGGCGGCCTTCTTGCCCCGCGTCGCCCCGCCACGCCCACGGAGCGTGACGCCCGACTCGCTGAGCATCCGGTGTACGAAGCCATACGAGCGGCCGGTTTCCTCGGCCAGTGCCCGGATGCTCGCACCGGAGTCGTACTTCTTCTTCAGGTCTGCCGCGAGCTTGTCGCGCGCGGCGCCGGTCACCCGGCTGCCCTTCTTCAGAGTCTCGGCCACCCGTGCCTCCTCATGGGAAGTGCGCTCTGGTCCCCTCATGATCACCCCTCTGGGCCCTGATGGCCACCCATTCGGCAAGGTCCGTGCGACATGGTTTTGACGACAGGAGCGCGTCCCCACAATCGGAACCTGTCATTCCAGGGGGTGGTGTTCGTGCGGCCGAACGGGTCCATTCGCGAAGTGCCAGGTCAGGGACGCGCGACGGCCGATCCCTTGTCGACGAAGGGATCGGCCGTGAAATGGATGTAGGACACACCTCGATACGAGGAGATCTCACACAGATGATGGATCACGAGTGGGCCGAATGATCCATACGCTGTGGATCACGCTTTCGATCAAGCCAGGGCGACGAGATCCGCGTAGTCGGAGCCCCACAGGTCCTCGACGCCGTCGGGGAGCAGGATGATCCGCTCGGGCTGGAGCGCCTCGACGGCGCCCTCGTCGTGGGTGACCAGGACGACCGCGCCCTTGTAGGTGCGCAGGGCGCCGAGGATCTCCTCGCGGCTGGCCGGGTCGAGGTTGTTGGTGGGCTCGTCGAGCAGCAGCACGTTCGCCGAGGAGACCACCAGGGTGGCCAGGGCCAGACGGGTCTTCTCACCGCCGGACAGGACACCCGCCGGCTTGTCGACGTCGTCGCCGGAGAACAGGAACGAGCCGAGCACCTTGCGGACCTCGACCAGGTCCATGTCGGGGGCGGCGGAGCGCATGTTCTCCAGGACCGTGCGCTCCGGGTCGAGGGTCTCGTGCTCCTGGGCGTAGTAGCCGAGCTTGAGGCCGTGGCCGGGGACGACCTGTCCGGTGTCGGGGTTCTCCACCCCGCCGAGCAGGCGCAGCAGGGTGGTCTTGCCCGCGCCGTTGAGACCGAGGATGACGACCCTCGACCCCTTGTCGATGGCCAGGTCGACGTCGGTGAAGATCTCCAGGGAGCCGTACGACTTCGACAGGCCCTCGGCCATCAGCGGGGTCTTGCCGCAGGGCGCGGGCTCCGGGAAGCGGAGCTTGGCGACCTTGTCGGACTGGCGGACCGCCTCCAGGCCGGAGAGCAGCTTGTCGGCGCGGCGGGCCATGTTCTGCGCGGCGACCGTCTTGGTGGCCTTGGCGCGCATCTTGTCGGCCTGCGCGTTGAGGGCGGCGGCCTTCTTCTCGGCGTTGGCGCGCTCGCGCTTGCGGCGCTTCTCGTCGGCCTCGCGCTGCTGCTGGTAGAGCTTCCAGCCCATGTTGTAGATGTCGATCTGGGAGCGGTTGGCGTCCAGGTAGAACACCTTGTTGACGACCGTCTCGACCAGGTCGACGTCGTGGGAGATGACGATGAAGCCGCCGCGGTAGGTCTTCAGGTAGTCCCGCAGCCAGATGATCGAGTCGGCGTCGAGGTGGTTCGTCGGCTCGTCGAGGAGCAGGGTGTCCGCGTCGGAGAACAGGATCCGTGCCAGCTCCACACGGCGGCGCTGACCGCCGGAGAGCGTGTGCAGGGGCTGGCCGAGGACACGGTCGGGCAGGTTGAGCGCGGCGGCGATCGTGGCGGCCTCGGCCTCGGCGGCGTACCCGCCCTTGGTGAGGAACTCCGTCTCCTGGCGCTCGTACTGCTTGAGGGCCTTCTCGCGGGTGGCGCCCTGGCCGTTGGCGATGCGCTGTTCGTTCTCGCGCATCTTGCGGATCAGGACGTCCAGGCCGCGCGCGGAGAGGATGCGGTCGCGGGCGAGGACGTCGAGGTCGCCGGTGCGGGGGTCCTGCGGGAGGTAGCCGACCTCGCCGGAGCGGGTGACGGTGCCGCCGGCGGGGATGCCCTCGCCGGCGAGGACCTTGGTCAGCGTGGTCTTGCCGGCGCCGTTGCGGCCGACCAGGCCGATGCGGTCGCCCTTGGCGACACGGAAGGAAGCGTTCTCGATGAGGATGCGGGCACCGGCGCGCAGCTCGATGCCGGAGGCGGAGATCACGGACAGACTCCAGGGCGGGGTCGTAGGCGGGATGGGCGGCTGAGGACGTTCCCGCCGTCTAATGCGCGAGGAGAATGGCCATGGGGCCAGTCTAACGGGGCCCTGCAACCAGTTTTCCCGGTTCGGGTGTTCGATCTCCCCGTGCTCCGGGTCGAGGGGCGTTGTCAGTGGGGGCTGCCAGACTGGGCGGTGGATGACATGTCCGGCGGGAGTGAAGACGTTTCCGGCGGGAATCGAGTGGTCCGTCCGGCAGGGGTCACAAGGGAGTGATCGGTGTGGCAGGGATGAACGGCGGGCGTCCGAGCGTCTGCCCGACGGTGCTGTACCGGGACGCGAAGGCGGCGATCCGGCAGCTCACGCAGGCCTTCGGGTTCACGGAGCTGTCCGTGTACGAGGGCGAGGACGGCTCGGTGCTCCACGCCGAGCTGGCGCAGGGCAACGGCGTGGTGATGCTGGGCTCGAAGGGCCGCGGCGGTGTCTTCGACACGGCGATGAAGGACGCCGGCCCCGCGGGGGTGTACGTCGTCGTGGACGACGTCGACGCCCACCACCGGCGGGCCGTGGAGCACGGCGTGGAGATCCTCATGCCCCCGACGGACCAGGACTACGGCTCCCGGGACTACATGGCCCGCGACGCCGAGGGCAACATCTGGAGCTTCGGCACCTACGCGCCCGAGATACAGGGCTGAGGCTGACGGTTTCCCCGGCGGCCTCGCTGACCGGTCCGCCCGGAGGGCCGGTGGTCAGCTGCCCCCGGTGTGGACCTGGAAGGCGGCCCGGCGGACGGCCTTCGCCAGCGCCGGGTCGGGATGCGCGGCGGCCAGCGCCACCAGGACCTGCACGGTGCGCGGGTGTCCGACCGCGCGCACCTCGTTCAGCAGCGCGGGGACGGTCGGCTGCAGCGCGGACTCCAGGTGACGCACCAGCATCGGCGCCTCGCCGTGGTCGGCGACGGCCGCGGCGGTGTCGACCCACAGCCAGGTGGCCTCCTCCCGGGTGAGCACCTCGTGCGCGTCCTCCGGGTCCACCCCGTCGTGCTCGGCGAGCCAGAGCAGGGCGTACGGCCTGAGGGCCGGCTCCTCGACGACGGCGCGGACGTCGGGCTCGGCGGGGGCTCCGACGACGCGCAGCGCCTCGAAGGCGAGGCCGCGCAGCAGGGCGTCCTCGCCACGGGCGGCGAACAGCAGCTCGGTGACGGCGCTGCCGACGGGGCGGGCGGCGAGCCAGGCACGGTACTCGGCGCGGGCCGCGTTCGGGCGGAGCTGGGCGCAGCCGCGGAGCATCTCCTCGGCGGAGACCTCGATGTTCCCGGCGGGGCTCTGCGCGGCAACGCAGATCTGCTCCAGCTTGACCCAGACCGCCCAGTTGCCGAGCGGGGTGAGGGTGGCGTGCCCGTCGCCGCAGGTGAGGGCGCCCACGGAGGCGAGGGCGTGCAGGGCCCAGTCGAGGAGGGGGGCGAGTTCGTCGTTCCGGGCGGGCTCCGCCGGGTCGGTGCCGGCGTCGGCGGAGGGGGCCGGGGTCCCGGGGGTCGCGGTGTCGGCCTCGGGGCCGTAGGAGACCTCGCAGCGCTCGGTGCGCAGTTCGGTGACGCGCTGGCGCAGCAGGTCGAGAAGCTGGTCCACGGGGACGGGGCCGGCGGACAGCTGGAGGAAGGAAAGCACCTGCGGCATGGCCGAGACGACTTCGGCGACGGTGCCGGGCTCCTCGCCCGCGGGCTCCGGGGTGGCGAGCGACCAGGCGTCGAAGAGGGCGACCCAGCCGCGCAGTACGGCGCTGTCGTCACGGTCCCAGGCGCGCAGCCGCCAGCCCGGGCGGGCGCTGTCGCCGTGCACCTCGACGAGGCCGGCGAGGCGGGCGGTGTCCCAGTCGGCACGGATCTGAGCCGGGGTCAGGCCGAGGTCGCGGGCCGCCCGTTCGGTGGTCGCGTCGGAGAGGGTGGCCTTGCCGTCGTCGGTCGCTCCGTCACGGCCGGGGCCGAGGGCGGCGTCGGCCCAGCGCGCGACACGGGCCGCGTCGGCGAGACCTGAGCGCGCCATTCTGGCCAGCTCCGCCGGGGCCGGTGTGCCCTCCGGCGGGCGGGGCGCGGGGCGGCGCGTGCGCCGCTGGTTCACAGCTGAGGGGGCGCCGGCCAGGGGTCGCGGGCGGACGAGTCGAAGCCTGGAGTCGCGCGGGATACGGGACGTCACGGGTGCAGTCTTCCGGTTGACGGTCCGAAAACCCAAACGGAATGTCACGACGGGCTACGGGACTGGCCAACGCACGGGGGTCGGAGAGGGCCGGAGAGGCGTGATCAAGCCACTGGTACGGGCTTAAACGGAACCACTGGGGCGGGGTCGGGGGGGTGTCGGGGGCGGGGTCGTGCGGGACGGCTGCGGCGGTCCTCGCCGGCCGCCGGGCGGGGAAGTCCGCCGGTCGGCGCCGCCCCGCGCCACCCGGAAAACGCGCGCCCAGGCGCGGTCGTCGGCCGGAAGGCGCTGCGGTGGCGGCCGTCGTCGCGTCCGGAGCGGAACCTCGGACGTCCGTTCGACATCAAGCAAGGCGGACAGGCCGAGGCGTACCGACGACACGGGGGGCACACGATGGGCAGGCGGATCAGGGGGGCGGCGCTGGCGTGCGTCCTTCTCGCGACGGGCGTCGCGACGGGCTGCACGGCCGAAACACCGGAGGACTCCCGTCCCAGCACGCCGTCCCGCTCCGCATCGCCCACCCAGGCTGCCCGCGGCGACGCGGGTGCGCGGGCGGGAATCGAGGCCGCCTACCGCAAGTGGGGCATCAAGCCGCTGGCCGCTCCGCCCGCCCCGCCCGCCACCAAGCCGGCCGGGCGCCCGGCTGCCGGAGGGCCGGTGCCGGTGATCAGCGAGATACCCACCAAGGAGAAGATCGTCTTTCTCACGTTCGACGACGGGGCGGAGAAGGACCCGGAGTTCGTGACCATGATGCGGGAGCTGAAGATCCCCTTCACGATGTTCCTGACGGACTCCGCCATCCGCACCGACTACGGCTACTTCAGCAAGCTCCAGCGGCTCGGCAACGGCGTCCAGAACCACACGCTGACGCATCCGAACCTGCGCACCCTGGGCATGACCGCTCAGAAAGAGGAGATCTGCGGCCAGCAGGACAAGCTGAAGGATCGATACGGCACCGCTCCCCGGCTGTTCCGTCCCCCCTACGGCAACTGGAACGAGGACACCCGCGCCGCCGCGGCGTCCTGCGGCGTCGAGGCGATCGTCCTGTGGCGCGAGTCCATGCAGATCAAGAACATGCAGTACCAGCGCGGCGACAAGAAGCTCCACCCGGGCGACATCATCCTGGCGCACTTCCGCGGGCCGTCCGACCTCAAGGGCACGACGATGACCGAGATGACCGCGAACATGCTGCGTCACGTCCAGGAGCAGGGCTTCACGGTGGCCCGACTGGAGGACTACCTGTAGTCCACCACCGGGAGGCCCCCCGCTGGCAGGCCCCTCACCGGCCGCATCGGCCGGCACCACGTCATGACCGGCTCGCGTGGATCACATCAAGGGCGTCAGGAAGCGGCGCAGGGCTTCCTCGTAGGCGTCCGGGTCGGCGTTCCACATGGCGGCGTGGGGGGCCCGGGGGACGGGGTGGAGGGTGATCAGGTCGGGGCGGCGGGCGGCCAGCAGGCGGGTGGTCGTCCAGGGGGCGACCGTGTCGTCGGGGCCGTGGATGATCAGGGTGGGGACGCTCAGGTCCGTGGTCTCGTCGGCGCGCTCGGCGTTCAGGCCCGTGCGGCCCTGGGCGGCGCGGACGGCCAGGGGGAGCAGCGCGCCCGGGGTGCGGCGGGCGGCGGCGAGGGCGCGCAGCGTCGCCTGCCAGTCGAGGACCGGGGAGTCCAGCACCAGGCCGGAGACCAGGTCGCGCAGCTCCGAGCGGGCGGCGGCGCGCAGGGCCATGGTGGCGCCGGTGGACCAGCCCAGCAGGACGAGCCGTTCGGCGCCGTGGCGGACGGCGTACCGCATCGCCGCGTCCACGTCGCGCCACTCGGTCTCGCCGAAGTGGTTCAGGCCGTCAGGGGGGCGGGGCGCGCCGAGGTCGCCGCGGTAGGAGAGGGCGAGCACGGGGAAGCGGCGGCCGTGCAGGAAGGCGAGGAGGTTCAGGGCGTGTTCGCGGGTGGTGCCCAGGCCGTGCACGGCGATGACCCAGGTGCTGCGGGCGGCGGGGACGTACCAGGCGGGCAGCGAGCCGAGTTCGCCGGGGATGCCGACGTCGGTGTGGTCGAGGCCGAGCGCGCCGCTCGGGTCGCCGACGTACAGGTTCGGGGTGAGCCACACCGCGTCGCCGCGGCTCAGCGTGCCGTGGGTGACGCGTTCCAGGCGGCGTACGACCGTGTCGGCGGAGTGCGGGACGGTGGTCAGGACGGGGCCGACGACCGCGTGGGAGCCGTCGCCCGAGAGGCCGTAGGTACCGGGGCGCAGGGCGGCGAGGTCGCGGGTGAGGAGGACCTGACCGGCGGCCGTGCCGTGCACGGTGAGCCGGGGTTCGGTGGGCAGGGGGCGGCCGGGCGGCGCCTTGAGCGCGGCGTCGCTGGCGAACCGGCCGGCGGCGACACTGGCGGCGCCGGTGGCCAGGGCTGCGGTGACGGCGGCGGCCGTCGCGGTGACAGTGCGCACCTGTCCAGTGTCCTGGCCGATCGTCCTACCGGCCAGTGGTGGGACGGGCGAAGCCGTCCGGGGCTGCTCTGCCGGGGACCGGCCGGTCTCACTTCCGCTGCCCGTACCCTCGCAACCGCTCCCCCACCTCCGCCAGCTGCTCCTCGGTCAGGAGGGTCGGTGTCCGGCCGGGTACCGAGGACGCCGTCAGCCACAGGCGGCACATCCACTCCAGTTGGGCGGTGCGGTCGTAGGCCTGGTCGAGGGTGTTGCCGTAGGTGAGGGTGCCGTGGTTCTGGAGGAGGCAGCCGGTGCGGTCGGCGAGGGCGTGGAGCATGTTCTCGGCCAGCTCCTCGGTGCCGTACGCCGCATAGGGGGCGACCCGGACGGGGCCGCCGAGGGCGGCCGCCATGTAGTGGACGGTCGGGAGTTCGGTCACGAGGGTGGAGACGGCCGTGGCGTGCACGGCGTGGGTGTGGACGACGGCGCGGGCGTCGGTGGTGCGGTGGACGGCGAGGTGCATGGGCAGTTCGCTGGTCGGGACCAGCGTGCCGAGCACCTGCCGGCCGTCGAGGTCGACGCCGGTGATGTCGTCCGGGGTGAGGCGGTCGTAGGGCACGCCCGACGGTGTGACCAGCACCGTGTCGCCGACGCGCACCGAGACGTTGCCGGAGGTGCCGACGACCAGTCCGTCGGCGACGGTGCGGCGTGCCGTGGCGACGAGCGCCTCCCAGGCCCGTGCCTCCTCCTCACCGCGCATGCCGTCCATGTGGTCACGGGCGTCCCGCCGGTCGCGTCGCTGCTCAGCCATACCGCGATCCTGCCAGGAGGGGCGTGCGCCGTCGCCCGGCGCGGGCGCCTCACCGGCGCCGGCGCCGTGGGCCGGCTCCTGCGTCCGCAGGGTCGTCGTGGACCTTCCGGCGGTACGACATCGGGGGCGGTCTGCCGGGTGACGAAAATCTCTTCAACGGCTCCGCTGAGGGCCTGGTGAGGTGCGCCCGGGGCTCCTGGCCGTGCGGCGCCTGGCTCGCCCCGGCGGAGCGGAACAGCATTCCCCACTTGTGGACACCGTGATGCCCGCCCCAGTTCACCTTCCGTTCACTCAGGTTACCTACGTTCGTCCGACCAATGACCTCGAACGAATGCCTGGGTAAATGGAAAGCTTCTCGCTGATCCTCGCGATTGTGGTGGTAACCGCACTCGCGTTCGATTTCACGAACGGTTTCCACGACACCGCCAACGCGATGGCCACGACCATCTCGACCGGTGCGCTCAAGCCCAAGGTCGCGGTGGCCATGTCCGCCGTGCTGAACCTCGTGGGCGCCTTCCTCTCCGTGGAGGTCGCCAACACGATCTCCAAGGGTCTCGTCGACGAGACCGGTATACGTCCCGAGGTCATCTTCGCCGCCCTGGTCGGCGCGATCCTCTGGAACCTGCTGACCTGGCTCGTGGGCCTCCCGTCCAGCTCCTCGCACGCCCTCATGGGTGGTCTGATCGGCGCCACCATCGCCTCGGCGGGCGTCGGCGCGGTGCACGGCGACGTGCTCGTCACCAAGGTGCTGATCCCGGCGATCGCGGCCCCGCTGGTCGCGGGCATCGCCGCGATGCTCGCCACGCGCCTGTCGTACACGCTCGGCAGGAAGGCCGACGGCAAGGCCGCCGAGAAGGGCTACCGCGCGGGCCAGATCGCCTCCGCCGGCCTGGTCTCCCTCGCGCACGGCACGAACGACGCCCAGAAGACGATGGGCATCATCACCCTCGCCCTGGTCGCCGGCGGCGCCGTCGCGCCCGACTCCGACCCGCCCCTGTGGGTCATCCTCTCCGCGGGCCTCGCGATCGCGCTCGGCACCTACCTCGGCGGCTGGCGCATCATCCGCACCATGGGCAGGGGCCTGACCGACCTCCAGCCGCAGCAGGGCTTCGCCGCCCAGACCAGCGCGGCGACCGTCATCCTCGCCTCCTCCCACCTCGGCTTCTCCCTCTCCACCACGCACTCCGTCTCCGGCTCGGTGATGGGCGCGGGCCTCGGCCGCAAGGGCGGCGTCGTCCGCTGGTCGACCGCCACCCGCATGTTCGTCGCCTGGGGCCTGACGCTGCCCGCGGCGGCCCTGGTCGGCGCGATCGCCGAGTGGGTGACCGGCCTCGGCGACTGGGGTACGGCGCTCGTCGCGGTGTTCCTCGTCGCCTCCAGCGCGGCGATCTGGAAGATCTCGCGCCGCGAGGTCGTCGACCACAACAACGTCAACGACACCGAGGAGCCGCCCGGCGTGGTGACCACCGCGATCGCCGCGGTGACCCCGCCTCCCACGGGCACGGTGACCGAGGACCTGACGGCCACGATCCCCGCCCCCACGGGCGAGTCGGCTCCGCCGGCCGCCACCACCCCCGTCTGAGCCCCGGCACCCGGGTACGAAGGAAGAAGCATCATGAAGATCGACTGGGCTGCCCTCGGCTCCGTCTTCGGCGTCAGCCTCGTGGTCACCGTGGCCCTCGTGGCCCTGTTCACCCTCGGCATCGCGGGCCTGTCCCGCCGCGAGCGCGCCGCCGCCCAGGGCGAGTCGGCCGCGCTGGCCCTCACCGCGGCGTACGCGTGCTTCGCGGCCTGCGCGGCGGCGGTGGCGTACGGCATCTCACTGATCGTCGCCTGACGCCGGACGCTCCGGCGTACGCGGGGTGCGGGACGGATCGCCGTCCCGCACCTCGCCTTTTCGTGCCCCGGCGCACGCCCGCGTGTGGGGTTCTGCACACTCTCCCCGCGCAGGTCAACAGCAAGTTGACGGCCCTTCCGGGCCCGTGGTGGACTGCCGGAGCCATGTACGGCGGCAGGAGAGGAAGCCGGTGTGAGTCCGGCGCGGTCCCGCCACTGTCACCGGGGTGGACAACCCCGGGAGCCAGGAACTCTCGTCGCCGGTCTCGTCGAACCAGGGCGTGGACACCCTGAGTGAGGACATATCGCCATGCTCGGCTGCCGTTCGAGGTTCAGCACCCGGTCGTTGCCCGACTCCACGGTCGGCTGAGCCGATGGGTGCCGATCGCGTTCACGCGTACGGCGCCGCCGTCGGCCTCCTGGGGGACCTGCTTCTCGGCGATCCGCGCCGAGGGCATCCGGTCGCCCTGTTCGGACGGGCCGCGGCCGGCGTGGAACGGGTGCTGTGGCGGGACCACCGCGGGTGGGGCGCGCTGCACACCGCCGTGTGCGCCGGGGGCGCCGTCGCGCTCGGGGCCGTCGCCTCGCGTGCCGTACGACGCTCCCCCGCCGCCTCCGTCGCCCTCACCGCCGCCTCCACCTGGGCCGTCGTCGGCGGCACCTCCCTCGTGCGGGAGGCCCGGGCCATCGGTCGGGCCCTCGAGGCCGGGGACGTCGAGGCCGCACGGGCACGGCTGCCGCACCTGTGCGGGCGGGACCCACAGGCCCTGGACGCCGACGGGATCGCCCGTGCCGTGGTCGAGTCCGTCGCCGAGAACACCTCCGACGCGGTGGTCGGGGCGCTCGTGTGGGGCGGACTCGCCGGCGTGCCGGGGCTGCTGGGGTTCCGGGCCGTCAACACCCTCGACGCCATGGTCGGGCACCGGTCACCGAGACATCTGCGGTACGGGTGGGCCTCCGCGCGGCTCGACGACGTCGCCGGATGGCCGGGGGCGCGGCTGACCGCCGTACTCGCCGCCGTCGCCGGGGACGATCCGCGGGGGGCCGTACGGGCGTGGCGGGACGATGCGCGCAAGCATCCCAGTCCCAACGCCGGGCCCGTGGAGGCCTCCTTCGCGGGCGCGCTCGGTGTGCGGCTGGGCGGGACGCTCTCCTACGGCGGCCGGGTCGAGCACCGGCCCGTGCTCAACGGGGCGGCGGGGCGGCCCGTCGTCCCCCACGACATCGAACGCGCCGCGCGGCTCTCCCGCCGTGTCGGCCTGCTCGCGCTCGGCGTCACCGTCGCCGCGCGCCTCGTCGCGAAGAAGGGGCGTACGTCATGAGCGGGGGTCTCCTCGTCGCCGGCACCACCTCCGACGCCGGCAAGAGCGTCGTGACGGCCGGGATCTGCCGGTGGCTGGTGCGGCAGGGGGTCAAGGTCGCGCCGTTCAAGGCGCAGAACATGTCCCTGAACTCGTTCGTCACCCGCGAAGGGGCCGAGATCGGGCGGGCCCAGGCCATGCAGGCGCAGGCCTGCCGGGTGGAGCCCACCGCGCTGATGAACCCCGTGCTGCTGAAGCCGGGTGGCGAGCAGAGCAGTCAGGTGGTGCTGCTCGGGAAGCCCGTGGGCGAGCTGAGCGCCCGGGGCTATCACGGCGGGCGGCAGCAGAAGCTGCTCGGGACCGTGCTGGACTGTCTCGCCGAGTTGCGGGGCACGTATGACGCGGTGATCTGTGAGGGCGCCGGTTCTCCCGCCGAGATCAATCTCCGGCGGACCGACATCGTGAACATGGGGATCGCCCGGAACGCCCGGCTCCCCGTGCTCGTCGTCGGCGACATCGACCGGGGCGGGGTCTTCGCCTCGTTCTTCGGGACCGTGGCCCTGCTCTCCCCCGAGGACCAGGAACTGGTCGCCGGATTCCTCGTCAACAAGTTCCGGGGTGACGTCTCGCTGCTGGAGCCGGGGCTCGACATGCTGCACGGGCTCACCGGGCGGCGGACGTACGGCGTGCTGCCGTTCCGGCACGGGCTCGGGATCGACGAGGAGGACGGGCTGCGGGTTTCCCTGCGGGGCACCGTCCGGGAATCGGTGGTCGCCCCGCCGGTCGGCGAGGACGTGCTGCGCGTCGCCGTCTGCGCGATCCCGCTCATGTCCAACTTCACCGACGTGGACGCGCTCGCCGCCGAACCCGGCGTCGTGGTGCGGTTCGTGGACCGGCCGGAGGAACTGGCCGACGCCGACCTCGTGGTGGTTCCGGGGACCCGGGGGACCGTACGGGCGCTGGAGTGGCTGCACGAGCGGGGGCTCGCACAAGCCTTGAGGCGCAGGGCGTCCGAGGACCGGCCCGTCCTGGGCGTCTGCGGCGGCTTCCAGATCCTCGGCGAGCACATCGAGGACGAGGTCGAGAGCCGGCGGGGTCATGTCGAAGGGCTCGGAGTCCTCCCCGTCCGCGTGCGGTTCGCGCGCGAGAAGACCCTCACCCGGCCCGTGGGGGAAGCCCTCGGCGAGCACGTCGAGGGGTACGAGATCCATCACGGGGTCGCCGACGTCACCGGCGGGGACACATTCATCTCCGATGACCAAGGACACAGCCTGGACGGCTGCCGGGTCGGTGCCGTCTGGGGCACGCACTGGCACGGTTCGCTGGAGTCGGACGGTTTCCGGCGCGCCTTCCTGCGCGAGGTGGCGGCCGCCGCGGGCCGCCGGTTCGTGCCGGCCGCCGACACCTCGTTCGCCGCGCTGCGCGAGGAGCAGCTCGACCGGCTCGGCGATCTGATCGAACAGCACGCGGACACGGACGCGCTCTGGCGGCTCATCGAGTCGGGCGCGCCGCAAGGACTGCCTTTCATTCCACCGGGAGCGCCCGCATGAGCACAGTGTTGTTGTTGTCGACCGCCGACACGGATCTGCTGGCGGCTCGGGCCGCCTCCGGCGCCTCCTACCGGATCGGCAACCCGACCCGGGTGGACGTCGCGGAGGAGCTGCCCGGTCTCGTCGAGGGCGCCGACATCGCCGTCGTACGGCTGCTGGGCGGCAAGCGAGCCTGGGAGGACGGGCTCGCCGCGCTCAAGGCGTCCGGTGTGCCGACGGTGCTGCTGGGCGGTGAGGCGGTGCCCGACGCGGAGTTGATGGCCGAGTCGTCCGTGCCGGCCGGTGTCGTCGCGGAGGCGCTCAAGTACCTCGTCGAGGGCGGGCCGGGCAACCTGACCGAGCTGGCGCGGTTCCTCTCCGACACCGTGCTGCTGACCGGCGAGGGCTTCGTCGAGCCGCGGAAGATGCCCGAGTACGGGGTGCACGGGGAGCGTGACCTCGTCGAGGGACGGCCGACCGTCGGCGTGCTCTTCTACCGGGCCCATGAGCTGAGCGGCAACACCGCCTTCGTGGACACGCTGTGCGACGCGATCGAGGCGCAGGGGGCCAACGCCCTTCCCGTGTACTGCGGTTCGCTGCGCGGGGCGGAGGCGGGGCTGTACGAGATCCTCGGCCGGACCGACGCCCTGGTCGCCACCGTTCTCGCGGCCGGCGGCACGCATGCCTCGCAGGCATCGGCGGGCGGCGACGAGGAGGCCTGGGACATCGGGGCGCTCGCCGACCTCGACGTGCCGGTGCTGCAGGGGCTCTGCCTGACGTCCTCGCGGGCCGCCTGGGACGAGTCCGACGCCGCCCTCTCCCCCATGGACGCGGCGATGCAGGTCGCGATCCCGGAGTTCGACGGGCGGCTGATCACGGTCCCCTTCTCCTTCAAGGAGCAGGGCCCGGACGACGTGCCCGTGTACGTCGCCGACCCCGAGCGGGCCGCCCGGGTCGCCGGGATCGCCGTACGGCACGCGCGGTTGAAGCACAAGCCGAACGCGGAGAAGAAGCTCGCGCTCGTGTTCACCGCCTACCCGACCAAGCACTCGCGCGTCGGCAACGCGGTCGGCCTGGACACGCCGGCGTCGGCGGTGCGGGTGCTGGACGCGCTCAAGCAGGCCGGATACGGCGTCACCGAATACCCCGACAACGGCGACGAGTTGATCCACCGGCTCATCGAGGCCGGCGGGCACGACGTGGAGTGGCTGACGGAGGAGCAGCTCGCCGCCGCTCCCGCCCGGGTGCCGCTCGCCGACTACCGGGCCTGGTTCGACAAGCTCGACCCGGAGCTCAGGGACGCCATGGTCGAGGCGTGGGGTGAGCCGCCGGGCAACCTGTACGTGGACGGGGACGACATCGTCCTCGCCTCCCTCGGGTTCGGGAACGTCGTCGTCATGATCCAGCCGCCGCGCGGCTTCGGCGAGAACCCGATCGCGATCTACCACGACCCCGACATGCCGCCGTCGCACCACTACATGGCGGCCTACCGGTGGCTGGAGGCTGCGACATCGGAGGGGGGCTTCGGCGCCGACGCGATCGTGCACATGGGCAAGCACGGCACGATGGAGTGGCTGCCGGGCAAGGGGCTGGGGCTCAGCGGGGGCTGCGCTCCGGACGCCGTCCTGGGCGACCTGCCGCTGATCTACCCGTTCATCGTCAACGACCCCGGTGAGGGCACCCAGGCCAAGCGGCGCGGGCACGCCACCGTCGTCGACCACCTCGTACCGCCGATGGCACGGGCCGACACCTACGGCGACCTGGCCAAGCTGGAGCAGCTGCTCGACGAGTACGCGCTCGTCTCCGACCTGGACCCGACGAAGGCGCCCGCCGTGCGGGCCCAGATCTGGACGCTGGTCAAGGCGGCCGAGCTCCACCACGACCTGCATGTCGACGAGCAGCCGGACGACGACGAGTTCGACGAGTTCGTCATGCACATCGACGGCTATCTGTGCGAGATCAAGGACGTGCAGATCCGGGACGGGCTGCACATCCTGGGCGGCGGGCCGGTCGGTGAGGCACGGGTGAACCTGGTGCTCGCCGTGCTGCGCGCGTCGCAGGTGTGGGGTGGGCAGGCGAACGCGCTGCCGGGTCTCAGGGCGTCCCTGGCGGAGCACTTCGGGCTCGTGGAGAAGGAGTTGCTGGCCGAGCCGGGGGCTCCGGTGAAGCTGCCGGTGGAGCTGACGGACCTGGTGGAGGGGCCGTCGCGCACGGCCGCCGACGCGATCGACCTGCTGGAGCAGTTGTGCCGGCGGATCGCGGAGGGGATGGAGGCGCGGGACTGGGCGGTCGCGGAGAGCGCCGCGCTCGTCCGCGAGGTCCTGGGCGTCGAACTCCCCGCCGCCGTGGGCGTCCTGGAGTTCGCCTGCGCCGAGGTCGTGCCGCGGCTGGCCCGGACCACCGACGAGATCGGCCACATCCTGAAGGCCCTCGACGGCGGATACGTCCCCGCGGGTCCGTCCGGTTCGCCGACGCGCGGGCTCGTCAACGTCCTGCCGACCGGCCGCAACTTCTACTCCGTCGACCCCAAGGCGATTCCGTCCAGGCTGAGCTGGGAGGTCGGGCAGTCGCTCGCCGACTCGCTCGTCCAGCGGTATCTGCAGGACACCGGCGAGTACCCGAAGTCCGTCGGCCTCACGGTGTGGGGGACGTCCGCGATGCGTACGCAGGGCGACGACATCGCCGAGATCCTCGCGCTGCTGGGCTGCCGCCCGGTGTGGGACGACGCCTCGCGCCGGGTGACCGGGTTCGAGGTGGTCCCCCTGGAGGAGCTGGGCCGGCCGCGCATCGACGTCACGGTCCGGATCTCCGGCTTCTTCCGGGACGCGTTCCCGCACGTCGTCGGGTTGATCGACGACGCGGTGCGGGCGGTGGCCGAGCTGGACGAGCCGGCCGAGTCCAACTTCGTCCGGGCGCATGTGGAGGAGGACGCCGCCGCGCACGGTGACCGACGGCGGGCCACGGCTCGTGTCTTCGGGTCGAAGCCGGGGGCGTACGGCGCCGGTCTGCTGCCGCTGATCGACGCACGGAACTGGCGGTCGGACGCGGACCTCGCCGAGGTGTACGCGGTGTGGGGCGGTTACGCCTACGGGCGCGGGCTCGACGGGCGGGCGGCGCGCGGGGACATGGAGACGGCGTTCAAGCGGATCGCCGTCGCCGCGAAGAACGTCGACACGCGCGAGCACGACCTCGTCGACGCCGACGACTACTTCCAGTACCACGGCGGCATGGTCGCCATGGTGCGGCACCTGACGGGGGCCAACCCCGAGGCGTACGTGGGTGATTCGGCCGTACCCGATCAGGTCAGGACGCGGACGCTGGGCGAGGAGACGCACCGGGTCTTCCGCGCCCGGGTCGTCAACCCGCGCTGGATGGCGGCCATGCGCCGGCACGGCTACAAGGGCGCCTTCGAGATGGCGGCGACCGTCGACTACCTCTTCGGCTACGACGCCACGGCCGGGGTCGTGGACGACTGGATGTACGAGAAGCTCAGCGCGGAGTACGTCTTCGACGCGGAGAACCGGGACTTCATGAAGAAGTCCAACCCCTGGGCCCTGCGGGGCATCACCGAGCGTCTGCTGGAAGCGGCGGACCGCGGTCTGTGGGCGGAGCCGGACCAGGAGACGCTGGACCGGCTCCGGGCGACCTACCTCGAACTTGAGGGAGATCTGGAGGGAGACGCGTGACGCCCCTCGACACCCCCGCGTCAGCGGGGAGCAAGTCATCCCGCGCAGTGCCCACGGGTTCGACTTCGGATCACCCCCGCTGCAGCGGGGAGCGAGCCTTGACCCTGACGCATGAGCCGTCGCCGCGCCTACTGCTCTCGCAAGAAGCACCCGAAGGAGTGATCGCCGCGTGAGTACCCCCTTTCCGTTCACGGCCGTCGTCGGCCAGGACGACCTGCGGCTCGCGCTGCTGCTGAACGCCGTGTCGCCGGCGGTCGGCGGGGTGCTGGTGCGCGGTGAGAAGGGCACCGCCAAGTCGACGGCGGTGCGGGCGCTCTCGGCGCTGCTGCCGCAGGTCGACGTCGTCGCCGGGTGCCGTTTCTCGTGCGATCCGGGCGCGCCGGACCCGGGGTGCCCGGACGGGCCGCACGAGGCGGGCGCCGGGGTGCGCCGGCCCGCCCGCATGGTCGAGCTGCCCGTCGGGGCGTCGGAGGACCGGCTCGTCGGCGCGCTCGACATCGAGCGGGCGCTCGCCGAGGGCGTGAAGGCGTTCGAGCCCGGGCTGCTCGCCGACGCGCACCGCGGGATCCTGTACGTCGACGAGGTCAACCTGCTCCACGACCACCTGGTCGACCTGCTGCTGGACGCGGCGGCGATGGGCGCGTCGTACGTGGAGCGGGAGGGCGTCTCCGTGCGGCATGCCGCGCGGTTCCTGCTCGTCGGGACCATGAACCCCGAGGAGGGCGAGCTGCGGCCGCAGCTCCTCGACCGGTTCGGGCTGACCGTCGAGGTCGCGGCCTCGCGGGAGCCCGACCAGCGGGTGGAGGTCGTCCGGCGACGCCTCGCCCACGACGACGACCCGGCCGGCTTCGCCGCGCGGTGGGCCGACGAGGAGGCCGCCGTACGGGCGCGGATCGTGGCGGCGCGGGAGCTGTTGCCGTCCGTGCGGCTGGGCGACGGGGCGTTGCGGCAGATCGCGGCGACCTGTGCCGCGTTCGAGGTGGACGGCATGCGGGCCGACATCGTGATGGCGCGGACGGCGACGGCGCTGGCCGCGTGGGCCGGGCGGACCGACGTGCTCGCCGAGGACGTGCGGCAGGCCGCGCTGCTGGCGTTGCCGCATCGGCGGCGGCGCAACCCCTTCGACGCGCCGGGTCTCGACGAGGACAAGCTCGACGAGACGCTGGAGGAGTTCTCCGGTGACGGCGACGAGGATCCCGACCCGGACGGGCCCGGCGGTGGGGGCGGTGGGCAGCCGCCGCAGTCCGACGGGGGCGGTCCGGAGGGCGGCGACGCCGGTGCCCGTCCCGAGGCTGGGGAGGGCGGCGCGCCGCAGCCCTCCGGCGCCGGCGAGCAGTCCGCCGTACGGGCCTCCGAGCCGTTCCGTACGAAGGTGCTGAGCGTGCCCGGGATCGGCGAGGGTGCCGCCGGGCGGCGTTCGCGGGCGCGGACCGAGCACGGGCGGACGACGGGGGCTCGGCGGCCGCAGGGCGCCCTGACCAAGCTGCACCTCGCGGCGACCGTGCAGGCGGCGGCGCCGCACCAGCGGGCCCGGGGGCGTTCCGGGCCCGGGCTCGTGGTGCGGCGGGACGATCTGCGGCAGGCGACCAGGGAAGGGCGCGAGGGGAATCTGGTGCTGTTCGTCGTCGACGCCTCGGGGTCGATGGCGGCGCGGCAGCGGATGAGTGCCGTGAAGGGGGCTGTGCTGTCGCTGTTGCTGGACGCGTATCAGCGGCGGGACAAGGTGGGGCTGGTGACGTTCCGGGGCGCGGGTGCCGAGGTGGCGTTGCCGCCCACGTCGTCCGTGGACGCGGCCGCCGTTCGGCTGGAGTCGCTGCCCACCGGGGGGCGCACTCCGCTGGCCGCCGGGCTCCTCAAGGCGCATGACGTGCTGCGGGTCGAGCGGTTGCGGGATCCCGCTCGGCGGGCGCTGGTCGTCGTCGTGACGGACGGGCGGGCCACCGGGGGCCCGGAGCCGGTCGCGCTCGCGGGGCGGGCCGCCCGGCTGTTCGCGGCCGAGGGGGTCGCGTCGGTGGTCGTGGACTGCGAGTCGGGGCCCGTGCGGTTGGGGCTGGCCGGGCAGCTCGCGGGTGAGCTGGGGGGTGCCGCCGTGACGTTGGACGAGTTGCGGGCGGACTCCATCGCGGGGCTGGTCAAGGACGTTCAGGGCAGTAACAGGAGGGCCGCGTAATGCCTCAGGGACAGCCGAGTGTCGTGCCGGACGACGGACTGACGACGCGTCAGCGGCGTAATCGGCCGCTCGTCGTCGTGCACACGGGGGTAGGGAAGGGCAAGTCCACCGCCGCCTTCGGGCTCGCTCTGCGCGCCTGGAACCAGGGGTGGCCCATCGGGGTGTTCCAGTTCGTCAAGTCGGCGAAGTGGAAGGTCGGCGAGGAGCGGGCGCTGCGGGTGCTCGGGGACTCCGGTGAGGGCGGGACCGTCGCCTGGCACAAGATGGGCGAGGGGTGGTCCTGGGTGCAGCGGGACTCCCAGATGGACAACGAGGAGAAGGCCCGCGAGGGCTGGGAGCAGGTCAAGCGGGATCTCGCCGCCGAGACGTACCGGCTGTACGTGCTCGACGAGTTCGCGTACCCGATGCACTGGGGGTGGGTCGACACCGACGAGGTCGTCGACGTGCTGCGCGACCGGCCGGGTACCCAGCATGTCGTGATCACCGGGCGCAACGCGCCCGCGAAGCTCGTCGACTTCGCCGACCTCGTCACCGACATGTCCAAGGTCAAGCATCCGATGGACGTGGGGCAGAAGGGGCAGAGGGGCATCGAGTGGTGACTGCTTCCGTCCCTCGGCTGGTCGTCGCCGCGCCTTCCTCGGGCAGCGGCAAGACCACCGTCGCCACGGGGTTGATGGCCGCGTTCGCCGCGCGGGGGCTCGCCGTGTCTCCGCACAAGGTGGGGCCCGACTACATCGATCCCGGGTATCACGCGCTCGCGAGCGGGCGGGTGGGGCGGAACCTCGACGCGTATCTGTGCGGGCCGGAGTTGGTCGCTCCGTTGTTCCTGCACGGGTCCCGGGGGTGTGACATCGCCGTCGTCGAGGGCGTCATGGGGATGTACGACGGGGCCGCCGGCGAGGGCGAGCTGGCGTCCACCGCGCACGTCGCCAAGCTGTTGCGGGCGCCGGTGGTTCTTGTCGTGGACGCTTCGTCGCAGTCGCGGTCGGTGGCGGCGTTGGTGCACGGGTTCGCGTCCTGGGATCCGCAGGTGCGGGTCGGGGGCGTGATCCTGAACAAGGTCGCGTCGGAGCGGCACGAGGAGTTGCTGCGGGAGGCGTTGGACTCGGCCGGGGTGCCGGTGCTCGGCGCCTTGCGGCGGGCCCCGCAGGTGGACACGCCGTCGCGGCATCTGGGGCTGGTGCCGGTCGCGGAGCGGCATTCCGCGGCCGTGGAAGCCGTTGCGGCCATGGCCGCGCAGGTCTCCGACGGGTGCGATCTGGAAGCGTTGGTCTCGCTGGCGCGGAGTGCTGGTGCGTTGTCCTGTGCGGCCTGGGATGCGGCTGAGGTCCTGGGCCCCGCGGCGGAGCCCCTGATGGATGCAGCGCCCCCGCCGCCCCTTCCCGTTCCCGACCCTGGGGCCCGCAGCCCCCAGACCCCCGCTTCGGCCCTGAACGGGCTGGTTGTCGCTGTCGCCGGTGGCCCCGCCTTCACCTTCTCCTACGCCGAGCACGCGGAGCTGCTCGCCGCCGCCGGCGCCGAGGTCGTCCGCTTCGACCCTCTGCGTGACGAGGGACTGCCCGACGGGACACGCGGGTTGGTCATCGGTGGCGGTTTCCCCGAGGTGTACGCCGCCGAGTTGTCCGCCAACGAGCCCCTCCGCAAGGCGGTGGCCGAGCTCGCCCTCGGTGGGGCGCCCGTCGCCGCGGAATGCGCCGGGCTGCTGTATCTGTGCCGGGAGCTCGACGGGCAGCCCATGTGCGGGGTGCTCGACGCCGGCGCGCGGATGTCGGAGCGGCTCACCCTCGGGTATCGGGACGCCGTGGCCGTCGGTGACAGCGTTCTGGCGGCGGCCGGGACGCGGATGCGGGGGCACGAGTTTCACCGGACCGTCGTGGAGCCGGGAGCCGGGGCGGCTCCCGCCTGGGGTCTGCGTGGCCCTCGGCGACGTGTCGAAGGTTTTGTACAGCGAGGTGTGCACGCGAGTTATCTGCACACGCACTGGGCGGCCGAGCCCGGTGTGGCCCGTCGGTTCGTGGAGAGGTGCCGGACGTCATGAGCAGCAGGCTGATCGGAGTCGGGGTGGGCCCCGGGGATCCGGAGCTGGTGACCGTCAAGGGCGTCAACGCGCTGCGCGCGGCCGATGTGGTCGTCGTGCCCGTCATGGCCGCGCCCGATGGAAAGGACGGCGGGGAGCGGGGGCGCGCCGAGGCCACCGTGCTGCACTACGTGCCCGAGGACAAGGTCGTCCGGGTCGTGTTCGCGTTGAACGAGCGGAGCGACCGGGGCCGGCGTGAGGCCGCCTGGGACTCCGCCGGGGAGCGTGTCGCCGAGTTGCTCGGGCGGTACCGGGCCGTCGCCTTCGCCACGATCGGTGATCCCAACGTGTACTCCACGTTCACCTACCTCGCCCAGACCATCGTGGAGCTGGTGCCGGGTGTGGTCGTCGAGACCGTGCCCGGGATCACCGCCATGCAGGATCTGGCGGCGCGGTCGGGTGCCGTGCTGACGGAGGGGACCGAGCCGTTGACGCTGGTGCCCGTGACCGCCGGTTCCGCCGTGCTGAAGGACGCGCTGGCCGGGCCGGGGACCGTCGTCGCCTACAAGTTCGGGCGGCAGGCCGCCGAGGTCGCCGAGGCCCTGCGGGAGACCGGGCGGATCGGGGGCGCCGTGTGGGGGTCGGCGCTGGGGCTGCCGGAGGAGTCCGTTCGGCCCGCCGGCGAACTCGACGGTGAGCCCCTCCCCTACCTGTCCACGCTCATCGCGCCCGCCCGGCGTGACGGCGGGCGGGGCGGCAAGCTGTGAGAGCCTCCGCCTCACGCCGCGAGGCCCACCACCAGCCAGATGAAACCCACACCCGCGACCGTGCACAGCAGGGTCGAGCGGGCGGGGTGCGCGTGGTGGGCCTCGGGGAGGATCTCGGCCGCCGCGAGATACAGCAGCGCGCCGCCGAAGAAGCCGAGGTAGGCGCCGAGCAGCGGTTCGGGGATCGTCACGAACGCGGTCGAGGCGGCGCTGGCGACCGGGGCCACGGCGTCCGCGAACAGCATGGTCAGGGCTCTGCGGCGGGCGTTCCCGTACACGCTGGTGATCGTGTACGTGTTGAAGCCGTCCGCGAAGTCGTGGGCGATGACGGCCAGGGCCACGGCCGTGCCCATGCCGCCGCCGACCTGGAAGGCCGCGCCGATCGCCACGCCGTCCATGGCGCTGTGGCCGACCATCGCCGCGGCAGCCGTCAGGCCCACCTCGGGGGTGCGGCCGGCGTGTTCCTCGGCGCCGTGCGCGGCCTGTCGGTGTGCGAGCAGGCGTTCCACCAGGTGGGCCGTCAGGAAGCCCGCGACGAAGAGAAGGAGCGCTGCCGGGACGCCGAAGACGTTTCGGCCGGCCGCCTCCAGTGCCTCCGGCAGCAGGTCCAGGCCGACCACGCCCAGCATCAGGCCGCCGGCGAGGCCCAGCACCAGGTGGCGGCGGTCGGTCACGCGCTGCGCCGCCCAGCCGCCGGCCAACGTCATCAGGAACGCGCCGAGCGCGACGAACACCGCCATGTGCCCTTCGTAGCGGATCGAGCCCCGGTCGCGCACATCCGGCTCCCGCACCCCATCCCGTCATGAGAGGACCCGAACCCATGGCCGACGCCCCCACCGGCAAGGTGACCTTCGTCGGTGCCGGCCCCGGCGCCGCCGACCTGCTGACGTTCCGTGCCGCGCGCGCCATCGCCGAGGCCGATGTCGTGATCTGGGCCGCGAGCCTGGTCCAGGCGGAGGTCCTCGAGCACGCCCGTGAGGGCGCGGAGATCCTCGACTCGGCGACCATGTCCCTGGAGGACGTCGTCGCCGTGTACGAGCGGGCCCGGGACGAGGGACTCCGTGTCGCCCGGATCCACTCCGGCGACCCCGCGCTGTGGGGCGGTACGCAGGAGCAGCTCGACCGGTGTGCCGGGATCGGGATCCCCACCGAGATCGTGCCGGGGGTCTCCTCCTTCTCCGCCGTCGCCGCGCTCGCTCAGCGGGAGCTGACGATTCCCGAGGTGGCGCAGTCCGTGATCCTCACCCGGCTCGGCGGCGGCAAGACGCCGATGCCGCCCGGGGAGGAGGTGCGGGAGTTCGCCCGGCACGGCACGACCATGGCGATCTTCCTGTCGGCGGCCCGCAGCGGGCAGCTCGTCCGGGAGCTGCTGGAGGGCGGCTATCCGACCGCCACCCCGGTCGTCATCGCCCACCAGGCGACCTGGCCGGAGGAGCTGGTCGTGCGGTGCACGGTCGGCACGCTGGAGGAGACCGTCAAGGAGCACAAGCTGTGGAAGCACACGCTGTTCCTGGTCGGCCCGGCCCTCGACGCGCACGGCACCCGCTCGCACCTGTACCACCCGGGCCACTTCCACGGCTACCGCAAGGCCGACCCGGAGGCCCGCAGGGCCCTGCGTGAGCGGGGTGCGAGTACGTGAGCCGTGTGATCACCGTCGTCGGTACGGGGACGGGTGCGCCAGTTCCGCCGGACGTGGTGGCGGCAGCGGAGCTCGTCGTGGGCGGGCGGCGGCACCTGGACGCCGTGGCGCTGCCCCCGGGTGCCGAACGGATCGTGCTCGGGCCGCTGGCGCCCGCGCTCGACACCATCGAGAAGTACGTCGCCGAGGAGCGGCGGGTGGTCGTGCTGGCGTCCGGGGATCCGGGGTTCTTCGGGATCGTGCGGGCGCTGGCCGAACGGTTCGGCTCGCCGCGGCTCGATGTCCGGCCGGGGGTGTCGTCCGTCGCCGCCGCCTTCGCCCGGCTCGGACTGACCTGGGACGACGCCGTCGTCGTCAGCGCGCACGGGCGGGATCCGCGGACGGCCGTCCATGTGTGCCGGGCGCATCCCAAGGTCGCCGTGCTGACCGGGCCCGGCGCCGGGCCCGCCGAGCTGGGCGCCGCCCTCGCCCGGACCGTGCCCGGACGGGTGCTCGTCGTCGCGTCGGCGCTGGGTGATCCGGGGCGCGAGCGTGTGGAGCGGGTCAGCCCGGCGGAGGCCGCCGGCCGTGACTGGGGCACGGCGGTGAGTGTCGTGCTGTGCCTGGACGAGACCCGGGCGCTCGGTCCCGTGCGCACGCTGGCCGGAGCCGACGCGCGTCCCGCCGGCTGGGCGCTGGAGGAGGGTGGCTTCGCCCACCGCGACTCGATGATCACCAAGTTCGAGGTGCGGGCGCTGGCGCTGGCCCGGCTCGGCCCACGGGCCGGCGACCTGGTGTGGGACGTCGGCTCCGGGTCGGGGTCCGTGGCCGTGGAGTGCGCGCGGCTGGGGGCCGCCGTCAGCGCGGTCGAGAAGGACGGGGACGGTGTCGGGCGGATCCGGGCCAACGCCGCCGCGCACGGCGTCGACGTGCATGTGGTGCACGGGGAGGCGCCGGACGCCCTGGGCTCACTCGACGATCCCGACGCCGTGTTCGTCGGGGGCGGCGGGCGGGAGCTCGCCGACATCGTCGGGGTGTGCGCGCGGCGGGCCCGGCGGACCGTGGTCGTCGCCATGGCCGCGCTGGACCGGGTGCCGGCGGCGCGCGCCGCGCTCGTCGGCGCCGGGTTCGATGTCGACGGGGTGCTGTTGCAGTCCTCGCGGCTGGCGCCGCTGCCGGGCGACGTGACCCGGCTCGCGGCGACCAATCCGGTTTTCCTGCTGTGGGGCGTCAGGTCTCCAGTACGTACTGAAGAAGGAGTTTCCCAGTGATCGGCCTCATTTCCGCCACCGCGGCGGGGGCGGCGGCGCGCGACCGGCTGGCCGCGGCGTGGCCGGACCGCACGCGCGTGTACGACGGCCCGGTCGGGGACGCCGTACGGCGGGCGTTCGCGGAGTGCGAGCAGCTCGTGTGCTTCCTGGCGACGGGGGCCGTCGTACGGCTCGTCGCCCCGCTGTTGGGTGACAAGGCGTCCGACCCGGGCGTCGTGTGCGTCGACGAGGCCGGGCGGTTCGCGGTCTCGCTGGTCGGCGGGCACGGGGGCGGCGCCAATGAACTCGCCCGTGAGGTGGGCGGGTTGCTGGGAGCCGAGCCGGTGGTGACCACGGCGACGGACGCTGTCGGGATTCCCGGCCTGGACACGCTCGGGCTGCCTGTGGAGGGTGACGTCGCCGGGGTGACGCGGGCCCTGCTGGACGGGGAGCCGGTCGCGCTCGACGCGGAGGTGGCCTGGCCGTTGCCGCCGGTGCCGTTCGCGGACGGGGGGACCGGGGCGTACACGGTGCGGCTGACGGACCGGGCGGTCGCGCCCGGCGCCGGCGAGGTCCTGCTGCGGCCGCCGTCCCTGGTCGTGGGAGTGGGCGCCTCCAAGGGCGCTCCGGTCGAGGAGGTCCTCGACGTGGTCGAGGGGGCCCTGCGCGATGCGGGGCTGTCGGTGGCCAGTGTCGCCGAGCTGGCGACCGTCGACGCCAAGGCCGGCGAGCCGGGCGTCGTCGAAGCGGCCCGGCGTCTGGGCGTGCCCCTGGTGACGTACACGGCGGAGGAGTTGGCCGCCGTCGAGGTGCCGAACCCCTCCGACGCTCCTCTGGCCGCCGTCGGCACGCCGTCCGTCGCGGAGGCGGCGGCGCTGGTGCGCGGGGGCGAGCTCCTCGTGCCGAAGCGGAAGTCGGAGCGCGCGGACGGGCGTCCGGCCATGGCGACCTGTGCCGTCGTACGGCGTCCTGGGCGGGGGCGGCTCGCGGTCGTCGGGCTCGGGCCGGGTGCCCGCGATCTGCTCACCCCGCGCGCGAGGGCGGAGCTGGAGCGTGCCTCGGTGCTCGTCGGGCTCGACCAGTACGTCGACCAGGTCCGCGACCTGCTGCGGCCCGGCACCCGGATCCTGGAGTCGGGGCTCGGGGCCGAGGAGGAGCGGGCGCGGACGGCCGTCGCGGAGGCCCGCGAGGGCCGGGCCGTCGCGCTGATCGGCAGCGGGGACGCGGGCGTGTACGCCATGGCCTCCCCCGCGCTCGCCGAGGCGTCCGACGACATCGACGTGGTCGGGGTGCCGGGGGTGACCGCCGCGCTGGCCGCCGCCGCGCTCCTGGGCGCGCCGTTGGGCCACGACCATGTGTCGATCAGCCTGTCCGACCTGCACACGCCGTGGGAGGTCATCGAACGGCGGGTGCGGGCGGCGGCCGAGGCCGACATCGTCGTGACCTTCTACAACCCGCGCAGCCGGGGCCGCGACTGGCAGCTGCCGAAGGCGCTCGCGATCCTCGCCGGGCACCGGGAGCCGTCGACGCCGGTGGGTGTCGTGCGCAACGCCTCGCGGCCGGACGGGACGGCGCGGGTGACGACCCTCGCGGAGCTCGACCCGGCGTCGGTGGACATGATGACGGTCGTGACCGTGGGCAACACCGCGACCCGGACCGTCGCGGGGCGCATGGTGACGCCGCGCGGCTACCGCTGGCAGGAGGACGCCCGGTGAACCGCCCGGTCCACCCGGTCGAGCCGCGGTCCTTCCGGCGGTCGCGCACCCGCCCGCAAGCCCCCGCGCCCGTCCTCGGGCCGCCCGTCGGCTTCGTCGGGGCGGCCGGGTCCAGGGCGTGTTTCGAAAGTCCCGTCTGCCTGGCGACGCCTGGCACGCACGCTCGCCACGTTGTCGGGATCACCCCGATACAACCGGTATCGGGGCGACCCTCCGCCTTGCGATCGCACGCACCGGACGCCGCCGGGCCTGCCCTTCGGGCAGACGACGCTACTTTCGAAACACGCCCTAGGGCCGCCTCGCGCGAGAGCGGGCCGCCCGCGGTGAGCGACGTGTCCGACAAGGGCGGGTCGGCGGTCGCCGCCACCGCGCTCGACGCCCCGCTGTACCCCCCTGTTCCACCATCCGATTCGCAGTCCGAGGAGACATCGTGACCACCCCGCCGCCCGCCCTGCTCATCGCCGGCCATGGCACCCGCGACGACGCCGGGGCCGAGGCGTTCCGCGACTTCGTACGGGAGTTGGGGCGCCGCCACCCCGAACTGCCCGTCGCGGGCGGCTTCATCGAGCTGTCCCCGCCGCCGCTGGGCGAGGCCGTCACCGAGCTGGTGGAGCGGGGCGTGCGGCGGTTCGCCGCCGTTCCTCTGATGCTGGTGTCCGCCGGGCACGCCAAGGGGGACATCCCGGCGGCGCTGGCCCGTGAGAAGGAACGCCACCCGGGGATCTCGTACACCTACGGCCGTCCGCTGGGCCCGCACCCGGCGCTGCTGAGCGTGCTGGAGCGGCGGCTGGACGAGGCGCTGGGCGGCGGCGCCCGTACCCCGCAGGACCGGGCCGGCGTGACCGTGCTGCTGGTCGGGCGCGGCTCGACGGACCCGGACGCCAACGCCGAGGTGTACAAGGCGGCCCGGCTGCTGTGGGAGGGGCGCGGGTACGCGGGCGTGGAGACGGCGTTCGTGTCGCTGGCGGCGCCCGATGTGCCGAGCGGGCTCGACCGGTGCGTGCGGCTGGGTGCGCGGCGGATCGTCGTGCTGCCGTACTTCCTGTTCACCGGGATCCTGCCGGACCGGGTGCGGCAGCAGACCGAGGGCTGGGCGGCCGCGCATCCGGAGGTCGAGGTGCGGTCGGCGGACGTCATCGGGCCGGAGCCGGAGCTGCTGGACCTGGTGATGGAGCGGTACGAGGAGGCCGTCAAGGGCGATCTGCGGATGAACTGCGACTCGTGCGTGTACCGGATCGCGCTGCCGGGGTTCGAGGACAAGGTGGGTCTGCCGCAGCAGCCGCACTTCCACCCGGACGACGACGGCCACCACCACCACGGCCACCCCCACCACGGAGGGCACACGCACTCCCATGCACACTGACGGGCACGATCTGCGGCACCACGGGGACTCCGAGGTGCGGGACGACGGTGCGGCTCTGGTGGACCTCGCGGTGAACGTCCGCGCGGACACACCGCCCGACTGGCTGCGCGAGACCATCGCCGCGTCCCTGGTCGGCCTCGCCGCCTACCCCGACGGGCGGGCGGCGCGGGCGGCGGTGGCGGCGCGGCACGGGCTGCCGGCCGAGCGGGTGCTGCTGACGGCGGGGGCGGCGGAGGCGTTCGTGCTGCTGGCCCGTGCTCTGAAGGTTCGTCGGCCCGTCGTGGTGCACCCGCAGTTCACGGAGCCGGAGGCGGCGCTGCGGGACGCCGGGCACACCGTCGACCGGGTGCTGCTGCGGGAGGAGGACGGCTTCCGGCTCGACCCGGCGGCCGTTCCCGAGGACGCCGATCTGGTGGTGATCGGCAACCCGACGAATCCGACGTCGGTACTGCACCCGGCCGCCGCGATCGCCCGACTCGCCCGTCCCGGGCGGACGCTGGTGGTCGACGAGGCCTTCATGGACGCCGTGCCGGGTGAGCGGGAGGCGCTGGCCGGCCGGACGGACGTGCCCGGCCTCGTCGTGCTGCGCAGCCTCACCAAGACCTGGGGGCTGGCCGGGCTGCGCATCGGCTACGTCCTGGCGTCCCCGGAGACGATCGGTGAGCTGGAGCGGGCCCAGCCGCTGTGGCCGGTGTCCACGCCGGCGCTGGCCGCGGCGGAGGCGTGCGTGTCCCCGCGGGCTCTGGCGGAGGCGGCCCACGCGGCCCACCGCGTCGCCACCGAACGGGCCCATCTGGTCGCGGGGCTCGCGCGGTTCGCGGCGGCCGGGGTCCGGGTGGCGGAGCCCGCCGAGGGCCCCTTCGTCCTCGTACGGCTGCCCGGGGCCGCCGCCGTCCGCCGCCATCTGCGCGACCTGGGCTTCGCGGTGCGGCGCGGGGACACCTTCCCGGGGCTGGGCGAGGAGTGGCTGCGGCTCGCGGTACGGGACCGGGGGACGGTCAACTCGTTCCTCCGGGCTCTGGACCGGGCGATGACGCTGACACGTCCCTGACGGACGGCGGCACCCGCTCCAGGGTGCCGTCCGGGAAGCGGATCTCCACGGTCCCGTCGGCGGCGACCCGCGCACTCGCGTCCGTGCGCAGGGCGTCCGGGCCGGCGCTGAGGAGCACGAGTGTCACCAAGAGGCGTGCGCCGCCGGGGCGTTGGAGGACGGGTGTCGCCGAGTGGTGTCCGACGGCGTTGGCGCCGTGGGCCGGTACGACCGTGCCCTCGGCGTCGCCCCAGCCGTACAGGCCGACGAGCGCGCTGGTCAGGCCGTCCGCGCGGCGGGCCACGGCCAGCGCCGGGCCGGTCTCCCCCACCGGCGGCACGGTGTCGTCGGCGACGGCCCAGCCGCCCTCCCGCACCGGTGTGCCCGGGGGCGCGTCGAGCCGGTGCACCCGGACCTCCCACGGCCCGTGCACCACGCTCACCGTCTCGACGCGGTGCCCCTCGCCGGTGCCGCCGGGCACCAGCGCCCGGTGCCAGGAGGCGGCCCGGCGGCCCTCGGCGCCGAGGGGGTGGATGCGGCCGCGCGGGGACGGGGTGCCGTCGGGGGCGAGCAGGGCGAGGTGGTTGTCGGGGCCCGCCGCCGCTTCCGGGGTCTCGGGGGCGGTGGCGGTGGAGTAGGCGAGGCGGGCGTAGTGCGGGCTGTCCTCGGACGTCGCGGGCGGGGGCGGCAGCCGGTCGCTGCCGTGGTTGACGAGCCGGACGATCCCGTCGGCGGCGGTGGAGTGCAGCAGCCAGCCCGGTGCGGGCAGGGCCAGGCGGACGTCGTCCGTGTCCACGGGCGCGGTCTCCTCGCACGCCGTCCACACGGGATGGTCGTCGGGCAGCAGCAGGCCGAGGAACGCCTTGCTCGCCCAGTAGGGGGAGGCGGGCCCGGAGTAGCGCTGGGTGACGGGCAGGAAGGGCCGGTACCAGCCGAGGGAGAGCAGGCCGCGCTCGTCGGGAACGCCGCGCTCGGCGAAGTGCTTCAGGGCGCCCGAGGCGAGACGGCGGGTACGGCCCGGCGGCAGCGGCGTGGCGTCGGCGAGGGCTCCCGCCCACAGCGGGGCGGTGGTGGCGAAGCGGTAGGTGAGGGAGCGGCCCTGGTGGACCGGGGCGCCGTCGGCGCCGAAGAAGTGCTGGTGGACCGCGAGGAACTCGCGCAGCCGGGCTCGGTGCCGGAGCACGGTGCCGGGATCGGCGCGGGGGCCCGCGATCCGTGCCCACAGCACCGGATACAGGTGCAGCGCCCACGCGTTGTAGTAGTCGAACTTCCTGCCGTCGCCGTCGGTGTACCAGCCGCCGCCCCGATACCAGTCGTCCAGGCGGGCGAGCCCCGCGTCGATCTCGGCGCGACGGTACGGGGCGCCGACGGAGGCGAGGAACTCCTCCGTGATGACCTGGAAGAGCCGCCAGTTGGAGTCGTTGACGTCGGCGCCGACGAAGCCGCCCAGCCAGTCGGCGACCCGTTCGCGCACCCGGTCGTCGAGGCGGTCCCAGAGCCACGGCCGGGACTCGTGCAGGCCGATCGCGACGGAGGCCGCCTCCACCATCGGCTGGGCCCGGTCGGTGATGGGCGGCCAGCGTTCGTCGCCGTGCGGGTCGGTGCCGGCGGCGAGCCCGGCGGCGTACCGCTCGATGAGTGCGGGCCCTGCACGGCCGTTCGAGCCGGCGATACGGAAGGCGGCGAGCAGGAAGGACCGCGCGAAGCCTTCGAGACCGTCGGACCAGGGCCCGGAGTGGCTGGGCCGACCGGGCAGCCGGTACTGGGCGAGTCCCGGGGAGGCGTACGGCAGCAGTCCGTCGAGGAGACGATCGGCGATCGCCTCCCAGTGGGCGCGGGTCCAGCCGGTGAGGGGTGAGAGAAGGAAGTCGGACTCGGGGAGGTGCGTCAAGGGCGGCGCGGTCATACGGGGGTGAGTCCTCCGTGAGTTGTGGTCAGGGGGCAGCGCACCTCGAGGGGCGCGGGGCGGTGTGCGATCTGCGGCTCCGCCGCGACGGGGGTCCCCCCGCTCGAGCGAAGCCGAGAGTGGGGGGAGCGACCAGCCACAGATCACCCGCACCCTCACGACGCCCCACCCGGCGGACCGACGCTCCGCCGCACGACGATGTGGGTGCCCAGCAGATGGTGGCTCCCGGCCGCCTGCTCGGGATCGCGCAGAGCGATCCGCACGGCCGCGCGGCCCAGTTCCTCCGCGGGCGTGCGCACGGTGGTCAGCGGCGGATCGAAGTCCTCGGCGAGCGGGATGTCGTTGTACCCGACGACGGACATGTCGTCGGGCACACGCAACCCCGCGTCGGCGATCGCGCGGAGCGCCCCCGCGGCGACCATGTCGTCCCCGGCCACCACCGCCGTGAAGTCCCTCCGTCCCTTGAGGAGTTCGCCCATCGCGCGCAGGCCCGCCGCGCGGCCGAGCCCGCAGTCGACGACCCGCGCGGCCGCCGGAGGCAACCCGTGCTCGGCGAGCGCGGCCCGGTATCCGGCGACGCGGGCGTCGAGGGCGGTGTTGCCGGGCAGGCCCCCGAGGAAGACGATCCGCCGGTGCCCCGCTGACAGCAGGTGTCCGGTGATCGCCCGTGCCCCCGCCTCGTTGTCGAACTCGACGACCAGCGCGGGGATGTCGGGGCCCGGCGCCGGCCGCCCGCACAGCACCAGCCGCGCCCCGGAGGCGTCCAGGGCCTGCGCGTAGTGGGCGACGCGCGAGCGGTACGCGTCGTCCTCCACGACGCCGCCGACCAGGATCACGAGGCGTGCCCCCTCCTCCCGCATGAGCTGCACGAACTCCATCTCGCGCTGCGGATCCCCGCCGGTGGCGCCGACCACGCACAGCCAGCCCCGGTCGGCGGCCTCCGCCTCGACGCCCTCGGCGACCTGGGCGTAGAAGGGGCTGGTGACCTGGCGGACGACGACGGCGGCCATCTTGCGGCCGGCGCCGACGAGGGCGCGGGCGTGCGCGTTGGCGACGTAGTCGAGGTCGCGAGCGGCACGCAGCACCCGGGCCCGGGTCGCGGCGGGCACAGGATGGTTGCCGCTGAGCGCTCGTGACGCCGTGGCCGTGGACACGCCCGCCCGCTCGGCGACCTCGCGGATCGTGACCCGCCCCTTGGACTCCATGTCGTTCCCCATCCCCCGCGTCTGTCGATCCACCGGCGGTTCGTTCACGTGTTCGCCGCGAAGTCCTTCGCGAACTCCTCGGCCATTCTGTCGCCGCCCCGGGCCCGCCACTTCTTCACGGCCGCGTCCCATTCGGACAGCGGCAGCCGCCCGGCGACGATCCCGGTGACGGTGTCGTCGAGGAGCGCCTTGAGGGTGGTGCCCTGGGCGTTCTTGGTGCGGGACTGCAGGCCGTAGGAGGCGTTGCGGACGGCGCGCGGGACCGTCTTCTGCTGCCAGGCGTGCAGGGCCCGTACGGCCTCGGGCATGCCGGGCACGAACAGGACCTGGGGGCCTTCGGCGAGGTACTTCAGCGGCAGGTTGGTGTTGTTCTCGACCTCGCCGAGCTTGGTGGGCTGCGGTGAGCCGTCCTCGCCGCGGGTGAAGTGGGTGCCCTCGACGCCGTAGTGGACGAGCTCCCACTCCTCGCTGCCGAAGGGTGCGGCCAGGTAGTCGAGGACGCGCAGGAGCAGCTCGATGCGTTCCTTCCTGGCCTTCTTCAGCACGGTGTAGCCGAAGGAGCGGCGGGCGGCGACGATGCCGCCGGGCTCGCCGTCGACGCTGTACGGCAGCGCCGCCGCGGGGGTCAGCTTGCCGCGGGACTCGCGGAACTTGGGCAGGTAGGCGCCGAAGCCGTCCTGCATGGAGCCGACCGTGCCGTTGTAGTAGAGCGTGGTCAGGTCGATCTGGGAGATGGACGTGGCGTCGGGGTGGTAGCAGCCGCTCTTGCGCAGCTCGGCCTGGAAGGCGATCGCCGCCTTGTAGCGTTCGTCGGCGCAGCCCGGCCGGAAGGCGCCGCCCTCGGTGACGGCCCACTCCTGGGGCGCGTTGTGGGCGGCGGAGTGCACGGCGTTGCCGAAGAGGGAGCCCGCGGCTGCGCCGAGGGCGTACGTACGGCCGCCGGTCGCCCGTTTCGCGACGGCGGCGAAGTCCGTGGAGGTCCAGCCCTCCTTCATGCCGGCGTCGGTGAACAGGCCCTGGTTGAGCCACAGGGTGGAGCCGGGCAGCGGGCGTTCCAGGGGGATGCCGTGGATGCGTCCGCCGATGCGGCCCATGTCGCGCCAGGCGTGGGTGGGGATGTTCGCGAGGTTGGGGTAGTCGGCGATCGCCGCGCCGGAGAGGTACGGCGTGAGGTCCTCGGCGCGCCGTTGGACGAACTCGGCCTCGCGTGGCAGCACGAATCCGGAGAAGAGGTTGATGACGTCCGGCAGGGCGTCGGGGTCGGCGGCCATCACGGTCGCCATCTTCTTCTGGTAGTCGGCCTGGGAGACGATCGTGTACTCGATCTTCACGCCGAGGGCGTTCTCGACGGCCGCCCAGAAACGGTTGGCGGAGGCGGGCTTGGGAGGAGTGCCGAAGGAGACCGACATGACCTTGACGGTGGAGCCGTCGCCGGGGGTGCGGGAGACCGACTTCACCAGGTCGGCGGGGTAGGAGGTGTAGCCGGCCTGGACGCCGGCGTCGGTGGGGGCGAGGTCGGGCCGAGGGCCCTTGGCGGGCCGGTGGGCGGGCCACGGGGCGAGTTTCTTGCCGGCGTTGGAGACGTCGCTGCCGCCGGACTCGGTGGAGCAGGCGGTCAGCAGGCCGGGGACGGAGACGGCGGCGCCGCCGACGGCCATGGAGCGCAGCAGGGTACGCCGGGACATGCGGGGCATGGCGGATGACCTTTCGTAGCGCGGCTCTTGACGGGTGACGGCCGGTGTCGCGGCCGGCCGGTGTCTCAGCTCTTGACGGCGCCGGTGAGCACGCCCTTGGTGAAGTACCGCTGCAGGAACGGGTAGACGAGCAGGATCGGCACGGTGGCGATCACCAGCACGGCCATCTGCACGGTCTGCGGAGCGGTGATGGTGCCCTCGCCGGTGGTGGCGTCGGTGAGGCCGGAGCCGGCCACCACGTAGGTGCGCAGGACCTGCTGGAGGGGCCAGTGGTCGCTCTCCAGGTAGAGCGAGGCGTAGAACCAGGAGTTCCAGTACGCCACCGCGTAGAACAGGCCGACGACGGCGAGCGCGGCCTTGGACAGGGGCAGGACGACCGAGACCAGCACCCGCCAGTCCCCGGCCCCGTCGAGCCGCGCCGCCTCGTACAGCTCCTCGGGGATGCCCTGGAAGAAGCCGCGCAGGACGACGAGGTTGAAGACGTTCACGAGGACGGGCAGGACCAGCGAGGCGTAGCTGTCCAGCAGCCCCAGCTCCTTGACCAGCAGGAAGCTCGGGATCATGCCGGGCGGGAAGAGGAACGTGAACAGGACGAGGAGCAGGACGGGCCGGCCGCCGAGGACTCCGGGGCGGGAGAGGGCGTAGGCGAGGGTCACGGTGCAGGCGAGGCTGAGCAGGGTGCCGACGACGGTGACGCCCGCGCTGACGGCGAGCGCGTGGGTGACGATGCCGCCGTCGAGGATGTCGCGGTACGCCTTGAGCGTCGGCTCGGTCGGCCAGAGCACCCAGCCGCCGTTGTCGACGACCTCGTCGGTGGAGGCCAGCGAGGTCGAGACGATGACGAGGAAGGGAACGCAGACCAGGAGGACGACGGCGGCGAGGGCGAGGGCCTTGCCGGCCTGGGTGACGGGCCCGGGCTTCTCCATCCAGCCGGGGCGGACCTGAGCGCTCACTTGTAGACCCCCTGTTCGCCGAGACGGTGGGCGACCCTGTTGGCGGCGTAGACGAGGAGGGCGCCGACGACGCCCTTGAACAGTCCCGCGGCGGCCGCGAAGCCGTAGTCGCCGCCGACGATGCCCTGGTAGTAGACGAAGGTGTCGATGATCTCGGCGGTTTCGGGGCCGACCGCGTCGCGCTGGAGCAGCATCTGCTCGAAGCCGACGGAGAGGATGTCGCCGAGCCGCATGATCAGCAGCAGGACGATCACCGGGCGGATCGCGGGCAGGGTGACGTGCCAGAAGCGCCGCCAGGGGCCCGCTCCGTCGATCGCGGCGGCCTCGTACTGCTGCTCGTCGACCTGCGCGAGGGCGGCGAGGAAGATGATCGTCCCCCAGCCGGCGTCCTTCCAGATGACCTGGGCGACGACGAGCGGCCGGAAGGCGTCGGGGTTGCCGATGAGGTCGACGGTGTGCAGGCCCATGCCGTCCAGCGAGGAGTTCAGCAGCCCGGTGTCGCCGAGCACCTGCTGGAAGAGGGCGACGACGATCACCCACGAGATGAAGTGCGGCAGGTACGCCACCGACTGCACGAAGCGCCGCACCGAGCTCCAGGTGAGGCTGTGCAGCAGCAGGGCGAGGCCGAGCGGCACGGGGAAGTAGAAGACGAGCTGGAGCACCGCGATCCAGAGGGTGTTGAGGACCGCGGACCAGAACTCCCCGTCCTCGAACATGCGCTGGAAGTTGCCCAGGCCCACCCAGGGGCTGCCCCGGAGACCGTCGAAGGGCACGTACTCCTTGAACGCGATGACGTTGCCGGCCAGCGCGCCGTAGTGGAACAGCAGGAAGTAGGCGAGCCCGGGCACCATGAGCAGCAGAAGGACAGGGCTTTGAAAGCGTTTACGCGATGGACGCGCGCCGCCCGCCCGACGCCGAGCGCTGCCGACCCCCTTCTCACCTGCGTGTTCCCGTAAGGCAACGGCCACGGGTCCCCCTCATGTCTCGGAGTCGAGTGAGAGGAAGTTAAAACGCTTTCATGGGTCGGTCAACGGCCCTGACACCGAAGGACCGTTGACGGTGTGTCGAAAACTTTCGAGGGCTCGGAAGACGACCCGTGCACAGCCGGCGGGTCGGGGCCCTAGCCCACGACCCTCCCGTTCACCACCACCCGCACCGGTGCCCCCAGCACACGCACATCCGCGCGGGGGTCCCGTTCGTACACCACCAGGTCCGCCGCCGCGCCCTCCTCCAGGCCGGGGCGGCCGAGCCACTCGCGGGCCGCCCAGGTCGTCGCGGCGAGGGCGTCGACCGGGGGAATGCCCGCCGTCACCAGTTCGGCGACCTCCTCCGCGACCAGACCGTGGGGCAGGGAGCCGCCCGCGTCCGTGCCGACGTAGACCGGCACGCCGGCGTCGTAGGCGTTGCGGACCGTGTCGTAGCGGCGGGCGTGGAGCCGGCGCATATGGGCCGACCAGCGGGGATACCTGGACTCGCCGCCGGCGGCGAGTTCCGGGAAGGTCGCGATGTTGACGAGGGTCGGCACGATCGCCACGCCGCGGGACGCGAACAACGGGATCAGGTCGTCCGTCAGACCGGTCGCGTGCTCGATGCAGTCGATGCCCGATTCCACCAGGTCCTGCAGTGAGTCCTCGGAGAAGCAGTGGGCCGTGACGCGCGCGCCCAGGCGGTGGGCCTCGGTGATCGCCGCCTCGACGGCCCCGCGCGGCCAGCAGGCCGCCAGGTCGCCCGCCTCGCGGTCGATCCAGTCGCCGACCAGCTTCACCCAGCCGTCGCCGCGCCGGGCCTCCTGGGCGACGTACGCGACCAGGTCCTCCGGTTCGATCTCGTGCGCGTAGCCGCGGAGGTAGCGGCGGGTGCGGGCGATGTGCCGGCCCGCCCTGATGATCTCGGGGAGGTCCTCGCGGTCGTCGATCCAGCGGGTGTCGGAGGGGGAGCCCGCGTCGCGGATCAGCAGCGTGCCGGCGTCGCGGTCGGTCAGCGCCTGCTTCTCCGCGACGTCCTGCGGCACCGGGCCGTGCGGGCCGAGGCCCACATGGCAGTGGGCGTCGACCAGGCCGGGCAGCGCCCAGCCCTCCACCGTGCGGATGTCACGGGCGCCGACGGGACGGTCGTAGGAGATCCGGCCGTCGATCACCCACAGGTCGTCGCGGACCTGGTCCTCGTCCGGTCCGGCGAGGACCCGGCCCTTCACGTGCAGCACCGTTCGATCGCTCATGTACTGCACCTTAGTGAGCCCCGCGCTACCGGCCGTCCGCCCGGTCCGGCCTCTCCTCCTCCACCTCCGCCATCGCCGGGTCGAGGAGGCGGGAGAGGAAGTGGCGGGTGCGTTCGTGGCGGGGGTTGCCGATGACCTGCTCGGGGGAGCCGTCCTCGACGATCACACCGCCGTCCATGAAGACGACCCGGTCGGCGACCTCGCGGGCGAAGGTCATCTCGTGGGTGACCACCATCATGGTCATGCCGTCCCGGGCGAGCATGCGCATGACCGCCAGGACATCCCCCACCAGCTCCGGGTCCAGCGCCGACGTCGGTTCGTCGAACAGCATGACCTCCGGGCCCATGGCGAGGGCACGGGCGATCGCCACCCGCTGCTGCTGGCCGCCGGAGAGGGAGGCGGGATACGCGTCGGCCTTCTCCGCGAGGCCGACCCGCTCCAGGTTCTCCGCGGCGACCTTCGCGGCCTGCGCCTTGCCCCGCCTCAGCACCCGGCGCTGCGGCAGCGTGAGGTTCTCGGTCACCGTCAGGTGCGGGAAGAGGTTGAACTGCTGGAAGACCATGCCGATCCGGCGACGTACGGCGTCGATGTCGACGTCGGGGTCGGTCAGCTCGGTGCCGCCCACGAAGACCTGGCCCTTGGTGGGTTCCTCGAGCAGGTTCACACAGCGCAGCAGCGTCGACTTGCCCGAGCCCGAGGGGCCGATGACGCAGACGACCTCGCCCTGGCCGATCTCCAGGTCGATGCCGTTGAGGACCTCGTTGGCGCCGAACGACTTGTGCAGGCCGCGTACTTCGATCTCCGGTCGGCTCATTTCACGGCCTCCTGGGCCTTCGCCTCCATACGGCGTACGACGAAGCCGAGCGGGATCGTGACCAGCAGGTAGCACAGGCCGGCGACGAGGATCGGCGTGGAGTTGGCGGTCGTGCTGGCCAGGTCGCGGCCGTACTTGGACAGTTCGCGCTCCTCCAGGGTGACGCCGAGGAACAGCACCAGGGAGGAGTCCTTGAAAAGCAGGACCAGTTCGTTGGTGAGCGGCGGGAGGATGATGCGGAACGCCTGCGGGATGATGATCGAGACCATCGCGCGGGCCGGGGAGAAGCCCAGGGAGCGGGCCGCCTCCATCTGTCCCCTGGGGACCGCCTGGATGCCGGCGCGGATCGTCTCCGCCATGTACGCCGCCGCCACCAGGCCGAGCGCGAGGGCGACCTTGCCGTAGGTGCCGCCGACGATCTCCGTGCCGGGGAAGGCCAGCGGGACGGCGACCCCGATGAAGATGAAGATCAGCAGGGCGGGCAGACCGCGGAAGATCTCGATGTAGATGCCGGCGAGCCAGCGGTAGGGGCCGACGGACGACAGCCGCATCAGCGCGATGACCATGCCGAGGGCCAGGCCGACGACGAAGCCGGACACCGTGTAGAGCACGGTGTTCTTCAGCGCCAGCGTGATGACGTCCGGGAACATCCGCTCGGCTATGTCGGCCTGCGCGAACTGGTTCTGCAGCCGGTCCCAGTCCGCCGAGACCGCGAAGGCGATCACGGCGGCGACGAAGACGGCGTACTGGATGCCGCGCGAGACGCTGCGCTTCTGGCGCCGGGTCAGGCCCTTGCGCCGGGGCGTCGCCTGGAGCTCGGTGTCGCTCATGAGGCGGACGGGGAGGCCACGGACGCGTCGTAGGGGCCGATCCACTGCTCGTACAGCTTCTTGTACGTGCCGTCGGCCTTGGCGTCGGCGATCGCCTTGTCGATGGCGGCGAGCAGCTTGGTGTTGCCCTTCTTCACCGTGAAGCCGTACTGCTCACCGGTGTTGAGGTTGTCGACGACCTTGAAGGCGTCGGCGTTGGCCTTGTCCTTCAGCCAGCCCTGGACGACCGGGTAGTCGATGATGACGGCCTTGACCTGGCCGGTGCGCAGGCCGTTGAGGACGGCGTCGGAGGACTCGAAGGAGACCGGGTCGAAGCCCTGCTTCCTGGCGTAGTCCTCGCCGGTGGTCTGCGCCTGCGCGCCGAGCTTGACGTCCTTGGACTTCACGTCGGCGAGGGAGTTCACCCCGGCGTTCTTGTCGACCAGGACGGCCTGGGTGGCGTCGAAGTACGGGTCGGAGAAGTCGACGTTCTTCTTGCGCTCCTCGGTGATGGTCATGCCGGCCGCGGCCAGGTCGCACTCGCCGGAGTTGAGGAAGGCGCCCGTCTTGAAGTTCTCGAACGGCGTGTCACGTATCTCCTGCTTCACGCCCAGGTCCTTGGCGACCAGGTCGATGAGGGAGACGTCGAAGCCCTGGACCTTGCCGTCGATCTCCGACTGGAACGGCGGGTACGGCAGGTGGGTGCAGGTGGTGAGCTGTCCGGCGGTGACGAGCTCGACGCCGCCCGCGGCGGTCTTCGAGCCGCTGCCGCCGTCGTCCGTGGAGGTACAGGCAGCCACCAGCATCAGCCCGGCCGTCGCGGTGATGGCGGCCAGCATGCGGGTCCGGCGCCCGGGGAGCGTGTTCACGGCGGGCCTTCCTGTAAGGGATGTAAGGGAACTTTGGGTTCTGATTATAAGGAGAAGTTTGAGTCTCTCAAACCAAACCCATGGTTACGGGGCTGTACTGCCTGCGAAGTCGCCAGTCGGAATGGTGCGAAGCGTGCCGGTTACTCTCGTCACACCTACCCCGTGAGTGAAGAGAGCACCGCCGTGACGCACCCGTTCCTGGACCTGACCCCGCTGAGTGCCGCCCACTTCGCGTCGATCGAGGACCGTGTGGCGCGTCTGCTGAGCACCGAGCAGGACGTCGTGATCATGCAGGGCGAGGCGCTGCTGCCGCTGGAGGGCGCGATCCGCGGGACGGCCGGTCCGGGCACCACGGCCCTCAACGTCGTCACCGGTCCGTACGGGCAGACCTTCGGCGACTGGCTGCGGGACTGCGGCGCCACGGTGATCGACTTGGCGGTGCCCTTCCACACGGCGGTCACCGCCGAGCAGATCCGGGAGACGTTCGCCGAGCACCCGGAGATCGACTTCGTGTCCCTGGTGCACGCGGAGGCCGCCACCGGCAACACCAACCCGGTCGCGGCGATCGGCGAGGTGGTGAAGGAGCACGGCGCCCTCTTCTACCTGGACGCCGTCGCCTCGGTCGGGGCCGAACCGGTGCTGCCGGACGCGTGGGGTGTGGACCTGTGTGTGATCGGGGCGCAGAAGGCGATGGGCGGGCCGGCGGGCGTGTCGGCGGTGTCGGTGAGCGAGCGGGCGTGGGCGCGGATGGCCGCGAACCCGAAGGCGCCGCGCCGCTCGTACCTCTCCCTCCTGGACTGGAAGGAGCGGTGGGTCGACGGCGGCCGCAAGGCGCTGCTGCACGCGCCGGCGCAGCTGGAGATGCTGGCGCTGGAGGCGTGCCTGGAGCGGATCGAGACGGAGGGGCTCGATGCGGTGACGGGCCGGCACGCCCGTGCCGCCGCCGCGACCCGCGCGGGTGCGGTGGCCCTGGGCGGCGGCCTGGAGCCGTACGTGTACGAGGCGGCGGAGGCGGCCCCGGTCGCCACGACCCTGCGCACCCCCTCGGGCGTGGTGGCCTCGGAGCTGGTGGCGCGCGCCCTGGCGAGCGACCCGGCGCTGCCGCTGGCGGCCGGTGGGGGCGCCCTGGCCAAGGAGATGATCCGGGTCAACCACTACGGGCCGGACGCCACACCGGGCACGGTCCGCAACAGTCTGACGGCCCTGGGCGCGGCCCTCGCGGAGAAGGGCCTCGGGGTGGACCTGACGGGCGCGCTGCGGGCGGCGGAGACGGCCTGGCGGTGAGCTCCGCCCGCGAACGCGAGACGGACCGCCGACATTCTTCCGGAGTGCGTCGACAGGGTTACCGAAGCCTGAATTCACCGTAATTCATAAACAATTCGAGCGGGTAGATTTCCGTTACTCTTCTGCCCGCTTTCCCGAGTGCTAAACGCAAAGATTTCGCGAACGCCGAGCGGTGTGATCCGGGTAGATTCCGTGAGGGTTTCCCTCGTGTGACACGTTCCACAGCGCGCCCGCTTTACGTATTTTGTCGCGCACAAAACGGTACATACGACCCACATCTCGCGCCCGCCCACCCGCCCGCGCGAATAACACAGGAACAGCCGTCACGTAACCCCGTCCACCCATGCATTTTTTAATTTCCCTCGGTAAATTCAATCTGCATGACTGCCACGCAAGCAGACCTGCAGATCGACCGCCCTTCGGTGGCGGACGGGGCCGCGCTCTGGCGTATCGCCAAGGAATCCGGAACGCTCGACCTGAACTCGTCCTACAGCTATCTGCTGTGGTGCCGTGACTTCGCCGGCACCTCGGCGGTGGCGCGTGCGGAGGGCGGGGAGGTCGTCGGGTTCGTCACCGGATACGTCCGGCCCGAGGCCCCGCACACGCTGCTGGTCTGGCAGGTGGCGGTCGACGCCGCGTACCGCGGCCGCGGCCTCGCCGCCGCGCTGCTCGACGGACTGACCGCGCGCATCGCCGCCGAGCGCCCGATCACCGCCGTCGAGACCACCATCACGCCGGGCAACACCGCCTCCGAGCGGCTGTTCACCTCCTACGCCGCCCGGCACGGGGCGGACGTCACGCGTGAGGTGCTGTTCGGCACGGGCCTGTTCCCGGACGGCCCGCACGACCCCGAAGTGCTGTACCGCATCGGCCCGTTGACCGCTGCCTGACTTCCCCCCTCCCCTCCCCCCACACCCTCGCATCGAGGAGCGATTCGCCGTGACCATCACCCAGCCCGACCTCAGCGTCTTCGAGACCGTCGAGTCCGAGGTGCGCAGCTACTGCCGTGGCTGGCCCGTCGTCTTCGACAGCGCCCGGGGCAGCCGTATGCAGGACGAGGACGGCCACCAGTACCTCGACTTCTTCGCCGGCGCCGGGTCACTCAACTACGGCCACAACAACCCCGTGCTGAAACGGGCGTTGATCGACTATCTGCTGCGGGACGGTGTCACCCACGGGCTCGACATGTCCACCGTCGCCAAACGGTCGTTCCTGCAGACCTTCCAGGACCTGGTGCTGCGGCCGCGCGACCTGCCGTACAAGGTCATGTTCCCGGGCCCCACCGGCACCAACGCCGTGGAGTCCGCGCTGAAGCTGGCGCGGAAGGTGAAGGGGCGCGAGGCGATCGTGTCGTTCACCAACGCCTTCCACGGGATGTCGCTGGGCTCGCTCGCCGTCACCGGCAACGCGTTCAAGCGGGCCGGCGCGGGCATCCCGCTCGTGCACGGGACGCCGATGCCGTTCGACAACTACTTCGACGGCACGGTCCCGGACTTCCTGTGGTTCGAGCGGCTGCTCGAGGACCAGGGGTCCGGGCTGAACAAGCCCGCCGCGGTGATCGTCGAGACCGTGCAGGGCGAGGGCGGCATCAACGTCGCCCGCCCGGAGTGGCTGCGGGCGCTCGCCGAGCTGTGCGAGCGACAGGACATGCTGCTGATCGTCGACGACATCCAGATGGGGTGCGGCCGCACCGGCGCCTTCTTCTCCTTCGAGGAGGCCGGGATCGTCCCGGACATCGTCACCGTGTCGAAGTCCATCAGCGGCTACGGCCTGCCCATGTCGCTGTGCCTGTTCAAGCCCGAGCTGGACGTGTGGGAGCCGGGCGAGCACAACGGCACCTTCCGCGGCAACAACCCGGCGTTCGTCACCGCCACCGCCGCCCTCGAGACGTACTGGGCCGACGGCTCGGCGATGGAGAAGCAGACCCGGGCGCGCGGCGAGCAGGTCGAGCAGGGGCTGGTTGCGATCACCGAGGAGAACCTCGCCGACGTCAAGGAGTACCGGGGCCGCGGCCTGGTGTGGGGCCTGGAGTTCCACGACAAGGAGCGCGCCGGTCGGGTCGCGCGGCGCGCCTTCGAACTCGGGCTGCTGGTCGAGACGTCCGGGCCCGAGAGCGAGGTCGTCAAGCTGCTGCCGGCCCTCACCGTCACCCCCGAGGAACTGGACGAGGGCCTGAGCGTGCTCGCCCGCGCCGTACGGGAGACCGCCTGAACCACCCCTGACCAGCCCCTGAGCCAACCCTGCACCATCCACCTAGGAGGCATCGCACCACCGTGATCGTCCGTTCGTTCAAGGACATCGAGGGCACCGACCGGCATGTGAAGGCCGCGTCCGGCACCTGGGAGAGCAAACGCATCGTCCTCGCCAAGGAGAGGGTCGGCTTCTCGTTGCACGAGACGATCCTGTACGCGGGCACGGAGACGTCGATGTGGTACGCCAACCACGTCGAGGCCGTCGTCTGCGTGGAGGGCGAGGCGGAGCTGACCGACCACGAAGCCGGGCGGACGTACACCATCACGCCCGGAACCATGTACCTCCTGGACGGGCACGAGCGGCACACGCTGCGCGTCAAGGAGGACTTCCGCTGCATCTGCGTGTTCAACCCGCCGGTGACCGGACGGGAGGACCACGACGAGAACGGCGTCTATCCCCTGCTCACCGAACCCGAGGAGGTGTGACAACCCCATGGCCACCGTCACCGACACCACCGTCACCGACCTGTACCCCAGCCGCGGCGCCGCCGAGGTGACCGTCCCCCGCCAGGACCCGGTCGTCTGGGGCGCCCCGGACGCGCCCGGCCCGTTCGAACCGCTGGACCTGCAGTCGTTCGAACGAGACGGCTTCGTCGCCGTCGACCGACTGCTCGACGACGACGAGGTCACCGTGTACCGGGAGGAGCTGGACCGGCTGGTGGCCGACCCGGCGATCCGGGCCGACGAGCGGTCCGTCGTCGAGCCGAAGTCCCAGGAGATCCGGTCCGTCTTCGAGGTGCACCGGATCAGCGAGGTCTTCGCGAACCTCGTGCGCGACGAGCGGGTCGTCGGCCGGGCCCGGCAGATCCTCGGCTCGGACGTGTACGTCCACCAGTCCCGGATCAACGTCAAGCCCGGCTTCGGCGCCTCCGGCTTCTACTGGCACTCCGACTTCGAGACCTGGCACGCGGAGGACGGCCTGCCCCGCATGCGGACGGTGTCCGTCTCGATCGCGCTGACCGAGAACTACGACACCAACGGCGGGCTCATGATCATGCCGGGCTCGCACAAGACGTTCCTCGGCTGTGCCGGCGCCACGCCGAAGGACAACTACAAGAAGTCCCTGCAGATGCAGGACGCGGGCACGCCCTCCGACGAGGCGCTGACCAAGATGGCCTCCGCGTACGGCATCAAGCTGTTCACCGGCCCGGCCGGTTCGGCGACCTGGTTCGACTGCAACTGCATGCACGGCTCCGGCGACAACATCACGCCGTTCCCGCGCAGCAACGTCTTCATCGTGTTCAACAGCGTGGAGAACGCGGCGGTGGAGCCGTTCGCGGCACCGGTGCGGCGGCCGGAGTTCATCGGGGCACGTGACTTCACGCCCGTGCGGTGAATGCCCCCCCGGCCGGGGGCCCGGGGGTCGCCCCCCGGAAGACACAGCATCGGGGCACGTGACTTCACGCCCGTGCGGTGAATGCCCCCCGGCCGGGGGCCCGGGGGTCGCCCCCCGGAAGACACAGCATCGGGGCACGCGATTTCACTCACGTGCGGTGAGTGTGAAGTGAACCCCCGAGGCGCGGGCGGCGTCACCGTCTCGCCGGGGATGCCGCCCGCGCTCCTGGTCATCCCGACAGCACGTCCAGCAGGCGGTCCACGTCCGCAGGCGTGTTGTAGAGGTGGAACGCGGCTCGCAGGGCGCCCGCCCGGTCGGACACCTGGATGCCCGCCCTGCTCAGTTCGCCCTGCCAGTGGCCGAGCCCCGGCACGGACACGATCGCCGAGCCCGGCGCGGGCACCGGCTCGTGGCCCAGCTCGGCAAGCCCGGCGCGGAAGCGGTCCGCGAGAGCGGCGTCGTGGGCGTGCACGACGTCGACGCCGATCTCCTCGATGAGCTCCAGCGAGGCACGCAGCCCGGCGTAGGTGAAGAGGGACGGGCTGACGTCGAACCGCCGCGCGGAGTGGGCGAGTTCGTCGACGGGCCCGTAGCAGCTCTCCCAGGGAACCTCACCGGCGACCCAGCCGGCGAGCAGTGGTGTGAGCCCGCCGAAGTCCCGCGGGGCGACGAAGAAAGCGGCCCCGTGCGGCCCCAGGAGCCACTTGAAGCCGACGGCGGCGAGGAAGTCGTCCGCGTCGGCGTCCATCGGCAGCCAGCCGGCCGACTGGGAGGCGTCGACGTAGGTGCGGGCTCCGTGTGCCCGGGCCGCCTCGCGCACGGCCGGCAGGTCGGCGAGCCGGCCGTCGGCGGACTGGGCGGTGCTGACCGCGACGAGCGCGGTGCCGGGGCGGACGGACTCGGCGAGCCGCTCCAGGGGCACGGCGCGGACCTTCAGGTCGTCGCGCACATGGAACGGGTTCACCAGGGAGGAGAAGTCGCCCTCCGCCGTGAGGACTTCCGCACCGGCGGGCAGCGACGCGGCGATCAGCCCGCCGTACTCGGCGATCGAGGCGCCCGTGGCGACGCGCTCGACCGGCACACCGGCCAGCCGGGCGAAGGACGCGCGAGCGACCTCCACGTTCTCGTACAGAGGAACCAGGGGCATGCCCTCGGCCCGCAGCCGCACCGCCTGGTTCAGGGCGGTGACGGTCCGGGCCGGCAGCAGGCCGTTGCTCGCGGTGTTGAGGTAGGTGGTCTTCGGGGCGAACTCGGTGCGGACGAGGGTCTCGAAGGTCTCCGTGCTCTCCGTGGTCTCCATGACTCCACTGTGGGGCCCGGAGAAGTCCAAGTCCATTGCGGATTCTTACGCGGTTCCCCTAAGGAACGCTTATAAGTGGGCCTCTGCCTGCACGTCCGCCGTCTGTCCGCCCGTCCTCAGTGCTGCGGGACCGCGCACCCGTCCGGGCCACAGGCCTCGGCGTCCCCCTGGTCCACCAGCTTCAGCGGCGAGCGCTCGCCCCACGCCTGGGTCAGCGCCTGCGCGAAGACCTCGGCGGGCTGGGCGCCGGAGACGCCGTACTTGCGGTCGAGGACGAAGAACGGCACGCCGTTGGCCCCGAGTTCGGCGGCCTCACGCTCGTCGGCGCGGACCTCGTCGGCGTACGCGGACGGGTCGGCGAGCACCTCGCGGGTGGCGTCGGCGTCGAGACCGGCCTCGACGGCCAGCGCCACGAGCCGCTCGTCGCCCTCGGTGAAGAGGGAGCGCTCCTCGGCGAAGTTGGCCCGGTAGAGGAGCTGGATCAGCTCGTCCTGCCTGCCCTGCTCCTTGGCGAAGTGCAGGAGGCGGTGCATGTCGAAGGTGTTGCCGTGGTCGCGGTCCCGGGTGCGGTAGTCCAGGCCCTCGGCGGCGGCCTGGGCACCGAGGTTGTCCTCACCGGCCTGCGCCTGGGCCTCGCTCATGCCGTACTTCCGGGTGAGCATCGTGATCACGGGCTGGACGTCGCCCTTGGCGCGGCCGGGGTCCAGCTCGAAGGAGCGGTGCACCACCTCGACCTGGTCGCGGTGCGGGAAGGCCTCGAGCGCCTTCTCGAAGCGGGCCTTGCCCACGTAGCACCAGGGGCAGGCGATGTCGCTCCAGATCTCGACGCGCATGTCTCGGCTCTCTTCAGGTCGTGCGGGGTACGGAGACGTCCTCCGGCTGGGTACGTGAACGTTCAAACGGTGGCCTTCATTCCCCGGTCACCGCGAACCGCAGGAAAAGATGGTGGTCCCCCGCGACGGGCGGGTGCTCCGGGTCCGGGATCCAGCCCTGACGCGCGTAGAAGGCCTGGGCGCGCCGGTTGTCGACGTGCACGTCGAGTACGGCCGTCCGCCTGCCGTCGGCGTGCCACTGCTCGACGCAGGCCCTGTGCAGGGCCGTACCGACCCCGGAGCGCCAGTGGGCGGGGTCGACGTGGAACTGGAACAGCTTGACCGTGTCCGCCGGGGCGCCTTCCGGGGTGCGGAACGAGGCGAGGCCGACGATCCGGCCCGCCTCGATCACGCACAGCACCTGCCCGTCGGGCCGCTCGATGGCCGCGCGCCAGTTGGCGAGCCAGTCGATGCCGTCGTCCGGCAGGCCGTCGGGGTAGTAGGTCGCCCGGGCGCGCGCGTGCAGTGCGGCGATGCCCGCCGTCTCGGCGGGCACGGCGGTACGGATCACTCGGCCCACGGCCACTCGGTCACTGATCACGCACCGGAGGACGAGACCTCTGCCGGTCCGGTTCCGCTTCAGCTTCCGTCGCGCAGGTCGTCCGGCCAGCTGGGCCGGAACTCGATGTGGTCGTACGTCACGACACACCCCTCCCCCATCGGCGCCTGTGCCATGAAGCCGACCAGGGCGTCCCCCGTCTCCTTCTCGTCGCCCAGGGTGAACAGCCGGACGAAGGTCCAGCGCTTGCCGTCCCGGGAGGCGTGGAAGGCGAAGGCCCGTCCGGTCCGGCTCACCCGCAGCCAGACGGAACTGCCGTCCACCGTGAAGGAGTTGGCGTCGTCGGAGTGTCCCCGGGTGACCACCGTGCAGACGGTGGGCACGTCCGGGGAGTACTCCAGGCAGAGCTTGGCCCAGGCCCGCTCGCCGACGTGGACGTACAACACGCCCGCGTCGAAGGCCCCGTTGAAGCCGACGGTGACCCGCGCGACGAACTGGAAGTCCCCTTCGGGCGCCCCGAGCAGCCGGGGAGCGTCGGAGGCGGGCTCCAGCGCTTCCCCGGTGGGCGGCACGAAACGATCCTGCCGGGGGCCGGCCCACCCCGTGAGGACACCGTCCTCGTAGGACCAGTGCCCGTCCGGCCCGTAGGTGCGGAGGGGGAAGGGGAGTTCGGGAAGTTCTACGTCCATCCTCGGAGTTTTCCAGTTCGCCTTGCTCGGTGTGGCCGTGGGGTGTTCAGCGCTCGAGGTTGTTGTTGAAGCGCCGGGGCAGTCCGAGCGGGTTGTCGTCCCGGAGCTCGGGCGGCAGCAGCGCCTCCGGGGCGTTCTGGTACACCACCGGCCGCAGCCACCGCTCGATCGCCGTCCCGCCCACGGAGGTGGACGTGGACGTGGTCGCCGGGTACGGCCCCCCGTGGTGCTGGGCCGGTGCGACGGCGACCCCGGTCGGCCAGCCGTTCACCAGCACCCGTCCGGCCAGCGGCGTCAGCTCGGCGAGGAGCTCCGCGCCCCGTCCCTGCCCGGCCGCCTCCTCCTCGGACAGCTGGACCGTCGCCGTGAGGTTGCCCGGCAGTCGCGAGAGAACGGCCTTGGCCTCGTCCTCGGACTCGTAGCGGGCCACGACGGTGACCGGGCCGAAGCACTCCTCCAGGAGCAGGTCGTACGCCCCTTCGCCGGCCAGCTTCTCGGCCGGGACCGTCAGGAAACCGGCGCTGACCGTGTGCTCGCCGCCCGCTCCCGGCGTCACCGGGGACTCCACGCCGGGCAGCTCGGCGCGCTCGGCGACACCGGCGATGAAGTTGTCCCGCATCCGGTGGTCGAGCAGCACCCCGGCGTCCGTGTCGCTCACGGCGTCCGTGAGCGACTTGACCAGCCCGTCACCGGCGGCACCGGACGGCACCAGCACCAGTCCCGGCTTCACGCAGAACTGGCCGACGCCCAGCGTCATCGACCCGGCGAGACCCGTGCCGATCGCCTCGGCCCGCTCGGCGGCGGCCGCCTCGGTCACCAGGACGGGGTTCAGCGAGCCGAGCTCGCCGTGGAACGGGATCGGCACCGGCCGCGCCGCGGCCGCGTCGAACAGCGCGCGCCCGCCCCGGATGGACCCGGTGAAGCCCGCGGCGGCGACCAGCGGGTGCTTGATGAGCTCGACGCCCGCCTCGAAGCCGTGGACGAGACCGACGACGGCCTGGTCGATGCCGTGCGCGGCGGCGGCTCCCCGCAGGACGTGGGCGACCAGCTCGGACAGGCCCGGGTGGTCGGGGTGGGCCTTGACGACGACCGGGCAGCCCGCGGCCAGCGCGCTCGCGGTGTCGCCGCCGGCGACGGAGAAGGCGAAGGGGAAGTTGGAGGCCGAGTAGACGGCGACGACGCCCAGGGGCACCTTGTAGCGGCGCAGGTCCGGAACGGGCGGGGTGGCGGTGTCGTCGGGGTGGTTGATGACGACGTCGAGGAAGGCGCCCTCGTCGACGATGCCGGCGAACGCGCGCAGCTGGTAGCAGGTGCGGGCGAGCTCGCCGGTCAGGCGGACCGGGCCGAGCGCGGTCTCGGCGTCGGCGACCTCGACGAGCTGGTCCTTGGCCGCCTCCAGACGCTCGGCGGCGGTGCGCAGGAAGGCCGCACGGACGGTGCGGTCGGCGAGTGCCTCGCGCGTGGCGTGCGCGGCGCGGACGACGGAGTCCACCTCCTGGGCCGTGGCCTCCACCGCAACCTGTTCACGCTGCTTCCCGGTACGGGGGTCGACACTCCAGACTGGTGCTGCTGCCACCGCGGGTCCCTCCACGTTCGATGCCGCATGCCGCATTCGCAATGCCGCTGTACTTAGGTCACCCACCAGGGACGTTCGATATACTGAACACCGTCTCTGATGATGAATATGCTGTTGGAGACTATATCTTCAGCTTCTCGTCGAACGAAGGGGTCAAGGGCGATGTCGGCTGGCGAGACGGGGGGCGGGGCGCAGGTCAAGTCCGCGGTGCGGACGGTTGAGCTGCTGGAATACTTCGCCGGCCGCCCCGGCATGCACTCCCTGGCCTCGGTCCAGGAGGCCGTCGGCTATCCCAAGTCCAGCCTCTACATGCTGCTGCGCACGCTCGTGGAGCTGGGCTGGGTGGAGACCGACGCGACCGGCACGCGGTACGGCATCGGCGTCCGGGCCCTGCTGGTCGGCACCTCCTACATCGACGGCGACGAGGTGGTCGCGGCCGCCCGTCCGACGCTGGACCGTCTCTCGGACGACACCACCGAGACCATCCACCTGGCTCGTCTGGACGGCACCAACGTGGTCTACCTCGCCACCCGCCAGTCCCAGCACTACCTCCGCCCCTTCACCCGCGTGGGCCGCCGCCTCCCCGCCCACTCGACCTCCCTCGGCAAGGCGCTGCTGAGCACGTACACCGACGAGCAGGTCCGCAAGATGCTCCCGGAGACGCTGCCCGCGCTCACCGAGCACACGATCACGGACCGCGAGAAGCTCATCGAGGAGCTGCGCCAGGTCCGCGAGCAGGGCTTCGCCGTGGACCGCGAGGAGAACACGCTCGGCCTGCGCTGCTTCGGCGTCGCGATCCCGTACCGCACGCCGGCACGGGACGCGATCAGCTGCTCGGTCCCCGTGGCTAGACTGACACCCGCGCACGAACAGATGGTGAAGGACGCCCTGTTCGACGCGCGCGACCGGCTGACTCTCGCGACCCGGAGGCTCTGAACGGTGCAGGTGGTACTCCGCGAAGTCCACGACAGCGACCTGCCGGTCTTCTACCGGCAGCTGAACGACCCGGAAGCGCTCCGGATGGCCGCGTTCACCCCCGAGGACCCGGCCGACCGGGACGCCTTCGAGGCCCACTGGAAACGCATCAGGTCCTCCACCGCCCTCATCCGCACGATCCTGGCCGACGGGGATGTCGTCGGCAACGCGTCCGTGTACGGGGAGCCCGGCGAGCGCGAGGTCACGTACTGGGTGGACCGCGCCTACTGGGGGCGGGGCGTGGCGACGGCAGCGCTGCGCGGACTGCTGGCCGAGGTGACGGAGCGTCCGTTGTACGCCCGCGCGGCGGCGGACAACGCGGGCTCGCTGCGGGTGCTGGAGAAGTGCGGCTTCCGGACGACGGCCCACGCCACGGGATACGCCCCCGCGCGCGGCGAGGAGATCGCCGAGGTCGTGCTGAAGCTGGAGCCCGCACCGGCCTGAGCCTCGCCGGGCCGTAGATGAACGGACGATGAGAAAAGCGGCGGACGGGAACGATTCCCTTCCGCCCGTACGTCTTCCGGACGTCATGAACAAAACGATCAGGCGCGTCTCGGTCTTCACGCTGCTGCTGGTGTTCGCCCTGCTGATCCGGGCGACCTGGGTGCAGTTCTACGAGGGCCGGGCGCTGGCGGACGACCAGAACAACCGGCGCAACGCGATCGAGACGTACGCGAAGCCGCTCGGGAACATCATCGTGGCCGGCAAGGCGATCACCGGCTCGGCGGTCACGACGGACAGCGACCTCGAGTACCGGCGCACGTACACGAACGGGCCCTTGTACGCGGCGGTCACGGGTTATGCCTCGCAGAGCTACGCCCCCACGCAGTTGGAGGGCGTCTACGCGGACCTGCTCAACGGCACGGACAGCCGGTTGAAGACCGTGATGGACACGGTGACCAACCAGCGCGCCGACCCGGGCGACGTCATCACGACCATCGATCCGGACGTGCAGAAGGCGGCCTACGACGCGCTCGGCGACACCAAGGGCGCGGCCGTCGCCATCGACCCGACGACCGGCAGGATCCTCGCGGTCGTGTCCACACCGTCGTACGACCCGTCCTCGCTCACCGACGCCAACACCGCCGGCGCGGCCTGGAAGAAGCTGAACGCGGACCCGGACAAACCGCTCACCAACCGCGCGCTGCGCCAACCGCTGCCACCGGGCTCGACGTTCAAGCTGGTCGTGGCGGCGGCCGCGCTGGAGGACGGGCTGTACTCGTCGGTGGACGACAGGACGGACAGCCCGGACCCCTACACCCTGCCGGGCACCACGACGGTGCTGCGCAACGAGAACACGTCCGCGCCCTGCGAGAACGCCTCGATCCGGGTCGCGCTCCAGTACTCCTGCAACAACGTCTTCGCCCACATGGCCGTCCAGTTGGGGCAGGACAAGGTGAAGGCGATGGCCGAGAAGTTCGGCTTCGACGACGACGAACTGGATGTGCCGGTGCGCGCCTACCCGAGCGTGTACCCCTCCGGCATGGACGAGTCGTCGACCGCGCTGACCGGCATCGGCCAGTTCGACGTGACCGCGACCCCGCTCCAGATGGCCATGGTCTCCGCGGCCATAGCCAACGGCGGCAAACTGGTGTCGCCGCACATGGTCTCGCAGATCACCGACAGCGGCGGCGACGTCCTGACGAACTACGACGACGAGGCCTCGACGACACAGGTCGTCAGCTCCGGCACCGCCGAGCAGTTGCAGTCGGCGATGCGGACGGTCGTCGAGAAGGGTACGGGGACGAACGCGCGGATCGACGGGGTGACCGTCGGCGGCAAGACGGGTACCGCCCAGCACGGTGAGAACAACAGCAAGACGCCGTACGCCTGGTTCACGTCCTACGGCAAGGCCGGCGGCAAGGAGGTCGCCGTGGCGGTGGTCGTGGAGCAGTCGGACGCGGCCCGGTCCGAGGTCAGCGGGAACGGACTGGCGGCGCCGGTGGCAAGGGCGATGATGAAAGCAGCGCTCAGCTGACCCACCTAGGGGCGCGGGGCTGTATCGCTGTGCGGCTCCGCCGCGTGGGCGCGATCAGCCACGGACGAACCGCAGCCGATCGCGCACACCTCACTTCGCGCCGAGAAGCTGCTCGATGGGATCGATCGCGAAGTACACCACGAACAGAGCCGAGGCCCCCCACAGCAGCCAGTGGATCTCCTTCGCCTTGCCCAGCACCGTCCTGATCACGACGTAGGCGAGGAAGCCCGCGCCGATGCCGTTGGTGATGGAGTAGGTGAACGGCATCACGGCGATCGTCAGGAACGCGGGGATGGCGATCTCGTACTTGTCCCAGTCGATGTTCTTGACCTGGGTCATCATCAGGAAGCCGACCGCGACCAGCGCGGGGGCCGCGGCCTGGAGCGGGACGATGGTGAGCAGCGGGGTCAGGAACAGGGCGAGGGCGAACAGGCCGCCGGTGACCAGGTTGGAGAAGCCGGTGCGGGAACCCTCGCCGACGCCGGCCGCCGACTCGATGTAGGAGGTCGCGGAGGAGGACGAGGCCGCGCCGCCCGCCACCGCCGCCGCTCCGTCGATGAGCAGCACACGGCCCAGGTTGGGCACCTTGCCGTCCTCGTCGAGCAGGCCGGCCTCGGCGCTGATGCCGACGACCGTGCCCATGGTGTCGAAGAAGTCCGACAGGATCAGCGTGAAGACGAGCAGGACGACCGTGATCGCGGTGGTCTCGCCGAAGGCGCCGAACAGACTGAAGTGTCCGATCAGCCCGAAGTCGGGGGTGTCGACGATCTTGTCGGGCCACTCGGGCGTGGTCAGACCCCAGGACTTGATGTCCGCCACGGAGTTGATGACGATCGCGAGGAGCGTCATCGTCACGATGCTGATCAGGATGGCGCCCTTGACCTTGCGGGCGAGCAGGCCGATGGTCAGCAGCACGCCGAGGCAGAAGACGAGGACCGGCCACCCGGTGAGGGTGCCGGAGCCGCCGAGCTGAACGGGCACGGTGGTGTTGGCGGCGTCGGGGATGCGGCTGACGAAGCCGGCGTCGACGAAGCCGATGAAGGCGATGAACAGGCCGATGCCGACGCTGATCGCCTGCTTGAGCGGCTGCGGGATGGCGTGCATGACGGCCTCGCGCAGACCGGTCACCACCAGGACGCAGATCAGCAGGCCCTCGAGGACGATCAGGCCCATCGCGTCGTCCCAGCTCATCAGCGGGGCGATCTGGAAGGCGACGACGGCGTTGAGGCCGAGGCCGGCGGCGAGCGCGAGGGGGAGGTTGCCGCCGACGCCCATGATGATCGTCATGACGGCGGCCACCAGGGCGGTGGCGGTGGTGAGTTGGACGGGGTCCAGGGACTCGCCGAACTTGTCCTTGGCGCTGCCCAGGATGATGGGATTCAGGACAAGGATGTAGGCCATCGTGAAGAACGTGGCGAACCCGCCGCGTATCTCACGGCCGAAGGTCGACCCCCGTTCGGAGATCCTGAAGAACCGGTCGACACTGTTCACCGCCGTGGGCGGGGTACTTGGCCGGCCGGTCACCTTCTGTGTTTCGGACATGGCGGACACTCCTCGTGACCTGGTTGATCAGTGTGCGGATGCTGGCTGGATTGTTCCCTTGTCGAACCCGCTTCAGGTTTTCCCCGTGTTACGGAATCGGGTTCGGACTACGTTCGGGCTGCCATACGGTGTTCGAACCCCCGTACCAAACCGGCTTGTCGATCACTGCTACGCTTCCGGATCTCGTCCCGACCCCTCCCCGGGACATCCCCATGTCATTCACATGACACGCACAGCAGGCGCCCCGCAGAGGGTGCCGGAAGTCGCACCGAGAAGAGGTCACCCGTGGGCACAGTCGTCGACGACGCCGCCTCCGTGGAATTCCATGCCTTCTTCGAACGCCACTACGCCGAACTGTCCCGCCTCGCCCATCTGTTGACCGGCGAGGCGGACGCCGCCGACGACCTGGCGGCGGACGCGCTGCTGGCGTTGTGGCACCGCTGGGACCGGGTGCGCGCGGCCGACCATCCGGTGGCGTACGCGCGGGGCGTCGTCGCCAACCTGGCCCGCACCCGCATCCGCAGTGCCGTCCGCGAGCGCCGCAGGATCGCCCTGTTCTGGTCGCAGCGCGAGGAGAAGACGGAGAATCCGGACGTCGCGGGCGTTGTGGACGTCCAGTCGGCACTGCGTAGACTCCCCTTCCGCAAACGGGCCTGCGTGGTGCTCCGGCACGCCTTCGACCTCTCGGAGAAGGACACCGCGCTCGCGCTGGGGGTCTCGGTGGGTACGGTGAAGAGCCAGACCTCGAAGGGAATGGCCGAGTTGCAGAAGCTGCTCGGCGCCAAAGGAGCACCGCTGAAGGTGCACGCCGCGATGGCGGTGCGCACCGGTGAGTCCGTAGGAAGGGACCGATGACGATGCAGCGGGACGTGCACGACGAGCTGCGCGCCCGGCTGCACGAGGCGGCCGAGGCGCACGAGCCGGACCGGGCCCGGATCCTGGCCCGGGTCGAGCGGGGCATGGCGGGACAGGAACGGGCCGATCACCGGGCGACGCGCCCGCCGCTGTGGGGCTGGGCGCGGATCGTGGGCGCCACGGCCGCGGTCGCGGGCATGCTCGCGGTCGGCGGCTACGCGGTGGCCTCCGCGGTGAAGGGCGACACCCCGCCGCAGCAGACGGTCTCCGTCTCGCCGCCGCCGGTCGAGTCCCCGGACGCGACGAGCCGTCCGCCGGTCTCCCCGAAGCCGAAGCCCAGTTCCGGTGGCGGCGGGAAGCAGGACCCCGAGCCGAGCAGCACCCCGTCGAAGAACACGCAGCCGGCTCCCTCCGCTCCGCCCGCCGCCACGATGCTGCCGGGCACCGACGACACCGAGGACGGCCCGCTGTGGTCGGACGGCTCGGTGGACCCGCACAGCAACGACTTCTGGGCGCAGAGCAACATCACGATCAAGACTTCCGAGCAACTCACGGCGCTGACCGTGCAGTTGAAGGTCGCGCAGACCGGCGGGGTGTCCTCGACAGGGGCCTGGCGCTCGCTGCCGGAGGGCGACTTCACGTTCACGGTCGAGGAGAAGGGCGGCTTCCTGGTCTACACCTGGGTGCTCAAGGAGGGCCGTGCGGTCCCGAAGGGCGAGTGGGTGTTCGCCGGGCAGTACGACCACGACCGCGGCGGCCGGGACGCCAAGGACGACAGCTACGCGATCACGGGCCGGTCGCAGAGCCAGGAGGGCTCCGTGGGCGGCGACTTCGCGGCCCGGGACGACGACGAGGGCGACTCCTGAGGGATCCCTCAGGAGTCCCGGAAAAAACTTTCGACTACGCGGCAACCCTTTCCTCACCGGTGGCGACCACAAGGCGCAAGAGTCACCACCCACTTGAGGAATCGGTACATGACTGCTCCAGCAGAACCGCGTGTCCGGCACCGCCGCAAGGTCACCAGGCGGCGGGCGCTGATCGCGGGCTCCGCCGCGTTCGCGATCTCCGGCGCGGCGATCGTCACCACGACGATGCTCTCGTCCGCGGGCGCCGCGTCGGTCTGGCCGACGGCCAACGGCAGCAAGGCCGTGTCCTCGACGATCAAGGTCTCGGGTACGTACGACGGCAAGCTGAAGAAGTTCTACGGCGCCGGTGAGCTGGGCGGCAGCGGCCAGGAGGAGGGCCAGGACCCGATCTTCGAGCTGGCCGACGGCGCCGTGCTGAAGAACGTGATCATCGGGACGCCGGGTGCGGACGGCGTCCACTGCAAGGGCTCCTGCACGCTGCAGAACGTGTGGTGGCTGGACGTCGGCGAGGACGCCGCCAGCTTCAAGGGCAAGTCCGCCTCGTCCGTGTACAAGGTCATCGGCGGTGGCGCGAAGAACGGCTCGGACAAGGTGCTGCAGTTCAACGGCGCCGGCAAGCTCGTCGTGACCGGCTTCCGGGTGGAGAACTCCGGCAAGCTGGTCCGCTCCTGCGGCAACTGCAAGACGCAGTACAAGCGCACGATCGTGCTCAGCGACATCGACGTGGTCGCGCCGCTGAAGGCGATCGTCGGCGTGAACGCCAACTACGGCGACACCGCCACGCTGTCGAAGATCCGCATCCAGGGCGACAGCAAGAAGAAGACGAAGACCTGCGTCCGCTTCAAGGGCAACAACACCGGCAAGGAGCCGACGGAGCTCGGCACCGGCGCCGACGGAGCGACCTGCAAGTTCAAGGCGTCCGACATCACGTACAAGTAAGTGATCTTTCAATAAGTGACGGAGCACCGTCGTTCGACTGCATCGACTTGCCGGCCTGAGCCCCTCTCCGGCCCGCAGGAGAAAGCCCCCGCCGGCGGTCACCGGCGGGGGCTTTCGTCTGCCTAGTTCATGGTGGCACCGATCGTCGTGGAGCCGGTGGTCAGGAACGTCGTCGCCGGCAGCGCACCGTCCGGCTTGCGGGCGCCGTACGCGGTGGTCGCGTCCGTCGACCTGAAGGCCGGGGTCGGGACCCCGCTGTCCCAGTTGTTCGCCGCGGACACCGTGGCGGAACCGAGCTTCGACAACCCGCCCCTGTTGCCGACGGCGAGGTTGCGGGCCAGCCGGGCCTTCCCCGTGGCGAAGTAGAACCCGGCCTGCGCGTTGGAGTACGCCGTGTTCCGGTTCAACGCGATCGCCCCGGTGTTGGAGTTCTCGGTGAACCCGTTCAACGTGTTGTCCCAGGCCGCGTTGTTGTTGACGAGGTGCGCGACGGCGACACCCCCGCCGCCCAGCTTGAACCCGTTGCCGTTGCCCTCGAAGGCGGCGTCGTTCCACCGGTTTTTGCCATTGCCGAAGGCCCAGGAGTGCTCGATGGTGACCGGTGTGGAGAACTGCCAGAGGTCGAGGCCGTCGTCGGAGTTGTTGTAGAGACGGGCGCCCGTGACCCGGTTGCCGCTCCCCGAGCCGAACTTGATGGCGATGCCGTCCGCGTTCTGCCCGTGCCCGGCGGCGTCGTAGTTGCCGTGACTGTCCAGGTTCTGCACGAGGTTGCCGACGGTGTTGTCGCCGCGCAGGGTGAACCCGGAGTCGCCGTTGCCGGCGGTGACGAGGTTCTTGAACACACCACCCGTCGACGACGTCACCACGAAGCCCTGAGCCGGCGAGTTCTGGAAGGTGAGGTTCTGGACGGTCCAGTAGCTGCCGTAGACGGCGGCGAGCCAGGAGCCGGCGGCCAGCCTGGACCCGTCGATCTTCACCTTCTCGCCGCCGTACGCCTGAAGCGTGATCCGGCTCGACGCGGTGCCACTGGCCGTCGACTTCAGGGTGGCCGTCGGGTAGTACGTGCCGCCGCGGACCTGGATGACCGTACCGGCGACCGCGTTCTTCACGGCCGACTCCAGCTGGGCGGTGGTGGAGACGGTGACCGTCGTGGTGGCGGCCTGCGCGCCGTCGTTCGTCAGGCCGAGGTAGACGCCGCCCGCCCCCGCGGCGACGGCCACCGCGGCGGCGATCGAGAGGGTGCGCGTCCTGCGGTGGCGTCCGGTGCTCAAGCGCACGGGGCGTTCCTTTCCTAGAGGAGGGGGAGGAAACGGGCCGGAGGGGCCGCCCCGGCCCGTTTCTGAAAAGCAGTCGCCGCCGTGGCCGGAAAGGGTTGCCGAGGCCGGCGAAAGAGATCGAAACTTTCGCTCCCCTCCCGCCGCGTCCCCACCGATTGACGCCTCCGACCCCCACTGGTGAGACTCCCAGGGCACCGCACCCAACAAAAACCCCCACACTCACACAGGAAGTGTCATGCGCCCCCACTTCGCCCGCACGCTCCTGGCCCCCCTCTTCGCCCTCCTCCTGGCCCTCCTCACCTCGCCCCCCAGTACCGCGAACACCGGAGCACCCCCCGTGACCCAACCGAAGTACGCCGGCTATCTCTTCGCCTACTTCACCGGCGAGGGCACCGCCGACGGCGAGCAGATCCGCTATGCCCTCAGCCGGGGCAACGACCCGTTGCATTGGCGGGAGTTGAACGCCGGGAAGCCGGTTCTGACGTCCACCATCGGTGAGAAGGGTCTGCGCGACCCGTTCGTGATCCGCTCCCCCGAGGGCGACAGGTTCTACCTCATCGCCACCGACCTGCGCATGTACCGGAACAGCAGCGGCAGCTGGGACGAGGTCCAGCGGCACGGCAGCAAGTCGATCATGGTGTGGGAGTCCACCGACCTGGTCCACTGGACCGACCAGCGCCTGGTGAAGGTCGCCCCCGACAACGCCGGCAACACCTGGGCGCCCGAGGCCTACTGGGACGACTCGCTCGACGCGTACGTCGTCTTCTGGGCGTCGAAGCTGTACGCCGACGACGACCCCGGCCACACGGGCTCGACGTACAACAAGATGCTGTACGCGACGACCAAGGACTTCCGCACCTTCAGCGAGCCGAAGGTCTGGGACGACCCGGGCTACTCGGTCATCGACTCGACGGTGGTGAAGTACAAGGACACGTACTACCGCTACACCAAGGACGAGCGGGACCCCAGCTCCTCCAGCCCCTGCTCGAAGTTCATCACCGCCGAGAAGTCCACGTCCCTGACCGCCACGAAGTACGACTTCGTGGCCGACTGCGTCGGCAGCGGTGCCATGGACCGGGGTGAGGGGCCGACGGTGTTCAGGTCGAACACCGAGAAGAAGTGGTACCTGTTCATCGACGAGTACGGCGGCCGCGGCTACGTCCCCTTCGAGACCACCGACCTCGACTCCGGCCGGTGGACCCCGTCCACCGACTACCAGCTGCCCGCCAGCCCCCGGCACGGTACGGTCCTGCCGGTGACGCAGGCGGAGTACGACCGGCTGCTGGCCGCGTATTCCCCCACGCCCACCTCCGTCGTGGACGCGACGGCGAAGGACCAGAAGGGATACGCGATCCTCACGGAGAGCGCCTCGAAGGTCGTCCTGCCGATGGAACCCGGCGCCGACCTCTCGCGGCTGGCCCCGAAGCTGTGGGTCGGCGAGGGGGCCACGGTGAGCCCGAGGTCCGGCGCCCGCCGCGACTTCCGCAAGCCGCAGACGTACACCGTGACGGCCGCCGACGGGACGAAACGCACCTGGACGGTCGAGGCGGCCGTGACCCGCAGCCCCGTCCTGCCCGGCCTCAACGCCGACCCGGACGTCCACTACCTGAACGGCGAGTACTGGATCTACCCGACGACGGACGGCTTCCGGGGCTGGAGCGGGACCAGGTTCAAGGCCTACTCCTCCAAGGACCTCGTCCACTGGAAGGACCACGGGGTCGTCCTGGACCTCGGGCCGGACGTCGGCTGGGCGGACAAGTACGCCTGGGCCCCGGCGATCGCCGAACGCGACGGCACGTACTACTTCTACTTCTGCGCCGAGCAGCAGATCGGCGTGGCCGTGGCCGACTCCCCCGCGGGACCCTTCAAGGACGCGCTGGGCAAGCCGCTGGTGGCGAAGGGCGGCGCCTACTCCGGCCAGATGATCGACCCGGCCGTCTTCACGGACGACGACGGGACCTCGTACCTCTACTGGGGCAACGGCCACGGGTACGTCGTCCCGCTGAACGACGACATGGTGTCGTTCGACGCGGCGAAGGTGAAGGACATCACCCCGGACAACTTCCGTGAGGGGTCCTTCGTGGTCAAGCGCAGGGGCACGTACTACTTCATGTGGTCCGAGGACGACACCCGCAGCGAGAACTACCACGTGGCCTACGCGACGGGACCGTCCCCGCTCGGCCCGTGGACCAAGCGGGGGACGATCCTGTCGAAGCGTCCGGAGTACGGCATCCTCGCCACCGGCCACCACTCGGTGGTGAACGTGCCCGGCACCGACGACTGGTACGTCGTCTACCACCGGTTCGCGCTGAACGGCCCCGGACGGCCGGGGGGTGACGGCATGCACCGGGAGACCACGATCGACCGCATGGAGTTCGCGGCCGACGGCACGATCAAGCCGGTGGTGCCGACGCTGGAGTCGGTCCGGCCCGTGCGGCGCTAGCGCCGGCTCAGTCCATCGTCGCGCCGATGGTGGTGCTGCCCGTGGTCAGGAACGTGGTCACGGGCAGCGCGCCGTTGGACTGGCGGGCGTTGTAGGTGCTGGAGGCGTCCGTCGACCGGAAGGCGGGGGTCGCGATCCCCGAGTCCCAGTTGTTGCCGGCCGAGACCACCGAGGAGCCCTTGCTGACCAGGCCGCTGCCGTTGCTCACGGCGAGGTTCTTGCCGAGGCGGGCCGCGCCGGTGGCGAAGTAGTAGCCCCACTTGCCGTTCTTGTAGGCGGTGGTGCGGTTGATGACGATCGCGCCCTTGTTGGAGTTCTCGGTGAAGCCGTTGCCCGCGTTGTCCCAGGCGGCCGAGTTGTTGACGACGTGCGCGACGACCTCGCCGTCGCCGCCCAGCTTGTAGCCGTTGCCGTCGCCCGCGAACGCGGAGTCGCTCCAGCGGTTCTTGCCGTTGCCCATGGCCCATGTGTGCTCGATGGTCACGGGCGAGGAGAAGGACCAGAAGTCCAGACCGTCGTCGGAGTTGTTGTAGAGGCGGGCCCCGGTGACCAGGTTGCCTGTGCCCGACCCGAACTTGATGGCGAGGCCGTCGGCGTTCTCCCCGTGGTTGGCGGGGTCGTAGTGGCCGTAGGAGTCGAGGTTGCGGACGGTGTTGCCGACCGTCCCGTCTCCGGTGAGGGTGAAGCCGGAGTCGCCGCCGTTGATGGTCTTGATGTTGTTCCAGTTGGTGCCGGTGCAGGACTGGCAGACGACCGCGCTGTCCGGGGAGTTCTGGAAGGTGATGTTGGAGACGTTCCAGTAGTCGGCGGTCAGCTTGAAGATCCAGTCGCCGTCGGGGAGACTCCCGCCGTCGATCTTCACGGTCTCCGAGCCGTACGCGGTGAGCGTGATCGGGCTGGAGGAGGTGCCGTTCTTCGTCGACTGAAGGGTGGCCGTGGGGTAGTAGGTGCCGCCGCGCACCTGGATGACCGTCCCGGCGGTGGCGTTCTTGATGGCGTTGGACAGGTCGGTGGAGTTGCTGACGACCACGGTGGCGGCCTGTGCCTGGGTGGGGAGGACGGCGAGGCCGGCGCCGAGGGTGAGGCCCGCGAGGGCCGTGAGAGCGGTACGACGAGACATGGAGTGCGGGTCCTTTCGTCGTGCGGGTGGGGGAAGGGGACGGTTCACAGGACGGAGTCGAGCCAGGTGAAGACCTCGTCCTGCATGCGGTCGACGAAGACATGGCCGAGGTCGGGCCAGGTCTTCAGGTGCAACCGCTCCTCGGCGTGGCGGGAGCGCCAGACGGCGCGCAGCCTGTCGTGGGCCACGCGGACGCCGTCGGCGGGGAACAGCGGATCGAGTCCGCCGCCGAAGAAGAGCATCGGTCTGGGTGCGGCGATGCTCGCCACGTCGGGGAAGTCGAGATGGCGGGGCAGTCCCGGGTGGAGCATGTAGTAGGCGGACTGGCCGCGCAGGGTGTTGTTGCCGGGCACCATCATGTCCTTGAGCCCGGTCATCCAGCAGACGGCGGCCGCGGCGGCCACGTCGTCGCTGAGCGCCGCCGTCTGCCAGGCGCGGAAGGCGCCCATGGAGAAACCGACGGTCGCGATCCGCCGCCGGTCCACCCGGTCGAGCCGGGCGAGGAAACCGGCGGCGCGGGCGTCCTCGCGGGCCATGAGGCCGGCGAGTGACGAGCCCAGGTTGTAGAAGTTGCTCGCCAGGGCCTGCTGCTGGTCGTAGGCGAGGGGTCCGCGGTCGCCCCAGCCGAGGGCGTCGGTGGCGAGGACGACATAGCCGCGCCGGGCCAGCTCGTCGCCGACGAACCGCCCGCTGAAGTACCGCGCCGCCCAGGCCTCGGCGGACGCCAGCCGGGTGTCGTCGTACCAGGGCCGGACCAGTTTCTCCTTGCCGATGTCGAACTTCGCCCCGTGGTCGTGCAGGAGGAGCACGGCCGGGAAGGGGCCGGGACCGTGCGGGGTGAGCAGGGCGGCGCGGACGCGCTCGTGACGGGTGAGGGAGAGGGTGACCAACTCCCTCGTGCAGCCGCCTTCTTCGTGGCGGTGGCCGAACTCGGGGGCGTACGGGGTCTCGTCCTCCCGGTCGACGATCAGGGCCTCCTCGACCTTGGCGCGGGCGGCCCGGCGCCAGGCGCGGAAGTCACGGATCGGGGAGTTTCCCCAGGCGAGCGGGAAGGTCAGGGCGTCCTTCAGCGCGGGGTGGAAGTCGGGCAGCGGCCCGTCGACGACGGCGGCCTGCGCGCCGGTGGCGGCGACTCCCCCGGCGAGCAGGGCGGCCCCCGACCCGACCACGAACGCCCGCCGCCCCACCGGATCACGGACGCTCATACGGCCTCCAGTCCCCGAGGTAGGTCCGCCGGGTGTGCGCGGCGGCCTCCTCCGCCGTCAGCTGCGGCCGGTTCGCGGGCTCGGAGATCACCGCGCCCGGACCGCGGTTGGCGTGCTCCCGGAAGCGCATGGTCTGCCAGGGGTAGGCGTCCCGCATGTTGGTGTAGGGGGCGACCGCGTCGACGCCGGGCCCGATCCAGGTGTCCCGGACGACCAGCGAGGGCCAGGCGGTCGTCTCGTACGACGGCACCCAGGGCCGGGCCAGCTTGTACGCGGCGTCCTCGGCGCCGGAGGTGACGCGGCCGCGGACGGCGAGGAAGCCGTAGGGGTTGGCGCGGGCGGTGGAGGGGGCGAAGACCATGCCCTTGGGGGTGAAGGTCACGTCCCGCTGGAGGGTGTGGAAGTGGCAGGTGTCGAAGACGGCCCGGGCCCGGCCGAAGACGAAGTCGACGTCGCCCTCGATGTAGCAGCGCCGGTAGTACTGCCGGTCGAAGGCGTCCAGGGCGGTGGTGTCCGCGAAGAGGGTGTCCTGGTGGGCGAGGAAGCGGACGTTGTCGAAGCGCGAGCGGTCGCCGGTGACGTACGCGGCCACCGCCTGGGTGCCGGTGATGTCCGGGTGGTCGGCGCGCAGCCAGTCGTTGGCGAGGGTGAGGTCGCGGACGGTGAGGCCGGGGGCGGCGGAGGTGAAGGTGGCGGATCCGGCCGTGCCGTACGTGGTGCCGTCGGGCTTCTTCGTGCCGTTGGCGTTGTCGAAGACGAGGACGGCGGCGCGAGGGTCGCGGGAGGCGCCGCGCAGGGTCAAGGACCCCTTGTCGGCAGGGATGTTGACGACCTCCCGGTATGTTCCGGGGTGCACGACGACGGTCCAGCCGGGTCCGTCGGCCGCGTCCACGGCGGCCTGGACGGAGTCGCCGGGGCGGACGTGCAGGACGCGGCGGGAGTGGGCGTGGGCGGGGGTCGCCACCGTGCTCAGGGCGCCGGCGGTGAGTCCCGCGAGGAGGGTGCGCCGGCGCATCTCAGCAGGCCTCCTTCCAGGGCGTCCAGTCGCCGAGGCAGGTCTCGCGGGTCGCCGACTCGGCCTGCTCGGGCGTGAGTTGGGGCCGGTTCTCCGGGACTGTGATCCGTGCGCCCGGCCCGGTGTTGCGGTACTCGGCGAATCGCTGGTTCTGCCAGGGGAAGGAGGCGGACATGTCGGTGTAGGGGGCGACCGCGTCGATGCCGGGGCCGAGGTGGGTGTCGCGGACCGTGAGCATGGGGCGGGCGGTGGTGTCGGAGCTGGGCACCCAGGGGCGGGCCAGCTTGTAGTAGTGGTCCGGGGCCTCGCTCGTCACACGGCTCTTCGTCACCAGGTAGCCGCGCGGGTTGGCGCCCGCCGTGGAGGGTGCGAAGACGAAGCCGTAGGGGGCGGCGGCCAGGTCGGTGCGGTTCAGGGTGCGGAAGTGGCAGTGCTCGAAGACGGCGGTCGCCCGGCCGAAGACGAAGTCGACGTCTCCTTCGGCGTAGCAGTGGGCGAAGTACTGGCGGGCGAAGGTGCCGAGGGCGATCGAGTCGGCGTAGAGGGTGTCCTGGTGGCCGAGGAAGCGGCAGTGGTGGAAGGCGGACCGGTCGCCCTGGACCTTGATGGCGACGGCCTGGGTTCCGGTGATGCCGGGGTGGTCGGCTCGCAGCCAGTCGTTGGCGAAGGTGATCCAGCGGGCGGTGAAGCCGTCGGCCTGCACGGTGGTGGTGGCCGACCCGGTGGTGCCGTAGGTGCCGCCGCCGGGCTTGGGGGTGCCGGCCGCGTTGTCGTACACGATCACGACGTCCCGCGGGTTCTCCGAGGCGCCGATCCAGGTCGCCTCGGTGCGGGTGGCGTCGACGGCGACCGTCTCGCGGTAGGTGCCGGGGGCGATGACGAGGGTCCAGCCGCTGCCGACGGCGGCGGCCACGGCGTCCCGGACGGAGGTGAAGTCGCCGCGTCCCCGCGGGTCGACGTACAGGGTCCGCGGGGTGAGGCGGGCGGACGGGGAGCCGTAGCGGCCGAACGGGCGCGTCGGGCGGGTGGCGGCCCCGGCGGGGGCGGCCAGGAGCCCGAGGGCGGCGCCCGCGCCGGCGCTCGCCGTCAGGAATCCCCTTCTGGACAGGGGGAGTCGGGGGTGGGGCGAGGGCATGCGGGTGCTCCTTCGCGGTGCGGCTCGTCAGAGGGTTTCCGTTGCGGGCTTCCTCTGAGTTCTCTCGGGGCGTGGGGGATGGCGGGCCGGGGCGGTGGGGCCCCGGCCCGGACGGTCACGGCGTCGACGGGGTCAGCAGATCTTTCCGGCGCCGGCGCGGGCGCCGACGATGCCGGGGACGGCCTTGGGCGGGTCGACCTTGGTGCGCAGGGTCGGCGTCCAGCCCGCGCCGGACTGGAGGGTCTCGGCGGGGATCTCCGCGTTGTGCACCGCGATGAGGTCGGTCAGCCTGCCGTTGACGTAGTTGTTCTCGGCGGTCAGCGGCGACTCGTTCCACTTCTTCAGGACCTTGCCGACCTTGGCGCCGGCCGGCAGCGAGATGGCGTTGCCGCTGGCGTGGAGCTGCGAGGAGATGCCGACGCCGAAGATGTAGTAGTCGTTCTTCTGCTCCTCGGTCACCACGTAGTGGTTGTTGTAGACGTCGACCTGTCCGAACCGCACCCGCGGAGAGCGCTGGAGGATCCCCTCGAAGCGGTTGTGGTGCATGGTGACCTTGAGCTTGCCGGAGTCGAGGGCGGCGGTGCTGTCGCTGTTCCCGATCAGCATGTTCTTGTCGTGGTCCTGGAAGCGGTTCCAGGACACGGTCACGTAGTTGGAGCCGCGCACGATGTCGGTCAGGCCGTCGTGCTGCTGGAAGACCTTGCCGAAGTAGACCGGTCGCTCGCTGTCGGGGTAGCGCCCGTCGGTGAACGTGTTGTGGTCGATCCACACGTGGTCGGTGCCGTAGACGACCACGGCGTCGTACTCGGAGTTCCAGTTGCCCGTGTTGTTGTCGTCGGTCGGGTCCCACTTGGGGAAGCAGTCGAGCGGGGCCTCGATGGTGAGGTTGCGCATGATGACGTTCGAGACGCCCTTGATCTGGAGGCTGCCGCCGAGGATGCCGGAGTTCCTGCCGACGCCGACGATGGTGGTGTTGCTGGGGATGTTGGCCTTGATGACGGAGTCCTGGTTGGCGGCGGAGGCGACCCGCGCGTCCTCCTGCGGACCCATGGCGACCTTGTCGTTGCCGTAGACGGCCGGGTCGTAGTCCTTCAGGTACTGCTGGAGGTCGTAGCCGCCGGTGACGAAGGCCTCGCAGCCCTCGGAGACGGCGTCGATCATGCCCTTGACCTGGATGATCTTGGGTGCGTCGCCGCCGTCCTTCAGCGCGGCCTTGAACTCCGCCCAGGTGGTGACGGTGTAGATGTGCTCGGCGGCGGCAGCGGACCCGCCGGTCGTCCCGGTGCCGTAGGAGCCCCAGCCGTCGTTCGCGGCCAGGGTCTGCCGGGCGAGGCCGCCCGAGGACTGCGCCTGTGCCGTGGTGCCGGTGACCGTCAGGGCCAGGGCGGTGCAGCCGACGACAGCCATGCTCATGGCATGCCCATGCCATCTCTGTACGTTCACTGTGCGACTCTCTTTCGACGAAGAAGGGGGGTGGTTACGCGGTGGCCGGCGGCCAGGTGATCCAGGACTCGGGGATCTCCGCGTCGAGCCGGCGCACGTCCCGGGGCGCCAGCACCCGGCGGTGCAGCAGCTCGCCGGCGACGAGCCGGGCCACGGCGATCGCGCCCGGCGGATTGAAGTGCGTGTTGTCCTGCTCGGTCTCGGTCCAGTTGAAGTACGTCTTCGTCGCCTCGACCCCGAGCCGCTGCCACAGCGCGAGCGACAGCGCCTGGATGTCGAGCAGTGCGACGCCCTCCTCCTCGGCGAGCGCGCGCATCGCCGCCGGATAGTCGCCGTGACTCGGCACCGCGTTGCCCGCCGCGTCGAACCTCCGCCGCTCGACGGGCGTCAGCAGCACGGGCCGCGCCCCACGCGCCCGCGCCCCGTCGACGTACATCCGCAGATAGTCCTGGTACGTCGTCCAGGGCTCGGTGTAACGGGTGGGGTCGGTGGTCTTCTCGTCGTTGTGCGCGAACTGGACGAGCAGGAAGTCACCCGGCCGGATGGAGGCGAGGACGACGTCGAGCCGCCCCTCGTCCACAAAGCTCTTGGAACTCCGCCCGTTCACCGCGTGGTTGGCGACGGGCAGATCCCTGCGGAGAAAGAAGGGCAACGCCATACCCCACCCGGTCTCGGGCGCGGCATCGGCGAATTTCTGGGCGGCGGTGGAATCACCGGCGATGTAGAGGGTGCGGGGTCGCTGCGCGGCTTGAGCGACACCGGGGGCCGCGGCAGCGAGGGGGAGGGCGGCGAGAGCCGCGGACGTGACCTGTCTACGCGTAAGGGACACGAACGTGCACCTTTCAACAGCAGGGGTTTTCTGATCTGAGGGGCGCGGGGCTGTGTCGATGGGCGGCTCCGCCGCGGGAGCGCGCCCAGCCACGGCCGGTCCGAGGCCCGACCACGACGTCAGGGACCCGGACCGACCGCGAACGGCCGAGCCGACGGAGTTATCCGTTCTGCTTCTTCCATTCCGCCTGGGCTTCGTTCAGCTGGTCGGCAAGCGTGTCCAGGAATTCCTTCGCACTCATCTTCCCGAGCAGCACCTTCTGGAAGTTCGGCTCGTTGTCCGCCTTGGAAATGGTGTTCCAGTCCGGCAGGTAGTACGGCAGCTGCACGATCGTCGTGGAACCGTCCGTCAGCGCCTGCGCCGCCAGCTTCGTCGGCTCCGCCTTCTGGATCCACGCGTCCGACGCGGCCTCGGTGTTCGCCGGCACCTGCCCGGCCGACTCGTTGAACTTCGAGTTCTCCGCCTTCGAGGTGGCGAACTCGATGAACTTCCAGGCGGCCTCCTTGTTCTTCGAGCTCTTGAACAACCCGAGCCCGTCCACCGGGTTGGACACCTGAACCCGCTTGCCGTCGGCGCCCGTCGGCTGCGGAATGCCGCGGAACTTGTCGACCCCGAGCGCCTTCACATGGTCCTGGTACGAGCCCAGGTTGTGGTTCAGCATGCCGATGGTGCCGGAGTCCCACTGGGCGACCATCTTCGTGAAGTCGTTGTTGAGGTCGGCCGCCGGGGTGACCTTCTTGTAGAGGCCGACGTACTTCTCCAGCGCCGCCACGTTCTTCGGGTCGTTGACCGTGGTCTTGTCGCCGTTCCAGAACGAGGTGATCCCGCTCTGGCCGTACATCGCGTCCAGCGCCTGCGCGATGGAGCCGGCGCCACCGCGGATGGTGTAGCCGAACTCGTTCTTCTTGGCGTCGGTGAGCTTCTCCGCCGCGGCGTAGAACTTGTCCCAGGTCGTCGGCTCGTCCAGGCCCGCGGCCTTGAACAGGTCGGTGCGGTAGTACAGGACACCGTTGTTGGCGGAGGTCGGGATGGAGTACAGGGTGTCGTCGCGGCCGCCGGAGGCCTTCAGCACCTTGACCATGTCCTCGTTGAGCTTGCCGTTCAGGGAGGACTTGGCGAGCCGGTCGTCGAGCGGCTCCAGCGCGCCCTGCGCGGAGAAGCCGGCGATCATCGCCGCGCCGACGCCGCCGACGTCCGGCATGCTGCCGCCCTGGATGGAGGTGTCGACCTTGGACTGGTACTCGGTGGAGGCGATGCCGACGTACTCGACCTTGATGTCCGGGTTGGCCTTCTCGAAGTCGGCGATGATCTCCTTCCAGATGTCGGTGCGGACACCGCCGTTGTTGTCCCAGAAGACGATCTTGCCCTTGCCGCTGCCCTCCTCGCCCTTGTCGCCGCCGGCGCCGCTCCCGTCGTCACCGCAGGCGGTGGCGGTCAGGGCGAGCACGGCACCCAGGGCGACGGCCGTGGCGGCGCGCCTGTTTCTACGGATGCTGATCTTCATTGGTCGGCTCTCTTCTTCTGGATCCAACGAGGGTTTCTGTGAAGTTGTGGGGGGTCAGTGGTGGCGGGCGTACGGAGCCCAGTCGTCCGTGCCCTTGAGGTAGTGCGCGACGGTGTGCGTCCGTGCGTCGGCGTCGCTCAGCTGCGGCCGGTCCGCGGTCACGCCCGCCCCCGGGCCGAAGTTCCGGTACTCGGCGAACCGGGCGTCCCGCCAGGAGAAGCCGCTCATGTCGGTCCACGGGGCGGACCTGACCGCGGCGGGCAGCTCGGTGTCGCGGATCAGCACCTGGGCGACGGCCGCCGGTTCGCCGCCCGGGTGCCAGGGCCGCCCGAGGTGGAAGGTCCCGGCGGGCGCGTCGCTCACGATCCTCGACCGGGTGATCAGGAACCCGTACGGGTTGCCCGTCCAGGTCGAGGCGGCCGTGATGTACCCGTTGTTGGTGGCGGAGCCCCGGCTCAGCGCCCGGATCACGGAGCGCTCGACGACGGTCGTCGCCCGCCCGTAGACGAAGTCGACGTCGCCCTCGATGTAGGAGTCGCGGATGTAGACCCGGCTGATGACGTCCAGCTTGGGGCTGTCGGTCATCAGGGTGTCCTGGTTGCCCAGGAAGGCGGTGTCCTCGAAGACGATCCGGTCGCCGGTCGTCTTCACGGCCAGCGCCTGCTCGCCGTTCAGCTCGTGCGCGGCCTCGTCGAAGTCGTTGCTGAAGGTGAGGTTGCGGGCGGTGACGTCGTTCGCCGCGATGCGCACCGTGGCGCTCCCCGTCGAACCCCCGTACGCCGCGGGCGTGTCGTAGACGATGACGGTGTCCGAGCGGTCCTGTCCAGTCCCCCGCAACACGATGTTCGGCTTGGTCGCCGGGATGAACACCTTCTCGCGGTAGGTGCCGGGGGCGACGGCGACGATGACCGTTGAGGCGTTGCCCTCGGGCACGGCGTCCACGGCGGACTGCACGGTCGGGTAGTCGCCCGGGACGCGCAGCGTCACCGCGTCGCCGATCCGCTTCTGCGGCCCGGAGAACCGCGTCACCAGCGCGGGCACGGCCGCCGCCGGATCCAGCCGGTACGCGTAGAAGTCCCGCGGTTCGAAGGCGGCGCCCCACTCGTCGTGCCGGCCCGTCGTGTTCCTCAGGATGGACCCGCGCTCCACCAACTCCGCGGTGGCGTCGGCCTGGTAGGGGTGCTGGACGTCCCGGTAGTAGCTGTTCTCGATGACCATCTTCGTCCGGCCGCGCGACCAGTTGCCGTACGTCCACACCGGGTCGCCCGGATCCACCTGTGCCGTCAGGTAGTTGTTGTAGAGGTGCGCGTAGGCGGCGTTGTCGACGGACGGGTTGCGCTGCTTGGTGTGGGCGAACAGGTTGTGGTCGATGGTGATCTGCGTCTTGACGTTGCTGGTCCAGCCGAGGCCGAACGTCTTGTTGTTGTTCTCGAACCGGTTGTAGGAGACGGTGACGTACTCGCTGTCCTTGCGGACGTCCAGTTGCCCGTCGCAGATGTTCGAGAAGCGGTTGTGGTCGACCCAGACGTGGTGGACGGTGTCCATCTGGATGCCGTCGAAGTCGGTGTCCTTGCAGTCCCAGTTGCCCTCGATCGCCGAGTCGCGGATCGTCAGGTTGCGGATGATCACGTTGTGTGTGCCGGGGTTGAGGTGCAGTTCCCCGTGCACGATCTCGCCGGTGTCGCCGACGCCGACGACCGTCTTGTTCGAGGCCACCACGATGTCCGCGCCGAACGGCTCGACGGCGATCGCCCCGGCGACCCGGATGACGTACGGCTCCTCGGCGCCGGCGTACTTGGCCAGTGAGGACTGGTCGGTGACCGTGACGACCTTGCCGCCGGCGCCTCCGGTGGTGCCGCCGGCCAGGGAGGCGAAGCCGTGGGCCCGGTCGGTCCAGCGGTCGGCGGAGGCCGCCGCCTCGGTCCCGGCGTCGGCGGCTCTCGCCTCGCCGACCGCGCCGAGCCCCAGCGCGGCGATCAGGCCGGCTACGGCGGCCCCGACGAGGCCAGGCCTCGGCAAGCGCTTGCTATGGAAGTGCGTCATTGCGGCTCCCAACAGGCGTACAGATGCGATGAGTCAGAGAGGTCTGATCCGGAATTCGGTGAACGCGGCCGCCCCGGCGTGCCCCGGCCCGTCCGGCGCGAGGGCGAACAGGCCGAGCAGGGCGCCGACCCAGCGCCACGGGGTGGCGGCGAACACGGGACCGGAGTACCGGAAGCCGTCGCCGACGTCGTAGGCGAAACGGCAGCGGGCGCCGGCGCCGATCTCGACGCGCAGACGGGCGCGCCCGCCGGGCGCGAGCCGGGGATGGTCGGCGTCCCGTTCCTTCTCGGCGACGGCCTCGGCGAACCGGTGCACGAGGTGGACCGTCCCGTCGGCCCCGCGTTGCAGCCCGATCCAGCCGAAGGCGTCCCCGAGAACCGCGAGCCCGGCCCGCGCGCCCGGTTCCTCGCCGTGCAGCTCCAGCTCCACCTCGACGGCGGACGGGGTGCCCGGCAGCCGTTGGGTGAGCACGTTCGGCAGCTTGCGCAGGTCGTGGGCGTCGGCCGTGCGGACGCAGCTCAGGCGCAGTCCGTCGCCGGAGTGCTGGGTGGCCCAGCCGTCCTGCGGGTTGGCCGTCCACTGCCACTGCCGTCCGAAGCGTCCGCCGGGGAAGTCGTCGTCGGTGGCCGGCGCGGCGGGCGGCTGCGGGGGCAGGGCGGGCCTGCGGTGCACGGCGACGGGAGCGCCGTCGTCGCCGATCACCGGCCAGCCTCCCCCACTGCCCCAGCGCATCGGCTGGAGATGGACGACCCGGCCGTAGGCGCCGCGCTGCTGGAAGTGCAGGAACCAGTCCTCGCCGGACGGGGTGCGCACCCAGCCGCCCTGGTGGGGGCCGTTGACGTCGGTGTCCTTCTGCTCCAGGACGATCCTCTCCTCGTAGGGGCCGAAGAAGTCCCGGGCGCGGAAGGCGCCCTGCCAGCCGGTCTCCACTCCCCCGGCGGGGGCCAGGATCCAGAACCAGCCGTCGTGCCGGTAGAGCTTGGGGCCCTCCAGGGTGAACCAGCCGGGGATGCGGTCGCCGTCGACGATCAGCTTGCCGTCGTCGAGCAGGGAGGTCCCGTCGGGGTGCATACGGTGGCCGGTGAGGCGGTTCTTGACCCCGGAGCGGGACTTGGCCCAGGCGTGGACCAGGTAGGCCTCGCCGGTCTCCTCGTCCCACAGGGGGCAGGGGTCGATCAGGCCCTTGCCCTCCTTGACCAGGTGCGGGCGGGTCCAGGGCCCCCTGATCTCCGGGGCGTTGACCTGGAAGATCCCCTGGTCGGGGTCGCCCCAGAAGATCCAGAAGCGGTCGTCGTGATGCCGGAGCGAGGGCGCCCAGACCCCGCAGTCGTGGCGGGGCTTCCTGAACTCCCCGGCGGGCTCCAGCAAGGACAGCGCGTGGCCGACCAGGGTCCAGTTGACCAGGTCGCGCGAGTGCAGCAGCGGCAGGCCGGGAGCCCGGCCGAAACTGGAGGCGGTGAGGTAGAAGTCGTCGCCGACGCGCACGACGTCCGGGTCGGACCAGTCGGCGTTCAGGACGGGGTTCTCGTAGGTCTCGGAGGTCTCGTGGGTCACTGGCTGACCGCCTTCCGTACGAGGGATGCCGCCTCGTCGCGGCCCAGGCGGCCGTCGGCGACCACGGTGACGACGCGGCGGACGGCGGTGTCGCCGGGCGCGATCGCCAGCCGTTCCCCCGACGCCAGGGAGGATCCGACGCCCGGGTACTCGGCGGTGCGGACGAACCAGGGGTCGCGGCGGGTGGCGTCGGTGGCGCCCGCGAAGACCAGCGTCCACCCCGCGCCGGCCAGGGCGAGCCAGTCGGCGCGTTCGCCGTGGACGGCGGCCTCGCCCTCGGTGCCGGCGGTGAAGACGTCGGGGGCGGTGGCCTCCTTGCGGGCTCGCCAGAAGAAGCCGCCGTAGGCCGCGCCGGGGCGTCCGTTGGTGGCGGGGCTGCCGATGGTCACCGGGTCCGGGGTGATGTTGGTGAGGGAGAAGGTGAAGTCCAGCGCCCAGGCCGTGTCGGTGAGTTCGGTGGCCGCGACCGTACGGCGCTCACGCAGCAGCTCGGCTCCGGCGGCGACCCAGCGCAGCTCCTCCACGAAGCCGTCGGGGTCGCGCAGCTGGAACCCGACGTGCCGCTGGGCGCCGTGGTTGTCGAGCTCGGTCGGGCCCTGGTCGCGGACGAAGGTGCGCCCGCCCCAGAAGTTGAACCCCTCGACGTCGGGAACGGCGACACCGACGCCGAGGTGGTGTGTGTGGTCGGCGGGGCTCAGCTCGGTGACCGCCGTGCCGGCCAGGGTGGTGACGGGGTGCAGATAGGGGCGCGGGGACAGCCGTGCGGGCAGCTCGGGCCGGGCGACGTAGCGGCCGACGGGGCGGCCCGCGACGCGCAGGACGACCGGTGAGTCGGGTGCCGTCATCAGGTGCTCACCTCTTTCGGATGCGCGGTCGGGGACGCCCAGGGGGCGCCCAGTTCGGAGAAGAGGGCGAGGGTGTCGGCGGCGGCCGCGACCAGCCCGTCGACGCCGGGGACGACCCGGCGGTTCTCGTCGGGCAGCAGGTGCCAGGCGTCCTCGGGGAGCGTGACCGGGTCGGGGGCGACCCGGATCGCCTCGACGACCCGCATGAACGCCTCGGTCGCGGCCGGCGGGACGAGCAGCTCGGCCCCGTCGGTGAGGTGGTCGACGAGGTTCTCCAGCAGGTCGGTACGGCCGTACTCGAACTCCTCGGGACCGTGGTCGGCGCGCTGGAGCAGGACGCGGTCCTGCTTGTACCAGAAGGTGATCCGGCCGCGGCTGCCGTGGATCAGGACGTACGGGTCGTCCGGGTCCTCGGCGCACAGGGTCGCGGCGACGGTCACCGGCAGGCCCGCGACAGTCGTGACACGGACACAGGAGGTGTCGTCGGACTCGATCGCGTTGGCGTGCGCCAGCTCGGTCTCGATGCCGCTCACGTCGTCGGCGCGGGTGGCGCCGGCCAGCGCGAGGGCGGTGGCGACGGCGTGCGCGAGCGGGTTGGTGAGGGCTCCGTCGATCACGTCGACCCCGTGCAGCCGCCGCTTCCCGGCCCAGGGCGCCCGGCGGTAGTACGCCTCCGCGCGCGCCCAGGCACCGGCCCCGCCGACCCCGGCGACCTCGCCGATCACCCCGTCGTCGATCAGCCGGCGGATCGCGGGCAGCGCGTGCGAGCCCAGCGACTGGAAGCCGATCTGACAGACCACGCCCGCCTCGGCGACCCCGTCCGCCATCCGGCGGAACTCCGCGTACGACGGCGCCGGCGGCTTCTCCAGCAGCAGGTGCACGCCCCTGCGGGCCGCGATCAGGGCGAGGTCGGTGTGGGTGGGGATCGGGGTGCAGATGACGGCGATCCGGGCGCCGGTGGCATCGAGCAGCGCGCCGAGGTCGGCGGACTGCTCGGGCGCGCCCAGGCCCTCCGGGATCTCGTCCGGGGTGAGCGGGGTCAGCTCGCAGATGCCCGCCAGGTGGACGATGCCCTTGTCCTGGAGCCGGCGGATGTTGTCCAGGTGCCAGCGGCCGTGGCCGCGTGCGCCCGCGAGGACGATGGGTACGGTCATGGGATCCTCCCTGCGCCCGCGCCGCGCGCCACCTCTCGGTCGGCCGCCTCGGCGCTGTCGATCTTTGTGTGCAGGGTAGGCGTCCAGCCGACGTCCGCCGTGAGATCACGCTCGCTGCCGCTGTTGTAGGCGTTGTGAATGGCGAGCAGGTCGACCGGAAAGCCGTTGAAGAGGGTGCCGGTCTGGTGGAGGGCGGTGCCGTTCCAGCTCTTGACCAGGTCGGCGACCTCGACGTGGCCGGGCGCGTGGAAGGCGTTGTTCTCCGCGTGGATCGCCGACTCGGTCGACACTCCGAGGGAGTACCGGTAGTCGCCCTCGTCGGGGATCTCGTACCGGTTGTTGTAGAGGTGGACCTGCCCGAAGCGGACGCGGGGCGCGCGCTGGACGACCGACTCGAAGGTGTTGTGGTGCAGGGTGACCCGCAGCCTGCCCCGGTCGCCGGTGGCCGTGTCCCCGTTGCCGATGAGGATCGCCTTGTCGTGGTCGGCGAACCGGCTCCAGGAGACGGTGACCAGGTCGGACCCGTTGGTGATGTCCAGCAGGCCGTCGTGGCGGAGGTAGTTGCGGGCGAAGTGGGCGGGTTCGGCCGCGTCCGGGTGGCCCTTGTCGGAGGCGGTGACGTGGTCGACCCAGACATGGGTGGCGCCGGTCAGCCAGATGTTGTCGTACGCCGTCTTCCAGTCGCCGAGGCCGCCGGTGTTGGGCTGCCAGACGGGGAAGCAGTCGTAGGCGTCGCGCAGGTCGAGGTTGCGGAGGATGACGTTGTCCGCGTTCCTGACCTGGAGGCTGGCGCCCTTGAGGACGGCGCCCTTGCCCAGCCCGACGACGGTGGTGTTGGAGCCGACGGGCAGCACGATGCGCTCGGCCTGCCTGGCCGCCGACGCCTGACGGGCCTCCTCCTGCGGGCCGCTGGGCTTGGCGGAGCCCCAGGTGCGGGGATCGTAGGCGGCCAGGTACTTCTTGAGGTCGTAGCCGTCGGTGGCGTAGTCGGCGCAGTCCAGGTGGTCGCCGTCGTCGTCGGTGTTGGCGTCGATGGTCCCGGCGATCTTGATGATCTTCGGGGTGTCGCTGCCGCCGTCGAGGGCGCGGACCAGGCCGGCGCGGTCGGTGACCGTGTAGACGTGGGCGTCGTCGGCGGCCGCGCCTCCGGTGGTGCCGGCGCCCTGCGACGCCCAGCCGTCGCCGGGGGCGAGGGTGTCGCGGCTGATGTCGCGGGCCTCGGCCTGGGCGGGGACGCACAGGAGTCCGACGATGCCCGCGGCAACGGCGATGTGACGTGCCCTCATCCCTTCACCGCCCCCGCACTGAAGCCCGTGATCAGCCACTTCTGGATGAAGGCGAAGACGATCACGACGGGGACGGCCGCGATGATGCCGCCCGCGGCGAGCGCGCCGAGGTCGACGCTGTCCGCGCTCATCAGGGTGTTGAGGCCGACGGGGATGGTCTGCTTGTCCTGGTTGTTCAGGAACATCAGGGCGAACAGGAAGTGGTTCCAGGAGTGGACGAAGGCGAAGGAGCCGACGGCGATCAGACCGGGCCGCAGCAGCGGCAGGACGACGATCCGGAAGGCCGTCATACGGTTGCAGCCGTCGACCCAGGCGGCCTCTTCCAGCGAGTACGGCACGTTCTTGATGAAGTTGCTGATCAGGATCATCGACAGTGGCAGCTGGAAGACGGTCTCCGCGATGATGACGCTGCCGAGTGAGTTGATCATCTTCAGCTCGGCGAAGATCTCGAACAGCGGGACCAGGAGCAGCGCGCCCGGCACGAACTGGGAGCAGAGCAGGGCCAGCATGAAGCCCTGCTTGATCTTGAAGTCGAAGCGGGCGAGGGCGTAGCCGCCGGCCAGGGCGACGAAGGTCGTCATCACCAGGGTGGCGACGCCGACGAGCAGGCTGTTCTGGAAGTAGGTGCCGAAGCTCCGCTCCGTCCACACCTTCTCGAAGTGGTCGAAGGTGATCGGCCAGGGCACGAGCGAGGTCGAGCCCGCCGGGCGCAGCGCGAAGAGCAGGATCCAGTAGAAGGGGATCAGGGTGAAGACGAGGTAGATCGACAGGGGCAGATAGATCTGCCAGCGCGGGACCTCGTCCCAGGAGCGGTTCTTCCGGCGCGGCCGGGGGTCGGTCGCGGTGGGGGCGCTCACCGGCGTGGGCGCCACCTCGGTGGCCTCCTTGGTGATCACTTGGCCTCACTTCCGAACTTGCTCAGCCGCAGATAGACCATCGAGCAGAAGAGCAGGATCACGAACGCGACCGTGGTCAGGGCGGACGCGTAGCCGAAGTTGTGGGCGTCGACGGAGGTGTTGGCGATGTAGAGCGGGAGGGTCGTGGTCTCGCCCGCCGGGCCACCGCCGGTCAGGGTGTAGAGCAGGTCGACGTTGTTGAACTCCCACACCGCGCGCAGCAGCGTGGAGAGGATGATCGCGTCCTTCAGGTGGGGCAGTGTGATGTGCCAGAACTGCTTGAAGCGGCTGGCCCCGTCGACCTCGGCGGCCTCGTACAGGTCCTTCGAGACGGACTGGAGGTCGGCGAGGATGAGGATCGCGAAGAAGGGGACACCGCGCCACAGGTCGGCGACGATCGCCGCCGGGAACACCGTGGAGGTGTCCGACAGCCAGCTGGTGCCGTAGGTGCCGATGCCCATGTCGGCGAGGTAACGGGTGATGCCCGTCTGGGAGTTGTAGAGCAGCACCCAGATCGCGGAGGTCAGCACGCCGGAGACGGCCCACGGGGAGAAGACCAGGGCGCGTCCCAGCGCCCGGCCCACGAAGGTCTGGTTGACGATGAGCGCCAGTGCCAGACCGAACATCAGCTGCAGCCCGACCTCGACGAAGACCCACTTGGCGCTGAAGGTCAGCGTGTCCCAGAAGACCGGGTCGTCGGTGAAGGCGTGGACGAAGTTGTCGAAGCCCGCGTAGCCGTTCCGCCACGGCTTGGTGGGGTTGTAGTTCTGCAGGCTGTAGTAGAAGACACTGATCACCGGGTAGGCGATGAAGCCCAGCATGAGCAGGGCCGCCGGTGCGATCAGCAGGTACGGCAGCCTGCGCGGCGTGGCGGAGGCACGGCGCCGCCGGGGTGGCGCGGGCGGTTTCGCCACGGCTGCGGCTTGGGCCATGACTGTTCTCCGTTCTGGTACGTCGTGCGTGCGTGCGTGCGTGCGTCGTGCGTGCGTCGTGCGTTCTCGTGCGTGCGTCGTGCGTTCTCGCAGGAAGCGCTTTCTCCCCGGGCAGGGGTCTGCGCGGTCGTGCTGCTTCGGCTCAGCCGGCGTACGGGTCCTGCACCTTGCCCGGGCGGGCCAGGAACTCGAAGTCGCAGCCCGTGTCGGCCTGGGTGATCTGTTCGTTGTAGAGCGCGCCGTAGCCGCGCTCGTACCGGGTGGGCGGCGGCGTCCACTCCGCCCTCCGGCGCTCCAACTCCTCGTCGTCCACGTTGAGTCGAAGGGAGCGGGCCTCGACGTCGAGGGTGATCGAGTCCCCCGTGCGCACCAGGGCGAGCGGCCCGCCGACGTACGACTCGGGCGCCACGTGCAGCACGCACGCGCCGTAGCTCGTGCCGCTCATCCGGGCGTCGGAGATCCGGACCATGTCCCGCACGCCCTGCTTGAGCAGGTGGTCGGGGATGGGGAGCATGCCGTACTCGGGCATGCCCGGGCCGCCCTTGGGGCCGGCGTTGCGCAGGACGAGCACGCTGTCGGCGGTGATGTTCAGCGCCGGGTCGTTGATGGTCCGCTGCATTGTTCTGTAGTCGTCGAAGACGACCGCGGGGCCGGTGTGCTTGAGCAGGTGCGGCTCGGCCGCGATGTGCTTGATGACGGCGCCGTCCGGGCAGAGGTTGCCGCGCAGCACGGCCACCCCGCCCTCGCTCGCGACCGGGTTGTCCCGGGGCCGGATGACGTCGTCGTTGTGCACCTGCGCGCCGGCGATCTGCTCGCGCAGCGTGTCGTGGGAGACCGTCGGCCGGTCCAGGTGGAGCAGGTCCGGGATCCGGGAGAGGAATCCGGGCAGGCCGCCGGCGAAGTGGAAGTCCTCCATGAGGTACTTCTGGCCGCCGGGGCGGACGTTGGCGAGGACGGGGACCGTGCGGGCGATGCGGTCGAAGTCGTCGAGGGTGAGCTTGACGCCGGCACGGCCCGCCATGGCGATCAGGTGGATGACGGCGTTGGTGGAGCCGCCGAGGCCGAGGACGGTCGTCACCGCGTCCTCGAAGGCGTCACGGGTGAGGATCTCCGAGAGGGTCCGCCCCTTGTGGACTTGTTCAACGATCCTCATGCCGGCCGCGGCAGCCATCCGGTCGTGCCCGGAGTCCACGGCGGGAATGCTCGACGCTCCCGGCACCGTCACCCCCAGCACCTCGGCCGCGGCGGTCAGCGTGGACGCCGTCCCCATCGTCATGCAGTGGCCGGGCGAACGGGCGAGGCCGTTCTCCAGCTCGGCCATCTCGCAGTCGCCGATGAGGCCGGCCCGCTTGTCGTCCCAGTACTTCCACATGTCGGTGCCGGAGCCGAGGACCTCGTTGCGCCAGTGGCCGGGCAGCATGGGACCGGCGGGCACGAAGACGGTCGGCAGGTCCACGGAGGCCGCTCCCATGAGGAGGGCGGGCGTGGTCTTGTCGCAGCCGCCCATGAGCACGGCCCCGTCGACCGGATAGGAGCGCAGCAGCTCCTCGGTCTCCATCGCGAGCATGTTGCGGTAGAGCATGGGGGTCGGCTTCTGGAAGGTCTCGCTCAGGGTGGAGACCGGGAACTCCAGCGGGAAGCCGCCCGCCTGCCACACCCCGCGCTTCACCGCCTGGGCGCGGTCACGCAGGTGGACGTGGCAGGGGTTGATGTCCGACCAGGTGTTGAGGATCGCGACGACGGGCTTGCCGAGGTGCTCCTCGGGAAGGTAGCCGAGCTGGCGGGTGCGGGCGCGGTGGCTGAAGGAGCGCAGGCCCTCGGTGCCGTACCACTGGTGGCTTCTGAGCTCTTCGGGGCGCTTGCGCTGCTGGTGCGTGTCGGTCATATGGACCACCCGGCGGCGATGGCGGCGACCTCCGCGCGCTCGTCCTCGGGCAGCGGCCGGCTCGGCGGGCGGACCTCGCGGCGGCACAGTCCGAGGGAGGCGAGGGCCTCCTTGACGACGGTGACGTTGTTGGCGGAGCCGTTGGCGGCGCGCAGCTCCTCGAAGCGGCGGATCTGCTCCCAGACCTTCATGGCGGCCGGGTAGTCGCCGGATCGAAGCGCTTCGATCATGTTCAGCGAAACGGCCGGGGCGACGTTCACCAGGCCGGAGGTGAAGCCGGTGGCGCCCGCGGAGAAGTAGGAGGGGGCGTACGGTTCGGCGAGGCCGGCGACCCAGACGAACCGTTCCAGCCCGGCGTCGCGGGCGAAGGCGGCGAAGCGGGCGGCGTCCGGGACGGCGTACTTCACGCCGATCACGTTCGGACAGGCGTCGGCGAGTTCGGCGAGGCGGACGCCGGCGAGCTGCGTGTTGCGGATGTACGGGACGACGCCCAGCTCGGGCACGGACTCGGCGACGGCCCGGTGGTAGTCGACCCAGCCGCTCTGCGAGACGTAGGGGTGGACGGGCTGGTGGACCATCACCATCTGGGCGCCCAGCTCACGGGCGTGGCGGGCGGAGGCGACGGCGGTGGGGACGTCATGACCGACCCCCACGAGGATCGTTGAACGATCCCCCGCCTCATCGACCGTCAGCTCCGTCACGAGCCGCCGCTCCTCCGGCGTGAGGGCGTAGAACTCGCCGGTGTTGCCGTTGGGCGTGAGGGTGGTGATCCCACCGTCGAGCAGACGGCGCAGCAGGGCCCGGTGGGCGTCCTGGTCGACGGAGCCGTCCTCGGCGAACGGGGTCACCGGGATGGCCACGACATCGGCCAGGGCCGCACGCTGGGTCTCGAACGCCACGCTGCTCATTCCTGACCTTCCTGTCCCGGGGCCTCGTCCCCCGCCTCGGGGAACGCCCGCCGCACGAACGACGCGATATGGGCGTAGAGAGCGCTTGCTGCACCGTCGGCGTCGCCCGCCAGGGCGAGCCGCAGGATCTCGCGGTGCTCGCCGGCCTCCCGTTCCCAGGAGGGCGAGGCCGCCCAGGCGACGGCGGAGACCAGGGCGGCCTGGTCGCGGACCTCGTCGAGCATCCGGCCGAGCAGCGGGTTGCCGCACGGCAGGTAGAGGGCGCGGTGGAACTCCCGGTTGGCCAGCGACCGTTCGGCGGTGTCGGTCGCCTCGTCGGCCCGGGTCAGCGCCGCGCGGGCGGCGTCCAGGGAGGCCCCGCGCCGCACGGCCCGCTTGAGCGCCTCGGGCTCCAGCAGCAGCCGTACGTCGTAGACCTCGCGCGCCATGTCCGCGTCCACCATGCGCACCGTGACGCCCTTGTACTGGCTCATGACGACCAGCCCGGTGCCGGCGAGCGTCTTGAGCGCCTCGCGCACCGGGGTCTTGGACACCCCGAACTGCGCGGCCAGCTCGGTCTCGACCAGCGCCTGTCCCGGCGTCAACTGCCCGGTGAGGATGCGGCGTTTGATCTCCTCCAGCACGTACTGCGTGCGGGACGGGATCGGCGTGGGCACAGAGGTCATGCGCGCCTCTCGGATGTCGCGTAGCTCATGTCGCGTATCTGATCTCGCGTATCGCGTCTCATATATGACGTACGAAGTACGACGCGTTGAAGGTAGGAGTACCTCTGTGTTTCGTCAATGCTTCTGGCAAAGGAAGTTGGCGCTGCGCTGAAAGAGAGTCAGAGCGAGACGGTGGCGCCCTCGACCGCGGTGCTGGTGGGTCCGCCGAACACGGCGGCGGCGCGCGCGGTCGCGGACTCCCTGGTCAGCGTGGGTCCGACATGGGTGACGGCCAGCTCGCGCACGCCTGCCTTGCGGGCGGCGTCGCCGGCGTCCTCCGGAGTCAGGTGCACCTGTTCGCCTTCGCGATGCCGGTCGATGTCCGCCTCGCACAGGAACAGGTCGGCGCCGGAGGCGAGTTCGGTGAGCGCGTCGCACGGCCCGCTGTCCCCGGAGTACGCGAGGACGCTGCCCTGGCACTCCGCGCGCAGCCCGTACGCCTCCGTGTCGTGCGTGACCGCGCGCGAGGTGAGGCGGAGGTTCCAGTGCCGGACGGTGTGGCCGTCGTACAGCGGCCGGAAGTCCAGGACGCCGCTGAGGAACCGTACGTCCGGCCGCCCGAGGAACCCGGCCAGGCGGCGGGCGCAGTCGGTCGGCGCGTACACCGGGATCGGGGCCGGCGGGGTGAGGCCGCCGTAGGCCAGCGCGTAGACGGCGGCGAGCAGGTCGGCGCTGTGGTCGGCGTGCAGATGGGAGACCCAGATGGCCGTGAGCCGCCGCGGGTCCGTGTGCCGCTGCAATTCCGCGAACGTCCCCGTCCCCGCGTCCACCCACACCTCCGCGCCCCCGCCGCGCAACAGGTACCCGGAACAGGGGCGACCCGGACCCGGGTGCGGGGAGGCGGTACCGAGGACGGTGAGGCTGAGGGGCATGGTGGGGAGCGTACGTTTCGACGGGCCGGGGGTGCCTGTGGTTTCCGTGCGTCTACGGCCGAGTGGTAGGAGCGTCTACGGCGTCCGGCGGGGTGCACGCGCGCGTGCGGCTCGGGCTGCGGGGGCATGCCCTGCCGGTCCACGCCGGGGCAAGCGGCCTGCGAGGCGGCTCCCGCTGCGGGCAGGCGCGCGGGTCCACGCCGGGGCGGGTCTGCCGGTTCACGCCCGCGCAGCCCGCCCGTTCACGCCGGGGCGGGTCTGCCGATTCACGCCCGGCGCAGGCCCGCCGGTTCACGCCGGGGCGGGTCTGCCGATTCACGCCCGGCGCAAGCCCGCCCGTTCACGCCCGGCGCAGGCCCGCCGGTTCACGCCGGGGCGGGTTCGCCGGTTCACGCCAGCGCAGGCCCGCCGGTCCACGCCGGGGCGGGTCTGCCGGTTCACGCCCGGCGCAAGCCCGCCCGTTCACGCCCGGCGCAGGCCCGCCGGTCCACGCCGGGTGCCCTACCGGCCGCCGGTCGACTCCCGCACGCCGCTCTCGCACCGGCCCATCGCCTCCCGCACGGCAGCCGCCCCGGGCCACGTCGGGCGCTTCGGCGCTTCGGCGCTTCGGCGCTTCGGCGCTTCGGCGCTTCGGCGCTGCGGCGCCCGGCCGCGCGCTTCCGAAGCCCGGGCAGGACCCCGGTCACCCGGAGTGGTCGCTCCCTCCGGTCTCCTGTCCGGGCCGCCATCCCGGATCACGTCCGCTCAGCCCGACGGCCCGGTCGAGCAGCGGGGCGTCCTCCGGGACGGGGACGACGGGGCCGAAGATCCCGCCGCCGGAGTCGGATTCCTCGGCGGCCGCCCGCAGGAACTCGTACGAGGCCCGTAGCGCCGCCGGGTCGGGGACGTACTCCTGGCCGGTGGCCCGCGCCAGGTCCCAGCCGTGGATGACCAGCTCGTCGGCGGCGACGGCGCCTGCGACCGCGCCGGGCAGGTCCACGCCGCCCGCGCGGGTCATACCGGTCCAGGCGTCGGGGTCCCGCCAGGCGTCGGCGAGCTCGTCGAGCACCCCGGGCAGCTTCTCGCGCCAGCCGGGCCCGAGGTCCGGCAAGGCGCTGTCCGGGCTGGTGTCGGTCGTGGCACCCAGGTCCTTGCGCCCGGCGTCACGGAAGGCGACGGCGAGTCCCGTCAGATGCCCGAGCAGGTGGCGCACGGCGTATCGCGGGCAGGGCGTCCTGTCCGCGAGTTGCTCGTCCCGCACTCCCTCGGCGAGGCCCGCCAGAATCCGGGCCTGCGGTCCGAGGTCGAAAGTGGTGATGGTGGTGTCGGTCGTATCGGTCATACGGGGTGGACCGGCCGCGGCCCCGAAACTCATCGCGCCCCGGAAACTCGTCGCACCCCGGCCGCCACCCGCCAGGAGGCCGGCTGGCGCACACCACCTGGGCCGGACGCCGTGTGGCGTCCTGGACGGGAACCACGTAGCTCATGGGAACGACGGAGCTCATGGCGTTGCCGCCATGGCCGTTGCCGTACGCGCCGCAGGGGCGTTGCCGATGGCTTCCGACGGATTCCCGCCGGGCCGCCCTCCGTGCCTAGGGCACGTGACCGATGCCCGCGTCCCCGCCTTAGCACCACGATGACCAGGCATGACGAAGAACTGGACCGTGAGGCGCGTGCTGCGGGACCGTAACGCGGGGCTGTATCTCGTGGGCCTGGTGGTGTCCGCGTTCGGCACGTCCGCGCTGGGGCTGGCCGCCGGGGTGTGGGTCAAGGACCTGACCGGGTCGAACGGGCTGGCCGCGCTGTGCCTGCTGGCCGTCTGGGCGCCGACACTGGCCGCCCCGGCGCTCGGCACGATCGCCGACCGTGTGCGCCGCAGGCCCCTGCTGATCTGGACGAACCTCGGCCTCGGCGGACTGCTCCTCAGCCTCTTCGCCGTCGGCTCCAGGGGCGACCTCTGGCTCCTGTTCGCCGTCCTGCTCGTGTACGGGGCCACCGTCGTCGTCCACGATCCCGCCGAGTCGGCCCTGCTCACGTCCGTCGTCGATGCGGACCTCCTCGGCGACTTCAACGGGCTGCGGACGACCGCCGTCGAGGGCACGAAGCTGGTGGCCCCGCTGACGGGCGCGGCCCTCTACGCGGCGTTCGGAGGGGCGGCGGTCGCCTTTCTGGACGCGGTCACGTTCGTGGTGGCCGCGGGGCTGTGGGGGCTCGTCCGCGTCGACGAGGAGCGGCCGCGGCGGCCCACCGGCGGCTGGTGGGAGCAGGCCGCCGAGGGGGCCCGCCATCTGTGGGCGCATCCCGGGCTGCGCCCGCTCGTGCTGGCGGGCGGCGCGACGATGCTCCTGAGCGGGCTGAACGCCACGACGACCTACGCCGTCGTGGACGGCCTCGGGCACGCCCCCGCCTACACCGGCGTGCTGTACGCCGTGCAGGGCGTCGGCTCGGTGGCGGTCGGGCTGGTCTCCGGGCCCGCGCTGCGGCGGCTCGGCGAGCGCCGGTTCGCGGCGGGCGGCATCGCCCTGCTGGCCGTCGCGGTGGCCGCGCGGGCGGTCCCGTCCGACCCGGTGGCGCTGGCGGGCAGCGCGGCGATCGGGCTGGGGCTGCCGTGTGTGCTGATCGCCGCGTTCACCGCCGTGCAGCGCGAGACGCCGGGGCCGCTCCTCGGTCGCGTGACCGCCACCGCCAACACCCTGGTCTTCACGCCGAACGTGATCGGGCTGGCCGTGGGGGCCGCGCTGGTCGAACTCGTCGACCACCGGCTGCTGCTGGTCCTGTTCGGGCTGGCGCTCCTCGCGACGACCGCCGTCCTGGCTCAGAGCACCGCGAGCGCCTCCCGCACCGCCGCCAGGTCGCCGTCCGACGCCAGTCCGGCGTGATAGAGCCGGATCTCCGTGGCCCCGAACTCACGCGCGCGTGCCGCGTCCGCCGCGAGCGTTCCCGGGCTGCCGCCCATGCCGGAGACGATGCCGAGGTTGGCGGCGATGACCGCGCCCGTCCCGCCCAGCTCGGCGAAGGGCGTGAGCAGGGCGGGGCCGCCCGCGCAGGGCACGACCACGCCGTCCGCGACGGACAGGATGTGCGCGGGGTCGACGCCGGCGTTGGCGCCGACGTGGTACGTGACCGGGTCGGCGTGCAGCAGGATCTGGAAGCCCCGCGGTGCGGCCGCTCGGACGGCCGTGACCGCCGCCTCCTGGAGCGTGCGGGCGGTTTCGTCGCGCCACGCGCGCGTGGCTCTCGCCGTCTCCTCTCCGAGCAGCTTCTCGACGCCCGCCCAGCCCCCGTCGTCGGGCGCCCCCTGCCACAACGGCTCCAGCGCGGTGCGTACGGCCGCCGCCAGTTCGTCGGCGTCCAGGCCGTGTGCGCCGTAGCCGTCGCGGCAGGCCGGGCAGAAGCAGAGCGCCATCAGGTACTGCCCGGCGTCCCCGAGGCCGACCCCGCCGGTCTTGTCGTGGGCGTGCAGATGCTGGAGGCCGTACCAGCCGAGGGACTCCAGCTCGGTGCCGGCCGCGCCGGGCCGTACGGCGGCCTCGGCGGCCAGGTCGACGAGGTACGCGCGCGTGGCGGGCTGCGCGATGCACGGGGCCCAGGGGTAGCGGTCGCCGTAGGCGTTGACGACCGAGGTGTCCGGATGCTCGGCGCCCATGCGGGAGTTGTGCGCGAGGACCACCCAGGTGTGCACCTCCAGGCCGGCCTCGGCGAGCGCGGCGGCGGCCTCGCCGTAGGCGTCGCCGGGGGCCCAGTCACCGGCCGGGTAGGGGTGCAGGGCGCGGCCGGCCCAGCGGCCGTCCGCCGGGTCCGTGGGGTACAGCACGGCCGCGTGTTCGGCGGTGACGATGCGGTGGCGCGGGTGGCGGGGTGTGAGGGCGCGGGTGGAGTGGTAGGCGGCGGCGAGCGTCACCTGCCGCACACCGAGCGCGGCGATGCGGCCCGGGGCCTGCGGGTCGCCGTTGACGTCCCAGGGGTAGACGAAAGTCGACGCCTTCACTTGTCCTCCGCCTTCACTTGATCCTCCGCCTTCACTTGATCCTCCGCCTTCACTTGATCCTCCGCCCTCACTTGTCCTCGTCGAGGAGCGCGTAGCCGCGCTCGATCAGCTGAGCGAGCTGCTTGACATGATCCTCGCCCGGCTCGTGCAGCGGGGGCCGTACCTCCCCCACGTCGAGTCCGCGCAGTCGTACGCCGGCCTTGACGAGGGAGACGGCGTAGCCGCGGCCCTGGGCTCGAAGTTCGACGAACGGGCGGTAGAAGCCGTCCAGCAAGCGGTGCGCGGTGGCCTCGTCGCCGGTGGTGAGCGCCCGGTGGAAGGCGAGGGCGATCTCGGGGGCGAAGCAGAAGACGGCCGACGAGTAGAGGGTGACGCCGATGCCGTGGTAGGCGAGCTGGGTCTGTTCGGCGGTCGGCAGGCCGTTGAAGTAGAGGAAGTCGCCGGGGAGCTCGGTGCGGACGGCGCTGACGATCCGCTGCATCAGGTCGAGGTCGCCGAGTCCGTCCTTGAGGCCGATGATCCCCTCGGTGCGGGCGAGCTCGACGACGGTCCCGGGGGTGAAGACGGCGTTGTCGCGCTGGTAGACGATCACCGGGAGCGGGGTCGCGGCCGCCACCTCCCGGTAGTGGCGCAGCAGCCCCTCCTGTCCGGCGACGACGAGGTACGGCGGCATGGCGAGCAGCCCGTCCGCGCCGGCCGCGTGCGCGAGGCGCGCGTAGCGCACGGCGAGCGCGGTCCCGTAGCCGGCGCCCGCGACGACCGGCACGCGCCCGTCGGTCTCCGTGACGGCCGCCCGCACGCACGCCTCGAACTCCTCCGGTGCGAGCGCGTGGAACTCGCCCGTGCCGCAGCACGCGAAGACGGCGGCAGCCCCCGCCTCGACCCCGCGGCGGACGTGCGCCCGGTAGGCGTCGAGGTCGACGGAGCCGTCGGGGCCGAAGGCGGTGACGGGGAAGAACAGCGGTCCGCTGGGGACGCGCAGGCGTGCGGCGAGCGGGGCTGGCGTCACGGGCTCTCCCTAGGACGACGCGTGCGTTCTTCTGACTGATGTCCACATGTGTGAACGCTCTCACCCTATGGAGCCCTCCAAGGCGCGGTCAAGCGCACAAACCAGCAGACGGGGGTGGACTTGCCAGCTCCGCGCGACACTTGACGGAGCACGCGGGAGATCCCTAGCGTGTCCATGAATGTGAATAAGATCCATGCATGCGGCCATCGGGCCACCCATCCGCCGCACCGCCGATCCAAGGAGACCCGAGGATGCCCGCTCCGCGCACCGTCCTGCTCACCGGCGCCGCCGGTGGCCTCGGCACCCTGATGCGCGACCTGCTCCCCGCCCACGGCTACGAGCTGCGCCTGCTCGACCTGCGCCCGATCGAGGGCGAGCCGGACGCGATCACCGCGGATCTCGCCGACAGGGACGCCCTCCGGGAGGCCGTGCGAGGCGTCGACGCGATCATCCACCTCGCGGGCATCTCCCTGGAAGCCCCCTTCGAGAAGATCCTCAAGGCGAACATCGAGGGGACGTACAACGTGTACGAGGCCGCCCGCGAGGAGGGCGTCGGCCGGATCGTGTTCGCCTCCTCCAACCACGCGGTCGGCTTCACCCCGCGCCCCCAGGGCGACGACCCCCTGATCCCCGTCGACACCCCGCGCCGCCCGGACACCTTCTACGGTCTGTCCAAGTCCTTCGGCGAGGACCTGGCCCAGTTCTACTGGGACAAGTACGGCCTGGAGACGGTGTCCGTGCGCATCGGCTCCTGCTTCCCGGAGCCGACCGGCGTCCGCATGCTCTCGGTGTGGATGAGCCCGGCCGACGGCGCCCGCCTCTTCCACGCGGCCCTGACCGCCGAGAACGTCGGCCACACCGTCGTCTACGGCTCCTCCGCCAACACCCGCCTGTGGTGGGACCTCAGCACAGCGCGGGCGCTCGGCTACGAGCCCCAGGACGACTCCGAGCCGTACGCCGAGAAGCTGATCGCCGAGCAGGGCGAGCTGGACCCGGAGAACATCGCGCACGCCTACCTGGGCGGCCACTTCGTGAGCGACCCGCCGATCTGGCCGTACTGACCGGGCGCCCGCGGCGCAAAACCATCGTTCGCGGCGGGGGGGGGGGGCCCCACCCGCCCCCCCCCCCCCCCCCACCCGGCCCCCCCCCCGCCCCCCCCCCCCCCCCCCCCCCCCC
>NZ_JBNCAQ010000017.1:0-69224 GCF_049808595.1 Streptomyces aurantiaciflavus | reverse complement strand
CATCGTTCGCGGCGGCGGGCGGGCACCGAACGGGCCCGCCCGCCGCCGCATTCGGGCAGCCGCGCTGCCCGATCCCGCGCCCCGCGCCACAGCCGTGCAGGTCCGCGGCGGGCACGGCCCGCGGCAAACGGGCGCAGACGGGCGACATCGGGCCCGCAACAGACCTGGTCAGTGCCGCACCCCCGCTGTAGAACTTCCCCCATGGGCCCCACCGGGCCCGAACGGGCACCGCAGGAGGGGAAGCGAGGTGACGGCATGACGCCGAACGAGGCTCCGAGAACAGCGGAGGAGCGCCAGCGGGAGATCGTGCGGGTCGCGCGCGCCACCGGCTCGGTCGACGTGGCCGCGCTCGCCGTCGAACTGGGCGTGGCCAAGGAGACGGTACGGCGGGATCTGCGCGCTCTGGAGGACCACGGTCTGGTGCGCCGCACGCACGGCGGCGCCTATCCCGTGGAGAGCGCCGGCTTCGAGACGACGCTCGCCTTCCGCGCCACCAGCCATGTGCCCGAGAAGCGCCGCATCGCGGCCGCCGCGGCCGCACTCCTCGGGGACGCCGAGACCGTCTTCGTCGACGAGGGCTTCACCCCGCAGCTCATCGCCGAGGCACTGCCCAGGGACCGGCCGCTGACCGTGGTCACCGCGTCCCTGCCGGTCGCGGGCACGCTCGCGGAGGCCGGCAACGTCTCGGTCCTGCTGCTGGGCGGCCGGGTCCGCGCCGGGACCCTGGCGACCGTCGACCACTGGACGACGAAGATGCTGTCCGGCTTCGTCGTCGACCTCGCCTACATCGGCGCCAACGGCATCACCCGCGAGCACGGCCTGACCACCCCCGACCCGGCCGTCGGCGAGGTCAAGGCGCAGGCCGTGCGGGCCGCGCGCCGCACGGTGTTCGCGGGCGTGCACACCAAGTTCGGAGCGGTCAGCTTCTGCCGGTTCGCCGAGGTCGGCACGCTGGAGGCGATCGTGACGAGCACCCTGCTGCCGGCGTCCGAGGCCCACCGGTACTCGCTGCTGGGACCCCAGGTCGTCAGGGTCTGAGAATCCACCTCACTCCCCCATGGGGCACCCCCTTGCCCCGTACATCCTTTATCTCCCGATATCCCCCCATATCCAGGAGCGATCCATGCGTATCCCGAGCCGACGGAGGCCGCGAGCGACGCTCGCCACGGCCGCCGCCGGGACGCTGCTCGCCCCGCTGCTCTCCGGCTGCTGGGTCGGGGCGGGCGGGTCCGGTTCCGGCGGCGACTCCATCAACGTCCTGATGGTCAACAACCCCCAGATGACCGAGCTGCAGAAGCTCACCGCCGCCCACTTCACCCGGCAGACCGGCATCAAGGTCAACTTCACCGTCCTGCCCGAGAACGACGTCCGCGACAAGATCAGCCAGGACTTCGCCAACCAGGCGGGCCAGTACGACGTCGCGACGCTCTCCAACTACGAGATACCGATCTACGCCCGCAACGGCTGGCTGCACGAGATGAACTCCTACGTCGCGAAGGACCCGTCGTACGACGAGCAGGACGTCCTCGAGCCGATGCGCGAGTCCCTCACCGCAGACGACGGCAAGCTCTACGGCCAGCCCTTCTACGGCGAGTCGTCCTTCCTGATGTACCGCAAGGACGTCTTCGCCGAGAAAGGCCTGACGATGCCGGCGCACCCCACCTGGACCCAGGTGGCGGACCTCGCCGCGAAGCTCGACGGCGCCGAGCCCGGCATGAAGGGCATCTGCCTGCGCGGCCTGCCCGGCTGGGGCGAGGTCATGGCACCCCTCACCACCGTCGTGAACACCTTCGGCGGCACCTGGTTCGACAAGGACTGGAAGGCCCGGCTGGACTCCCCCGAGTTCGAGAAGGCGACGAAGTTCTACGTCGACCTCGTCCGCGAGCACGGCGAGTCCGGCGCCGCCCAGTCCGGCTTCGCCGAGTGCCTGAACAACATGACCCAGGGCAAGGTCGCCATGTGGTACGACGCCACCTCCGCCGCCGGCTCCCTGGAAGCGGCGAAGTCCCCGGTCAAGGGCAAGGTGGGCTACGCCCCCGCCCCCGTCGAGAAGACCCGCTCCTCCGGCTGGCTCTACACCTGGGCCTGGGGCATCCAGAAGGCCTCCCGCAACCCCGACAAGGCCTGGAAGTTCGTCTCCTGGGCCTCGGGCAGGCAGTACGAGGAACTGGTCGGCGAGCAGATCGGCTGGGCCGACGTCCCCGCCGGCAAACGCGCGTCGACGTACACGAACGCGGCCTACGTCAGGGAGGCCGCCGCCTTCCAGGAGATGACGAAGGAGGCCATCGAGGGGGCGAGGCCCAACGACCCGGGGGTCCAGCCGCGTCCGGCCCCCGGCATCCAGTTCGTCGGCATCCCCGAGTTCACCGACCTCGGCACCAAGGTCTCCCAGGAGATCAGCGCGGCCATCGCCGGACGCCAGTCCGTCGAGTCGGCCCTGAAGAAGTCCCAGCAGCTCGCCGAGCGGATCTCCGAGGAGTACGAGGGACGATGACCGCCACGACGACGGCCCCCATGGCCACCGCCCCCGTCCGCGCCACCCGGCAGCCTTCCGCCCGGCTGCGCGCCTGGGCCACTCGCGCCCCGCTCCTGCCCGCCCTGATCTTCATGATCGCCGTGACCCAGCTCCCGTTCGTGGCCACGCTGGTGATCTCCTTCTTCGACTGGAACGCCCTCTACCCCGACGCCCGCCGCTTCACCGGCCTCGACAACTACCGCCAGGTGCTGACCGACGCGGACCTGCGCCAGTCGGTGTGGACGACCGTGCTGCTGACGGTGGCGGTGGTGCTGGCCAGCCTGGTCCTGGGCCTGGCCCTCGCCCTGCTCCTCGACCGGAGGTTCCGCGGCCGGGGCGTCGTCCGCACGCTTCTGATCGCCCCGTTCCTGGTGGTCCCGGTGGCAGCGGCCCTGCTGTGGAAGCACGTGCTCTACAACCCCGAATACGGCCTGCTCAACGGCCTGTTGCACTACGTCGGCGGCCCACAGCCGGACTGGATCTCCGACACCCCGCTGCTCGCGGTCGAGGCGTCCCTGGTGTGGCAGTGGACCCCGTTCATGATGCTGATCCTGCTGGCCGGACTGCAGAGCCGGGACCAGCAGCAGATCGAGGCCGCGCGGGTGGACGGCGCGAGCGACTGGCAGATCTTCCGCCACCTGACGCTCCCGCACCTGCGCCGCTACCTCGAGCTCGGCGCGTTGCTGGGCTCGATCTACATCGTCCAGAACTTCGACGCGGTCTTCACCATCACCTCCGGCGGCCTGGGCACGGCGAACCTGCCCTACACCGTCTACCAGAGCTTCTACCAGGCCCATGAGAACGGCCTCGCCTCCGCCGCAGGCGTCCTGGTGGTCATCGGCTCGCTCGTCATCGCGACCTTCGCCCTGCGGGTCGTCTCGTCCCTGTTCCGCGAGGAGGTGTCGCGCGCATGAGCGCACCGACCGTACTCGGCCGCCGCAAGGGCGCCGGCCTCGGTCTGCTGGCCTGGCTGGCCGGGATCGTCTTCTTCCTCCCCATCGCCTGGATGGCGCTGACCTCCCTGCACTCGGAGGAGGACGCGGCGACCAACCCGCCGTCCTTCACGGCGTCGTTGACCCTGGACGGCTACCGCGAGTTCTTCGGCACGGGCGGCGGGGCGAGCCCCTGGCCGGCGCTGATCAACTCGACGGTGGCGTCGGTGGCGTCGACGCTGCTGGTCCTGCTGCTGGCCCTCCCGGCGGCGTACGCGCTCTCGATCCGCCCGGTGAGGAAGTGGACGGACGTGCTGTTCTTCTTCCTGTCGACGAAGATGCTGCCGGCCGTGGCGGGCCTGCTGCCGGTCTACCTCTTCGCGAAGAACGCCGGCCTGCTCGACAACATCTGGCTGCTGGTCGTCCTCTACACCTCCATGAACCTGCCGATCGCGGTGTGGATGATGCAGTCGTTCCTCGCCGAGGTCCCGGTGGCGGTGATCGAGGCGGCGCGGGTGGACGGAGCACGTCTGCCGACGGTCCTCGCGCGCGTGGTGGCCCCGATCGCCCTGCCGGGCATCGCGGCGACCGCCCTGATCTGCTTCATCTTCAGCTGGAACGAGCTGCTGTTCGCGCGGGTGCTGTCGGGCGTGGTCGCCGAGACAGCCCCCGTCTTCCTGACCGGCTTCATCACCAGCCAGGGCCTGTTCCTGGCGAAGGTGTGCGCCGCGTCGCTCGTCATCTCCCTGCCGGTGCTCGCCGCGGGGTTCGCCGCCCAGGACAAACTCGTCCAGGGCCTGTCGTTGGGAGCCGTGAAATGAAGGCCGCCGTCATCGAGTCCGTGGGCAAGGCCGTCGTCACCGAGGTCCCGGACCCGACGCCGGGACCGCGCGAGGTCGTGGTCGAGGTCGCGGCCTGCGGACTGTGCGGGACCGACCTGCACATCCTGCAGGGCGAGTTCGCGCCGAAGCTGCCGATCGTGCCGGGGCACGAGTTCGCGGGCGAGGTGGTGGGCGTCGGCGCCGAGGTCACGGAGGTCTCGGTGGGCGACCGGGTGGCCGTGGATCCCTCCCTGTACTGCTACGAGTGCCGGTACTGCCGTACGGGCCACAACAACCTCTGCGAACGGTGGGCCGCGATCGGCGTGACGACGGCCGGAGGGGCGGCGCAGTACGCGGTGGCCCCCGTCGCGAACTGCGTGAAGCTGCCCGAGAACGTACGGACCCAGGACGCGGCCCTCGTGGAACCCCTGTCGTGCGCGGTCCGCGGCTACGACGTCCTGCGGTCCCGTCTGGGCGCCCACGTCCTGATCTACGGCTCGGGCACGATGGGTCTGATGATGCTGGAGCTGGCGAAGCGGACGGGCGCGGCGAGCGTGGACGTGGTGGACGTGAACCCGGCTCGTCTGGAGACGGCCCGCAGGCTCGGCGTCTCGGCCTCGGCGGCGGACCCGGACGAACTGGACCGCCCGCAGGGCTGGGACCTGGTGGTGGACGCGACCGGCAACGCGGCCGCGATCCAGGACGGCCTGGGGCGGGTGGCGAAGGCGGGGACGTTCCTGCAGTTCGGGGTGGCGGACTATGCGACACGGGTGACGATCGACCCGTACCGGATCTACAACCAGGAGATCACCATCACGGGCTCCATGGCGGTGCTGCACAGCTTCGAGCGGGCGGCGGAGCTCTTCGCGAACGGGGTGCTGGATCCCGAGATCTTCATCAGCGACCGTCTGCCGCTGGAGCAGTACCCCCGGGCCCTGGAGCAGTTCGCGTCCGGGATCGGCCGCAAGCTCGTGGTGATCCCGTAGGAGCGCGAGCGTGGTCTCCCGTTTCCGGAACGGGAGACCACTCGAAAGCCGCTGATCAGTCGGGCCGGGCGGACCGAGGGGCGGGCCGCGGCCGGCTCAGAAGATGCCCTGGCCCGGCACCAGGATCCCCTGCGGGTCGTACGTGCGCTTCGCCGACTCCAGCGCCGGCCAGGCCGAGCCGAAGTGGGTTCGCCAGTCCGCGGGGGTGAAGGGGATGCTGCCGACGGGGTAGTGGGTGCCGCCGGCCTCGGCGGTGGCCTCGTAGGCGGAGCGGTTGGCCGCCAGGAGGCGGTCGATCGCGGCGGTGTCGTCCGGCGCGGCGGCGCTCAGGACGTCGAAGAGGTACGACACGGCGTCGTCGGAGGTGCGCAGCAGCGGGGTGGTGAGGCGGTCGCGCCGCAAGGGGTAGAAGAGGATGACGCCCCCGGGGCCGAGCTCGGCCGGGGTGAGGGCGTCCAGGACCCGTCCGCCGACGGTCGCGGCGGACGTGCCGGGGAGCATGAGGTTGAGCCAGGGATGGGCGTACGTCCAGATACCGGCCTCCTTCATGGCGGCGATGAGGGGGGCCAGCCGGTCGAGGAAGTCGTAGTAGGGCCGGTCCTCGTATCGGACGTCGGCGGGGTCGTGGCGCAGGCCGCGCAGCAGAGCCGTGTCGTCCGGCGCGGGGCCGACCGGCGGGCCGTAGGCCACCGCGTCCAGGGTGTAGACGCGGAAGGCCCCGTCGGCGTCGGCGAAGACCTGTCCCTCGACGTGGTCGAAGCGGCCGTCCTGGACGAGGACGCGCTGGTCGTCGAGGAAGGTCTCCAGGTCGTCGTAGGACAGGTGGTAGTGGCGTACGGTCTCGGGCGCGCGCACCAGGCGCAGGGTGGCCTCGACGATGATGCCGCACTGGCCGAGGCCGGCCAGGACGGCGTGGAAGAGGTCGGGGCGCCGGGAGGGGGAGCAGCGGACCAGCTGGCCCGCTCCGGTGACGACGCGCAGTTCGGTGACGTTGTCGACCTGGGCGCCGTACCGGTGGGCCTGGCCGCCGAGGCCGCCCACGGACAGGGTGCCGCCGACGGAGAGTTCGAGGTAGTCGGTGAAGACGGGCGGGGTGAGGCCGTGGGCGGTCGTGGCCTTGGCCACGTCGCTCCACTTGGCGCCCGCGCCGACGGTGACGGTGGTGCTGTCCGGCCCCACGGGACCGATCTCCGCGAGGGGCGAGGTCTCGATGACCAGGCCACCCTGCACCTGCGCCTGGCCGAACGGGGAGTGTCCCTGGCCGCGCGGCGCGACCGGCAGGCAGTGCTCGTTGCAGAACCGGACCATGGTGACGACGTCCCGGACCGAGCCCGGCCGCAGGACGGCCAGGGGACGGTGATGCACCATGTGTCCGTAGTCGTCGGCCGCGGCGGCGAGCGACGACTCGTCCGTGACGAGCGTCCCGTCCAGCCGGGGAATCCCGGTCAGCTTCGCGCCGGACTCCGACGTGGTCGCGGCCCAGCTTCTGGTGGCGGGATCGAAGCCGATCACCGCTGCTCCGGAGAGCGTGAGTCCGCGGAGAACGGTGCGTCTCGGAACGGTGCGTCTCGACGGCGTGCGGGACATGCGCAGAACCACCTCTCAACCTACACGAAATCTTCAAACCCACGGCAGCCTAAGCGACTTGCACCCGCCGCGTACCGCGTTTTCCCGGTGCTCCGGTCCACCGCCCACGGCAGCACCGCGGGTAAGGGAACGGCAAAACGGCCTCGCTCGTTCACCCGGCATGACAGCTATGACCCCCGGCTCGAACATCCCTCTCTCCGCCGCGCGCGTGACGGTGGACGTCGCCGCCCCGGTGCGGCTCGACGTATCGGGCCTGCTGCTCACCGCCGACGGCAAGGTGCGCTCCGACGACGACTTCATCTTCTACAACCAGCCCACCGGCCCCGGCGTGACGTACCGCTCCGGCGGCGGCACCGCCCCCGACGCGATCACCGTCGACACCGCCGCCGTCCCTCCGGGCATCGAGAAGATCGTCGTCACCGCCAGCCCGGACGCCGCCGGCCAGACCTTCCAGGGCATCGAACCGACGGCCACGATCCGCGACGCGGCCGACAACAGCGTCCTGGCCACGTTCACGCCCCCGCAGCTCGGTGCCGAGACCGCGCTGGTGGTCGTGGAGATCTATCTGCGCAACGGCGCGTGGAAGGCGCGGGCGGTGGGCCAGGGGTACGCCAACGGCCTGGCCGGCATCGCGACCGACTTCGGCGTGACGGTGGAGGAGCCCGCTCCGGCCGCTCCGGTCGCCCCGGCCCAGCCGGTCGCCCCGCCCGCGCCCACCATGCAGCCCCCGGTGACCCCGCCGGCCCCGCCGATGCCCCAGGCCCCGCCGGCGGCCCCGGCCCCCGCTCCCGGCGCCGGCAAGATCAACCTCGACAAGGGCCGCGTCAGCCTGCAGAAGAACCAGACGGTCTCCCTGATGAAGGGCGGCCGCCCCCTGCTCTCGCAGGTCAAGATGGGCCTCGGCTGGGAACCGGCGTACCGCGGCAAGGACATCGACCTGGACGCCTCGGTCATCGCCTACGGCCCGCAGCGCAACCACGTCGACAGCTGCTACTTCGGCAAGCTGACCATCGTGAACGGCGCGATCAAGCACTCCGGCGACAACCTCACGGGCGAGGGCGGGGGCGACGACGAGGTGATCACCGTGGACCTCGGCCGTCTCCCGCAGGAGGTCACGGGCCTGGTCTTCACCGTCAACTCCTTCTCCGGCCAGAAGTTCACCGAGGTCGCCAAGGCCTACTGCCGCCTCCTGGACGCCACGACCGGCGAGGAGCTCGTCCGCTTCGACCTGACCAGCGCCGAACCGCAGACGGGCGTGATGATGGCCAAGCTGATCCGCCAGTTCTCCGGCGAGTGGGAGATGACGGCCATGGGCCAGTTCGTGAAGGCGCGGACGGTGCGCAACATGGTCCAGCCGGCGGCACAGGCGCTCTGAGCAGCCGTACGACCTCCGCGGGCGCCCCGGCTGCGCGGGGCGCCCGCCGCCGTCGTCAGCCCCTCGCCGGCCTCAGCTCCTCGCCGGCCTCAGCTCCTCGCCGGCCGCAACCCCTCCGTCAGCAGCGACACATACCGGCGCGTGCCGCTGCCGTCGGCGTTCGCCAGTTCCGCCGCCGTCGCCACACCGTGCACCAGGCGCAGCACGTCGATCGGCTCGACGTCCGCCCGGAGGGTCCCCTCCCGCTGCGCCGCGCCGACCAGCCGGGTCGCCGCGGCCCGGACGTGCGTACCGCACGCGGTGACCGCCGCGACATCGTCGTCCGTGACGGCCGACCCGAGCAGGGCCTTCATTCCGCGGACCTGGATGATGCCGACGCACAGCTCGTTCAGCCACGCCACCAGCGCCTCGCCCGGCGGCAGCTCCCCGCCGAGCTCGTCGGCCCGCCCGGAGAGCGCCTCGATCCGGTCGACGTACGCCGCCTCCAGCAGCGCCTGACGCGTCGGGAAGTGCCGGTACAGCGTGCCGGAGCCGACCCCCGCCCGCTTGGCGATGTCGTCGAGGGACGCGCCCTCCCCATGCTCGGCGAAGGCCTCCGCCGCCGCCTTCAGCAACCGCTCGTAGTTGCGGCGAGCGTCCGCACGCATGGGCTTGACCTGCGTCATCCAGCAACTCCTCGCGAACCGGGGACTCCCTCCCGCATGGTCCACCACTTCATCCGGTGACACCAGACAGGCGATGCTCCGGCTCGCTCCCACCGGGTCAGAACAGCGCGCTGTACGCGTTCAGCGCCGGCTGCCCGCCCAGATGGGCGTAGAGCACGGTGGAGTCACGGCCGATCTCACCGCGTGCGACCAGGTCGACCAGCCCGGCCATCGACTTTCCCTCGTAGACCGGGTCGGTGACCATGCCCTCGGTCCGCGCGGCGAGCCGCATCGCCTCCAGCGTGGTCTCGTCGGGGACGCCGTAGACGCCGGCGTGGTACCGCTCGTCGAGCTCGACGTCATCCTCGGTCAACTCCCGCTCGACGCCGATGAGTCGGCCGGTGCGGTGGGCGATGCGGGCGATCTGCGACCGGGTCTCGGCGGGCTTGGCCGAGGCGTCGACGCCGATCACCCGCCGGGGCCGTCCACCGGCCTCCTCCAGCGCCGCGAACCCCGCGACCATGCCGGCCTGCGTCGACCCGGTCACCGAGCAGACGATCACGGTGTCGAAGAAGACCCCCGACTCCCGTTCCTGCTCGGCGACCTCGTACGCCCACCCGGCGAAGCCGAGGCCGCCGAGCGGATGGTCGGAGGCGCCGGCCGGGATGGCGTACGGCTTGCCGCCGGCCTCCTCGACCTCGCGCAACGCCTGCTCCCAGCTCTCCTTGAAGCCGATCCCGAACCCGGCCCGCACCAGCCGGACATCGGCCCCGGCGAGCCGGCTGATCAGGATGTTGCCGACCCTGTCGTACACGGAGTCGGGCCAGTCCACCCAACTCTCCTGCAGCAGCACGCACTTGAGGCCGGCCCGGGCGGCCACGGCGGCCACCTGCCGGGTGTGGTTGGACTGCACCCCGCCGATCGACACCAGCGTGTCGCAGCCCTGCGCGAGGGCGTCGGCGACCAGGTACTCCAGCTTGCGGGTCTTGTTCCCGCCGTACGCGATCCCGGAGTTGCAGTCCTCCCGCTTGGCCCAGAGGGCGGCTCCGCCGAGGTGGGCGGTGAGCCGTTCCAGCGGGTGCACGGGCGAGGGGCCGAAGAGGAGGGGGTAGCGCGGGTACGAAGGGAACGGTGCGGCGAGGGACACGGGACCTCCCGGAGCAGGGTCAGTCGTCGGAGTCGGCCAGGTCGGCGAGGGTGCGCCAGATCTCCGCCGTCACGCGGACCGCCTCGTCCACGTCACCGGCCGCGCAGGCCTCGATCAGCCGGTCGTGCAGCCCGGCCGAGCGGCAGGTGCCGCCCTCGCCGAAGCGCCGTCGCTCCAGCCGCCGGATGAGGGGGGTGTAGCGGGCGATGGTGGCGGCGGCCGCGCGGTTCGCGCTCACCCGGACCAGGACGTCGTGCAGAGCGTCGTCGGCGTCCAGGGCGCCGTCCACGTCGCCGGCGCCCACCGCGGCGGCGAACCGCCCGTTGGCCGTACGCATCGCCTCGACGTCCGCCGCGAACAGCCGGGGCACCGCGACCCGGGTGACCAGCTCGTGCATGGCCCCCACCACGGCCGCCGCGTCCCGCACGTCGGAGGCGACGACGGGGGTGACGCGGGTGTAGCTCTGCGGCTTGCTCTCCAGCAGCCCCTCGTCGACGAGCCGCGAGAACGCCTCCCGCACCGGCGCCCGGGACAGCCCCAGCCGCTCCGCGAGGTCGGCGTCCCGTACCACCGCGCCGGGCTCGATCCTCCCGGTCACGATGGCGTCCCGGATGGCTGCGTACGCGCGCTCCCTGAGGAGGGTGCGGGGCACGGGTCGTAGAGGCTCCACAAACTGAAATGTTAGATGTCAATGCACTGTACGGAAAGGGCCCGCGCAGCCGTACCGAAGTACGTGCGCGGGCCCCGTTCGGCTCAGCGCCGCAGGCGCCTCAGTTCTCCCGCGGCCGGTCGGCGTCGCGGGCGGCCTCGAGCAGGGGGACCATCCGGAGAGCGGCGTCCGACAGACCCCCGAGCAGCAGGCGCGGCACGCGGGGTGCGAACCGACTGATCAGCCTCGCTTCTGGCGCTTCCACGGCCCGGTGATCGCCAGCATGATGCCCGGCGTCTGGATGTTGGCGTACAGGATCCGGCCGTCGGGCGAGAAGGTGACGCCGGTGAACTCGCTGTACTCCGGCGACTCCTCGGTGCCGATGTTCAGGTCGTTGCGGGCGATGGGGTAGGTGCGGCCGCTGTCGGTGGCGCCGAACAGGTGCTGGACGCCCTCGCCGTCCTCGGCGATCACGAGGCCGCCGTAGGGGGAGACGGTGATGTTGTCGGGGCCGTCGAAGGCGCCGTCCTTGGACGGGTCGGGGTTGACGCCGAGCAGGACCTTGAGGGTGAGGGTGCGGCGCTTGGGGTCGTAGAACCAGACCTGGCCGTCGTGCTGGACGGGGCTCTCCGCGCGGGCGTAGGAGGAGACGATGTACGCGCCTGCGTCGGCCCACCACATGCCTTCCAGCTTGCGGGCGCGGGTGATCTCACCGTCGGCGAACTGCTTGCGCACGGCGACGGTCTTGGCGTCGCGGTCGGGGACGTCGACCCAGTCCACGCCGTACACCGTGCCGATCTTCGTGGCGCGGGAGAGGTCGTCGACGAACTTGCCGCCGGAGTCGTAGCACTTGGGGGCCTGGAGGATGCCGGCGTCGTCGGCGAGGGCGCGGAACTTGCCGCGGCCGTGTTCGAAGCCCTTCGGCGGGGTCCAGCGGAAGAGCAGGCCGTTGGGGCTCGCGGCGTCCTCGGTGAGGTAGGCGTGGCCGCGCCGGGGGTCGATGACGACGGCCTCGTGGTCGTAGCGGCCGAAGAACTTCAGCGGCTTGGGGTTCCTGTTGGCGCGCCGGTCGCAGGGGTCGACCTCGAAGACGTAGCCGTGGTCCTTGGTCATGCCGTTGGTGCCGGCCCGGTCGGAGTTCTCCTCGCAGGTCAGCCAGGTGCCCCAGGGGGTGCGGCCGCCCGCGCAGTTGGTGGAGGTGCCGGCGATGCCCACCCATTCGGCGACCTGTCCGTCGGGGCGCACCTCGACGACCGTGCAGCCGCCGGCCGCGGCCGGGTCGTAGACGAGGCCGTCGGTGAGCGGGACGGGGTACTTCCAGTTGGCGCGCGGGCCCTTCAGCTCGTGGTTGTTGACGAGGAGGGTGGTGCCGCGGGGGCCGTCGAAGGTGGCCGTGCCGTCGTGGTTGGAGGGGGTGAACTCGCCCGACTCCAGCTTCGTCCTACCGCTGTAGGTGATGATCCGGTACTTGAATCCGGCGGGCAGCGCGAGGATGCCCTTCGGGTCGGGGACCAGCGGTCCGTAGCCGACTCCGGCCCCGCCGTGTGCGGCCGCCGACTCCTCCGCCGCGCTCTCGGAGTCGGTGGACGCGAGGGCGTTGGGGGCGGTGGCGAGGGCGCCGACGCTGCCCGCCAGCGCGACCCCGGCACCGGTGACCGCGGATGTTCTGGCGAAGTCCCTGCGGGTGAGCGACATGGTGTCTCCTGAGACGCTGGATGTGCCGTGGAGGGTGGCGGACCTCGGTCGGCGACACCGTCCCGCCCATGTCTGAACAGGGGTTGAACAGCAGAGGGCGGCAAGGCACCCGCTTGCGTGAATGGGTACGGACCGATTCCGGGGAGCGTACGGCGCCCCGGCGGGGAATCGGTCAACCGCCGTGCTGCGACCGGGCCTTGAACGCGGCCTTGCGGGCCTCCTTGGCGATCCGCTTGTCCGGGTGCAGGCGTCCCATCGCCTCCAGCACGTCGGCGGTGGCCGGGTGCTCGACCCGCCAGGCCGCCTCGAAGAAGCCGCCGTGCTGCTGTGCGAGCCCCTCGACGAGGGCCCGCAGTTCCTCGGAGTTGCCCTCGGCGGCCAGTTGTGCGGCCAGCGTGTCGATGGTGAGCCAGAAGACCAGGTCCTGGGAGGGGGCCGGTACGTCGGAGGCGCCCAGCTCGGTCAGCCAGACCCGGGCGAGGCCGCCCAGTTCGGGGTCGTCGAGGACCTCCCGCACGGCCGGTTCGGCCTGCGCGCCGACGAGGGAGAGGGCCTGCTGGCAGCGGAGCCGGCGCAGCGGCGCGCCCTCGTCCGAGCCGCGGGCGGCGGCGAGCAACTCGCGGGCGCCGTCGACGGGTTCGCGGCGGGCGAGCCACTGCTCGGTCTCGGCGCGGGCGGCGCGCGGCCCCCAGGTGGCACTGCCGTCGAGGAGGGCGTCGGCGCCCTTGTCGGCGAGGTCGCCGACGGCGGGCGCCTCGAAGCCGGCCGCCAGCAGGCGCGCCCGCAGCCCGTACACGCCGAGCGGGGTCAGGCGGACCATGCCGTAGCGGGAGACGTCGGTGTCGTCGACGGGGACGGCGGGCTCCTCGGTGGCCTCTTCGGCGTCTCCCATGAGTGCCTCGTCCACGGGCTGGTGGACGACGAGGCCGATCGGCTCCAGGAGCCGGAACTGGTCGTCGAGGCGCATCATCGCCTCGGAGACCTGCTCCAGTATGTCGTTGGTGGGTTCGGTCATGTCACCGGGGATCACGGAGGCGGCGAGCGCGGGCAGCGGGACCGGGCCGTCGCCGGGGGTGTCCTCACCGACGGTGAGCAGGTAGAGGTTGCCGAGCACGCCGTCGAGGAAGGCGGCCTCACGCTCGGGGTCCCAGTCGAGCTGGGAGAAGTCGACCTCGCCGCCCTCGTCCATCGCTTCGATCAGCTCGTCGAGGTCGGGCACGCTCGCGTCGGCGAGGACCGCCTCCAGGGCGCCGAGCCAGACGGAGAGCACGTCGTGCGGGGAGCCGCCGGTCAGCAGGGCGAGGTCCTCGCCGGCAGTGACGGTGCCGGCCTCGTCGTCGGTGACCTCGACCAGCCCGGCGTCCAGGGCGATCCGCCAGGCCTCGCTCGCGTACGCGGCGGCCTCGTCGCCGGTCAGTCCGAGCACCTCGGCGGCGGCCGACAGTTGCTCGTCGACGAGAGCGCCGCCGGCGTCGACGCGGGTGTCGGGACCGGCCCAGCGGGCGAGGCGGGCGGCACGGGAGAACAACGGGGTCGACAGCGCGTCGCGCGCCAGCTCCGCTTCGGGGTGCAGCCGTGCGGGCGGCAAGGGGGAGCTGTCTGACATCGGCTGGTTCTCCTAGGACGTGTCGTGCCACTCAGTCACTCAGCCTAGACGGATTTCCACCCATGCCGCCCGGTTCATCTCCCAGTCAGGTCCTGTACATGGCTGAAACCTTGACAACTGGCGTGACCAGGCAGGAGATTGACGCGCGTAGAAGTTGGGGGGACAGGTGTTCACTGTTTTTCTCCGCGCGTCCGTCCGCGCCCCACGCCTCACCCTCGTCCCGGCGCTCATGCACGTCCCCGGAGGGAACCCGTTGCCTAGCAGGTCTTCCGCGCGCCTCGCCGCGCTCACCGTCGCCGCCGTCTGCTCCGCGGCGTCCACCGTCGTCATCGCCGCGCCCGCGCACGCGGACTCGGTGCGCATCCACGACATCCAGGGCACGACCCGCACCTCGCCCTACGCCGGCAAGCAGGTCACGGACGTGACCGGAATCGTCACCGGCGTGCGCACCTACGGCTCCTCCAGAGGCTTCTGGATCCAGGACCCGAACCCGGACGCCGACCCCGCCACCAGTGAGGGTGTCTTCGTCTTCACCAGCTCCACCCCGAAGGTCGCCGTCGGTGACGCCGTCACCGTCTCCGGCACGGTCTCGGAGTTCGTCCCGGGCGGCACCTCGTCCGGCAACCAGGCGCTGACGGAGATCGTCCGGCCGACGGTGACCGTCGTCTCCAGCGGCAACGCGGTCCCGGCCGCGACCGTCGTGAACGCGTGGTCGGTGCCGGCGGCGTACGCCCCGGCCGGCGACCCCGCCGCGAACAACTCGATCAACGGCCTCACCCTGCAGCCGCGGAAGTACGCCCTGGACTACTACGAGTCCCTGGAGGGCATGAACGTCCAGGTCTCCGACGTCCGCGTGGTCGGCGCCACGGACCCGTTCACCGAGCTGTGGGTCACGGTGAAGCCGTGGGAGAACCGCAACCGCCGCGGCGGCACGGTCTACGGCTCCTACGACTCCCAGAACACCGGCCGGCTGCAGATCCAGTCGCTCGGCAAGGTCGCCGACTTCCCGGCCGCGAACGTCGGCGACCAGCTCACCGGCGCCACCGCCGGCCCGCTGGACTACAACCAGTTCGGCGGCTACACCGTCGTCGCCAACCAGATCGGCACCCTGAAGAGCGCCGGCCTGGAGCGGGAGACGACGCAGAAGCAGAAGAACGGCGAGCTGGCGGTCGCGACGTACAACGTCGAGAACCTCGACCCGGGCGACGCGACGTTCGCACAGCACGCGTCCGCGATCGTGAACAACCTGAAGTCGCCCGACATCGTGTCGCTGGAGGAGATCCAGGACAACAACGGCGCGACGAACGACGGCACGGTCGCCGCCGACCAGACGGTGACCAAGCTGATCGACGCGATCGTCGCGGCGGGCGGCCCGAAGTACGACTGGCGCTCGATCGACCCGACGAACAACACCGACGGCGGCGAGCCGGGCGGCAACATCCGCCAGGTGTTCCTGTTCAACCCGGAGCGCGTCTCCTTCACCGACCGCGCGGGCGGTGACGCCACGACCGCCGTCGGCGTCACGACGGTCCGCGGCAAGGCCGCCCTCACCGTCTCCCCCGGCCGGATCGACCCGGCGAACGCGGCCTGGAACTCCAGCCGCAAGCCGCTGGTCGGCGAGTTCGTCTTCCGCGGCCGCACGGTCTTCGTGATCGCCAACCACTTCAACTCCAAGGGCGGCGACCAGGCCCTGACCTCGCAGTACCAGCCGGTGGCGCGCAGCTCGGAGACCCAGCGCCACCAGCAGGCCGCGCTCGTGAACGCCTTCGTCAAGGACGTCCTCGACACCCAGAAGAACGCGGACGTCATAGCCCTCGGCGACATCAACGACTTCGAGTTCTCCGACACCGCCAGGATCCTCGAGGGTGACGGCGAGCTGTGGTCGGCGATCAAGTCGCTGCCGAAGAGCGAGCGTTACTCCTACGTCTACCAGGGCAACGCCCAGGTCCTCGACCAGATCCTGGTCAGCCCGTCGATCCGGCGCGGCTGCGACTTCGAGTACGACAGCGTGCACATCAACTCGGAGTTCAACGACCAGATCAGCGACCACGACCCGCAGGTGCTGCGCTTCAAGCCGTAAGGCGCGCCGGCCGTAGGCGGCTTCGACCGGTGCCGGCGGAACACGCCGTTCAGCCGGCACCGCCGCACTGCCTCGTCCGCCTCCGCGCCCGTGTGCGCGGCGCGGTGCGGTCCGGTCAGTCGGGGACGAGGCCCGCCGCGTGCGTGAACCGGCTGCCGGTGAAGCCCTTCACCCCGGGGTATGTCCGCACGCGCTCCCACGGCTCCTCCTCCGGCGCGGCCACGGCCTCGTCGTAGGCCTGCGCGCTCTCCCACTCGGCGTAGTTGAGGACGTGGGTGCCGTCGGTGGCGAGGTGGAAGTGGGCGGAGATCAGGCCGCGGTGGCCGACCGGGTCGTCGGCGACGGCACCCAGCACGAGGTCGACCCAGTCGGCGCGGTGCTCGGCGGCGGACGGTTCGAAGTCGATGCGCACGGTCACGATCAGGCCCGGGACGCGTACGTCCCCGGCGGCGCGCTCGCGGCTGCGGTGCCGCCGGTAGCGGTCGAGCCGGAGCCGCTCGATGCCGGGTACCGCGGTGTCGATCTCGTCGTTGCGTTCCTGACGGTGGGTCCTGACGAAGGCCTCGTACGCCTGCTCGGTCGTCCACTGGGAGTGGTGGAGCAGGGTGGAGCCGTCGTGGCCGGTGTAGAGGTGGTATCCCAGCAGGCCGGCCGAGGGCCAGGGGCGCCGCTCCCAGGCGTGCGCGACGGCCTCGACGGCCCGGGTCTGGCGCTCCGGCGTGCCGACGCGCCAGGTGCTGAAGAAGGGGGCGCCGGTGCGCGGGTCGGCGACATCGGGATGGGTGTGCGTACGACGAGTCATGTGCGCCACCCTCCAACCTCAACCAAGATTCAGGTCAAGTGCGCGGTTCGTGGCCCCCTTTCCGGAGACCCGCAGGTCATGGACGAGGACACGGATGACATGGACGGCAGGGACCGTCCGGGTCGGTTGCCCGCACGGTCGTGGTGGGCGGTGGCGCGGCGCACGGCGAAGGAACTGCTCGACGACGAACTCGCCGACCGCGCCGCCGCGTTGACGTACTACGGCGTTCTGTCGCTGTTCCCGGCACTGCTGGTGCTGGTGTCGCTGCTGGGTGTGGTGGGACGGCGCGCCACGGACCACATCCTCGACAATCTGGGAGAGTTGGCGCCGGGACCGGCCCGGGACATCCTGCGGAACGCGGTGGTCCAGCTCGGCGAGAGCGGCGGCACCGGAAGCGTGCTCGCGGTCGTCGGTCTGCTCGCCGCCCTGTGGTCGGCGTCCGGGTACGTCGCCGCGTTCATCCGGGCGTCCAACGCGGTGTACGACCTGCCGGAGGGCCGCCCGGTGTGGAAGCTGACGCCGCTGCGGCTGGCGCTGACCGTGACGCTGATGCTGATGCTCGCGGCCAGTGCGCTGATCGTCGTCTTCACCGGACCGCTGGCCGAGCGTGCGGGGCGGCTGGTGGGTCTCGGCGACGCGGCGATCGCGCTGTGGGGCGTCGCCAAGTGGCCGGTGCTGCTGCTCCTGGTCGTGCTGATGATCGGCCTGCTGTACTGGGCCGCCCCCAACGTCCGTGGACGGGGCTTCCGTTGGGTCTCCCCGGGCAGCGTCCTCGCCACCCTGGTCTGGCTGGTGGCATCCGCCGGCTTCGCGGTCTACGCGGCCAACTTCTCCCTGTACAACCGGACTTACGGCACCCTCGCAGGTGCCGTCGTCTTCCTGGTGTGGTTGTGGCTGAGCAACCTGGCGATCCTGCTGGGGCTGGAGTTCGACGCGGAGCTGGCGCGGGAACGGGCGGTCGCCCGCGACGGGCGGGCGGTGCGGGAAGAGCCGTATGTCGAGCCGCGGGACATCCGGAAGTGGCCGGTGCGGTTGCGCGCGGCGTGGTCCGGGTCACGCCGCGGGGGCTCGGCCCCGACGCCGCCGTCGGTCTGAGCGGCCGGCGGCGGCGAAGGGCCCGGCACCCGCGGGGGGATGCCGGGCCCTTCCTCTCGTGTGGGCAGGGGCCTCTCGGCTAGGGCGTGTTTCGAAAGTCCCGTCTGCCTGGCGACGCCTGGCACGCACGCTCGCCACGTTGTCGGGACGCCCCGATACAACCAGTATCGGGGCGACCCTCCGCCTTGCGAGCGCACGCACCAGACGCCGCCAGGCCTGCCCTTCGGGCAGACGACGCTACTTTCGAAACACGCCCGAGTGAGCGGCCCTGCGTCGCGCCAGGATCCCCGCCGCGACGAGCACCACGCCGGCCGCCGCCACGATCACCACCGGGCGCGGATGCCGCTGTGCGAACTGCGCCGGCGCACGGAGTGGCGCGGGGGCCTGCTCCACGGCCTGACCGGCGCGGGAGGCCCGCTCCTGCATGCCGTGACCGGCGTGAGCGGCCTTGCTCTGGAGGGTGTGTCCCGCCTCCCTCGCCTTGAGCTGAACGGTGTGACCGGCCTGGGTGGCCCTGTCCTGTACGACGTGGCCCGCGCCCCTGGCCCGGTCCTGGACGGTGTGACCCGCGTGGGTGGCCCTGTCCTGTACGACGTGACTCGCGCCCTTAGCCCGGTCCTGGACGGCGTGGCCCGCACGGCTCGCCCGCTCCTGGACGGTGTGGCTCGCCTGGGCGGCGGTGCTGCGGAGCTGGACCGTCATCGCGCCCGCCCGGTCCCTGAGGTCGGCCGCGCGGGCCCGTGCCCGCCCACGGATGTCCGTCATCGCCGCCAGCTCCTCCACCGTGTTGCCGAGTTGACTCCTGGTCTCCGCTATCTGCCGACGCAGTTCCGCGGGGCCCCCGGCCCCGGCCGTCCTGCCGTCCGCCGTCGTCCTGTCCGTCATCGGTGCGCCCTTTCCCTGATCTCCTCGACGTCGGCCCTGACGCTGCCGAGGGCTTCCTCGGGGGTGGGGGGTGCGGCCCGGCGCAGCTGAGCGCGGCCGGTCGCGGCCAGCACGGCGGCGATCACGAACAGCACCGCCGTCACGATGAGCGCCGCGGCCCACACGGGCAGCGCCAGCGAGAGGGCGGCGACGCCCGTGCCGGCGAGAGCGAGCAGGCCCGCGTAGGCGAAGGCGCCCGCCGCCCCGAGCAGGCCGCCGCCGCGGCCGGCGCGGCGCCCCTTCTCGGCCAGCTCCGCCTTGGCCAGGGCGATCTCCTGCCGTGCGAGCCGGGAGAGCTGTTCGGTGGCCTGGCCGACGAGTTCGCCGACCGTGTGGTGCCCGTCGTGGACGGGCCGGGTCTCCATGGTCCCGGTCACGGTGTTCCGCCTCCTCTCGGTTCGGGAACACCCGGGTACCCCGGCGGGCGGCCCCTACCCCTGGGCGCCCCCGCCGGGACCGCCCTCGCCGAGCCTCGCCAGCTGGGTCTGGAACCAGTCGAGCCGGGCCTGCAACAGGGCCGCCTCCGCGGCGAGTTCGGGCACACCGAGATCGTCGCGCGCGGTGTCGTCCCCGACTCCGGTCCGGGGCGCCGCCACGACCCGCAGGCCCTCTCCGGCCAGCCGGGCGAACGCGGCCGGCGAGAGGGACGTCCGCGCGCCGACGCAGGTCGCGCAGGAGGGGGCCAGGGCCCGCCAGCCCGGCCTGCCCCAGCCGGCGTCGACGAGGGCGACGGCCGGCGCGCCGCACGCGCAGGGGCCCACGGTCGCCGTACGCACGCGCTGGCGGGCGTAGCGGAAGCCGTGCTCGAAACGGATGTAGGCGCCCAGGACCGTGACGTCGAGGAGGACGGCCGCGCGGTGCTCGGCCGTGCACAGCAGCGCCTCGGCGGCCGCGCGGTCGTGCACGCAGTGGAAGCCGCAGTCGCAGCGGCGGTGCGGCGCCCGGTGCCGCAGGCCGTAGACGCAGGACGCCTCGGCCAGGACTCCGTACGGCAGCGCGCCGCCCAGCGACACACCGGTGAAGCCCGCCCGGGTGCCGTCCTGGGACAGCATCGGGTGGGCGATCTTGTGTCCGGTCGGCGGCTCCGTGGGGCGTTCCTCGGGGAGCCGCAGCCTCATCGGTCGGCCGGGACCTCTTCGGGGGCCTCTTCGGCCGCCTTCGCCTCCGCGGGCCCTTCCGGAACGTCGAGTTCGTCGTCGATGACGAGCGGGCGCTCCTGCGCCACTCCGGTCGCCAGTGCCTTGCCGAGCTTCATGACGCCTCCCATGACCCGGGATCCGTGACCGTCTTCCGCCATGGTGACCCATGAGGCCGGTTTCGGCAGTGGGAGGACGCCGAACGCCGCTGCGCCGGCCGAGCCCGGACCAGCACGCACAGGCCCCTCACCTCAGCGCCTCTTACAAATACCTCGTAGAAAATTTAAGTGGAGCTTCACGATGCTCGTGCCGAGACTACCCCCATGACGAATCCACGCTCCTTGGCCTCTCCCTTCGGTCGTGCCCTCTGCGCGATGATCACGCCCTTCACCGAGGCGGGCACGCTCGACCTCGACGGCGCGCAGCGGCTCGCCGCTCGGCTGGTGGCGGAGGGCTGCGACGGGCTCGTCCTGTCCGGGACGACGGGTGAGTCGCCGACCACGACGGACGCCGAGAAGGCGGAGCTGGTGCGGGCCGTGCGGGCGGCCGTCGGCGACCGCGCGTCCCTGGTGGCGGGCGTGGGCACCGCCGACACCCGCCACACCGTCGACCTCGCCCTCGCGGCGGAGAAGGCGGGCGCGGACGGCGTGCTGGTGGTCAGCCCGTACTACAGCCGGCCCCCGCAGGACGCTCTGGAGGCACACTTCCGGGAGATCGCGGACGCGTCCGGGCTGCCCGTCATGCTGTACGACATTCCCGGACGCACCGGCACCCGCATCGAGCCGGAGACGATGATCCGGCTCGCCGCACACCCCCGGATCGTCGCCGTCAAGGACTGCGCCTACGACCTCCTCGGCACCCAGAAGGTGCTGGCCCGCACCGAGTTGGCGTACTACGCGGGCTGCGACGAGCAGATCCTCGCACTGTACGCGGTGGGCGCGGCGGGGTACGTCAGCACGGTCGCGAACGCCGTCCCCCGCCAACTCCGCGCGATCCTCGACACGTTCGACGCCGGTGACACCGACGCAGCCGCGCTCCTCCAGCAACGAGCCATGGAACTCATCGAGTTGATGATGGCCTCGGGGCTGCCCGGGACGGTGACCGCCAAGGGGCTGCTGAACGCACTGGACCTGCCGGCCGGCCCGGTCCGGCCACCGCTGCGTCCGGCAGCACCGGAGACACTGGACGGGCTGCGGGGGGCCTACGAGCGCTTCGTGGCCTGAGCACAGCAGGTGATGCCCGCCCGTAAATCCCGCGCGGAGCCTGATCCGGTCCCCCTACGGTGACCGGATGAGTCGTCCCCTGCTCTACCTCGACGTCGACGGCCCCCTCAACCCGTACGCGGCCAAGCCGGAACGGCGGCCCGAGGGCTACACGACGATCAGGGCCACCGTGCGGCCCGGGCGCCCGTTGCGGGTGTGGCTGCATCCCGGACACGGTGCCGCTCTGCTGGCCCTGCCCTACGAGCTGTGCTGGGCCACCACGTGGATGAGCGAGGCCAACCGTTGGATCGCTCCCGTGATCGGGTTGCCCGAGCTGCCGTACGTCGACTTCGGGGACCGCCTGCTCGCCCTGCGGAACGACGAGGTCCACTGGAAGACCGAGATCCTCGTCGCCCACGCCGCGGGGCGTCCCTTCGCCTGGGTGGACGACGAGCAGTCACCCGCCGACGAGGCCTACGTCGCCCACCACCATCCCGCACCGGCTCTGCTGCACCACGTCAATCCCCGGGTGGGCCTGCGAGAGGACGACTTCACCACGCTGACACGGTTCGCCGCAGCGCTGCCGACATGACGAAGCGCCCGCCCGCCGGTGGGGCGGGGAGGGCGCTCGCGGGGCTCCGGACCGGGCTCAGTTGTGGCTGTGCAGGATCTCGTTCAGGCCGCCCCACACCGCGTTGTTCGGGCGGGCCTCGACCGTGCCGGTGACCGAGTTGCGGCGGAAGAGGATGTTGGAGGCGCCGGAGAGTTCGCGGGCCTTGACGATCTGGCCGTCGGGCATCGTCACGCGGGTGCCCGCGGTGACGTAGAGGCCGGCCTCGACCACGCACTCGTCGCCGAGGGCGATGCCGACGCCCGCCTCGGCGCCGATCAGGCAGCGCTCGCCGATGGAGATGATCACGTTGCCGCCGCCGGAGAGGGTGCCCATGGTGGAGGCGCCGCCGCCGATGTCGGAGCCGTCGCCGACGATCACGCCGGCGGAGATGCGGCCCTCGACCATCGACGTGCCGAGCGTGCCCGCGTTGAAGTTCACGAAGCCCTCGTGCATGACCGTGGTGCCCTCGGCGAGGTGCGCGCCCAGGCGGACGCGGTCGGCGTCGGCGATGCGGACGCCCTTGGGCGCCACGTAGTCCGTCAGGCGCGGGAACTTGTCGATCGAGGTCACCTGGAGGTGCAGGCCCTCGGCGCGCGCGTTGAGGCGGACCTTCTCGACGTCGTCGACCGCGACCGGGCCGAGGGAGGTCCAGGCGACGTTGGCGAGGAGGCCGAAGATGCCGTCCAGGCTCTGGCCGTGCGGCCTGACCAGGCGGTGGGAGAGCAGGTGCAGGCGCAGGTAGGCGTCGTGCGTGTCGATCGGCTTGTCGTCGAGGGAGGCGATGACCGTGCGGACCGCGACCACCTCGACGCCACGGCGGGCGTCCGGGCCGATCGCCTTCGCGGCGCCTTCACCGAGCAGCTCCACGGCCTTCTCGGCGGACAGGCGCTCGGTGCCGGACGGGCCGGGCTCGGCGGCGAGCTCGGGCGCGGGGAACCAGGTGTCGAGAACGGTGCCGTCGGCGGCGACGGTGGCGAGGCCGGCGGCCGCGGCGCCGGTGGTGCGAGGAGCAGTGGTGTCGGTCATGAGGGAAACCTAACCGGCGGGGGGCCGCGGAGGCTAACCAGCGGGGTGGCGTCTCAGGTGGCGGTATGTGCGGTGCGGCGCGGTGTGGTGCGCTCCGTGCCGGATGGGGCGCCCGGCCGCGCTCAGGTCCCTCGACCCCGGGAAGTTCCCTTTGGAAACTGACTGTGTCAGCATGGCAGCCCCGGGGCGACGACGCCCGAGCGACGAAGGGACGGCAGCGCATGGCCCGCAGGACGAGCCTGGAGGATTCCACCTGCGCCGTCGCACAGGCCCTGGACGTCGTCGGCGACTGGTGGACCTTGCTGATCGTGCGGGACACCGCGCGCGGGGTGCACCGCTTCGACGCGCTGCAACGTGAGCTGGGGCTGTCCCGGAAGGTGCTGACCGAGCGGTTGCGGCTGCTGGTGGACGCGGACGTGCTCGCCCGGGTGCCTTATCAGGAGCGGCCCGTGCGGCACGAGTACCGGCTCACGCCCCGCGGCCGCGCCCTGTTGCCCGTGCTCGTCGCTCTTCAGGACTGGGGGGATGCCTGGGTGCTGGGGGACGGGAGCCCCACGGCCACCGCGGCGGAGGCGTCCGTGGAGGCGCGGCGCGTGCACGAGTTGGTCGGCAGTCGGGTGCCCGAGCTCCAGTTGGTGGATCTGGGGGGTGCGTTGCGGGATCCGGTGGGGGGTGGTGCGCCTTACACCGTTCTGTACTGCTTCCCGGGGGCCTATGCGCGTGCGGATGCCTGTCCGCCGGGGTGGTCGGAGATCCCGGGCGCTCCCGGCTGCACCCTGGAGTCCTGCACCTTCCGGGACCGGTACGCCGAGTTCGCCGCCGCCGGCGCCGTGGTGCACGGGGTGTCCACTCAACGTCCGGACGAGCTGGCGGCGTTCGCGCGCAAGGAGCGGCTCAGCTTTCCCCTGTTGTCGGATGCCGAGCTCGCGCTGATCACCGCGCTGCGGCTGCCGACGTTCCGGGCGGCGGGGGCGACGCGGTTGAAGCGGCTGACGCTGGTGGTGGACCGGGAGCGGGTGGTGCGGGACGTGCAGTACCCGGTGACCGATGTGGTGGCCGGCGTGGAGGCGGCGTTGACGGCGGTCAGGGACTTGCGGGCGGAATGAGGCGGGCCAGTGCCTCCCTCGCGTACTCCTCGTCGTAGGGCACGTCCGTCAGGAGGACCTGGAGGCAGATGCCGTCCATGAGGGCCACGAGGGCGCGTGCCGTCGTCGGGTCCGTGCGGGGCGTGAGGAGGTCGGCGAGGTCCTGGGCCCACTCGGCGGCCACCGGGCGCAGGGGCGGGCGGCGCAGGGCGGCCAGATAGAGCTCGTACTCCAGCTCGACCCCGGTGCGGTCGCCGGCCAGCCACTCGCCCATCAGGGCGGCGAGTTCGGCGGGCAGGTCGGCGTGAGTGTTCGTCAGGCTTCCACGCTGCGCGACGAGTCGGGCGAAGCCCTCGTTCGCCTGCCGGAGGGCGGCGACCATCAGGTCGTCCAGGGTCGTGAAGTGGTACGTCGTGGAGCCGAGCGGGACGTCCGCCTCGGCGGCCACCGTGCGATGGCTCAGGCCGGCCAGGCCCTTCCTCCCCACGACGCGGATCGCCGCGTCGATGATCCGTTGCCGGCGGTCGGGGTCGTGGCGACGGGGCATCAGTGCGCGCCTCCCAGGTTGAGCACCACCACTCCCCCGACGATCAGCAGGATGCCGGCGACCCTGGTGAAGGTGAGGGCCTCCCCGAAGAGGACGAGGCCGATGACGGCGATCGACGCGGTGCCGACGCCGGCCCAGATCGCGTAAGCCGTTCCGATCCCGACGGACTTCAGGGTCTGGGCGAGCAGGGCGAAGGACACCACGTAGCCGATGGCCGTCAGAAGGGACGGCCAGAGTCTCGTGAAGCCGTCGCTGTACTTCATGGCGGTCGTCGCGGCCACCTCGGCGGCGATGGCGCCGGCCAACGTCAGGCATCCCATATGTACGAGCGTACACAGCATGCGTACGGGCGTACATATCGGCGGACCTCAAGGCGGAGGGGTGAGAAACCGTTATGGAAACCGCTCGCTCAAACTGCTACTCGCGAGTCACAGCATCCACTACTGTTTCACCGTTCACACACCGGGCCATCGCAGCCGCGGCCGCCGTCAGGCGCAACGCCGCGAGAGGAACAGCGCATGCCAGACAACAAGTCCCGGCCTTCCCTGGAGCATCCTTGGGAGAACGGTTGGGCCCCGGACACCTCCCGGGCTCCCGGAACGCGACGGCTGTGGCTGGCCGGCGCTCTCGCCGTGGCCACCATCGTGGCCTGCGTGACGGCAATAGCCGTCAACGACCGGGCCGATGAAAAGACGTCAGCCACTCGTGAGGGACGGACCACCTCCGACAAGGAGGACTCGTCGGGGTTGATCTCCTTCCCCACGCCGTTGCCGAGCGGTTCCGCCGCGGCTCCGGCCGGGAGCAGGAGCCCGTCGCCGTCCGCGTCCGCCTCCGCGTCGCCCTCGGCGTCCGCCTCGCCGCGACCGCAGGGCAGTTCGTCGCCCCGGGCCTCTGCCGCCCCGTCCACGCCGGCGGCCAAGCCGCCCAAGGACGCGTCCGATCCCAAGCCCAGGGTCGTGCAGCGGTCCGTGCAGTCGGTCAACTACCCCGACCGCTACTGGCACCTGAGGAACGGTTATGTCCGGCTCGACGCCATCGGCTCCGGACGCGAGCAGCGCGAGGACTCCACCTTCACCTTGGTCAAGGGGCTCGCCAACTCCTCCTGCTACTCCTTCCTCACCTCGGACGGCACCTACCTGCGTCACCGCAGCTTCGTCCTGGTCAAGCAGAGCAACGACGGTTCGTCCCTGTTCCAGCAGGACGCCACCTTCTGCGCCCGCGCCTCCTACGGCGGCACGGTCATGCTGGAGTCGGTGAACTACCCGGGCTACTTCCTCCGTCACGAGAACTTCCAGCTGAAGCTGGAGCGCTTCGAGTACAGCGGTCAGTACCGCGCCGACTCGGCCTTCCGGCTGGTGGAGGGGCTCGCCTGAGCCCGCTGAGCGGATGCGGAAAGCGGCGGCACCCGGTGGGTGCCGCCGCTTTCCACGGTCGGTGGACCTCGGACGTCTGTCCTCGGCCGATGGACCTCAGACGTTGAAGCCGAGGGCCCGAAGCTGATCACGGCCGTCGTCCGTGATCTTGTCGGGGCCCCACGGCGGCATCCACACCCAGTTGATGCGCAGCTCGCTGACCAGACCGTCCGTGGCGGACTTGGCCTGGTCCTCGATGACGTCCGTCAGCGGGCAGGCCGCGGAGGTCAGGGTCATGTCGACGGTGGCCACATTGGAGTCGTCGATGTGGATGCCGTAGATCAAACCCAGGTTGACGACGTCGATGCCCAGTTCGGGGTCGACGACGTCCATCAGGGCCTCACGGAGTTCCTCCTCCGAGGCCGGCTTCATCTCCACGGTCTCGCTCATGCCGTCTTCCTTTCGGCGTCGGCGCCCAGCGCCTGGGCCGTCGCGTCCTTCCACGCCATCCAGCTCAGGAGGGCGCACTTGACCCGGGCCGGGTACTTGGAGACACCGGCGAACGCGACCGCGTCCTCCAGCACCTCCTCCATCGCGTCGTCCGGCTCGATCCGGCCCTTGGACTGCATCAGCTCCAGGAAGGTCTCCTGGATCTTCTGCGCCTCGGACAGGTCCTTGCCCACGAGAAGTTCGTTGAGAACGGAGGCGCTGGCCTGGCTGATGGAGCAGCCCTGGCCCTCGTACGAGACGTCCTCGATCTTCGTGCCGTCGTACTTCACGCGCAGGGTGATCTCGTCGCCGCACGTGGGGTTGACGTGGTGTACCTCGGCGTCGCCGTCCCTCAGACCACGCCCGTGCGGGTTCTTGTAGTGGTCCAGGATGACTTCCTGGTACATCGAGTCCAGCTTCACAGCACGCCTCTCAGCCGAAGAAGTTCCGTACGTGCTCCAGCCCCTCGACCAGTGCGTCGATCTCGGCGGGCGTGGAGTACAGATAGAACGACGCTCGCGTGGTCGCGGGAATTCCGTACCGGAGGCAGACCGGGCGCGCGCAGTGGTGGCCGACGCGGACGGCGATGCCCTGCTCGTCGAGGACCTGGCCCACGTCGTGCGGGTGGATGTCGCCGAGGGTGAAGGAGATCGCCGCGCCGCGGTCCTCGGCCGTGGTGGGGCCGATGATCCGAAGGTCGGGGACCTCGCTCAGCTTCCGCACCGCGTACTCGGTGAGCGCGTGCTCATGGGCGAGGATCTTGTCCATGCCGATCGACGTGAGGTAGTCGATCGCCGCGCCCAGGCCGACCGCCTGCGCGATCGGGGGCGTGCCCGCCTCGAACTTGTGGGGCGCCGGGGCGTACGTCGAGGAGTGCATCGACACCGTCTCGATCATCTCGCCGCCGCCCAGGAACGGGGGCAGGTCCTCGAGCAGCTCCTGGCGGCCCCACAGCACGCCGATGCCGGTCGGGCCGCACATCTTGTGGCCGGTGAAGGCCACGAAGTCGGCCTGGAGGGCCTGGACGTCCAGCGGCATGTGCGGCGCGGCCTGCGAGGCGTCGACGCAGACCAGGGCGCCGACCTCCTGCGCACGGCGGACTATCGCCTCGACCGGGTTGACCGTGCCGAGGATGTTCGAGACCAGGACGAAGGAGACGATCTTCGTCTTCTCCGTGATGATCTCGTCGATGTCGGAGAGGTCGAGGCGGCCGTCGTCGGTCAGGCCGAACCACTTCAGCTTCGCGCCCGTGCGCTGCGACAGCAGCTGCCACGGCACGATGTTGGAGTGGTGCTCCATCTCCGTGATGACGATCTCGGTCTCGGAGTCCACGCGGTAGGGCTCCTCGGCCCAGCCCAGCATGTTCGCCACGAGGTTGAGCGACTCGGAGGCGTTCTTGGTGAAGATCACCTCGTCGCGGCTGGGCGCGTTGATGAACTCCGCGACCTTGTCGCGCGCGCCCTCGTACAGCGCCGTGGCCTCCTCGGCGAGCACATGCACACCGCGGTGGACGTTGGCGTTGTACCGCTCGTAGTACTCGCTCAGGGCGTCCAGCACCTGGCGCGGCTTCTGCGAGGTCGCCGCGTTGTCCAGGTACACGAGCTTCCGGTCGTCGTGGACCAGACGGTCCAGGATCGGGAAGTCCTTGCGGATCGCCTCGGTGTCGAGGAGGCCCGGCAGCTGTGTCACGCGGATGCGCCACCCTTCGTGTATGCCTCGTAGCCCTCGTCCTCCAGCTTGTCCGCCAGCTCGGCGCCGCCGGACTCCACGATCCGGCCGGCGGAGAAGACGTGGACGTGGTCAGGCTTGATGTAGCGCAGGATGCGCGTGTAGTGCGTGATCAGCAGGGTGCCGACCTCGCCGGTCTCGCGGACGCGGTTGACGCCCTCGGAGACGATGCGGAGGGCGTCGACGTCGAGACCGGAGTCGGTCTCGTCGAGGATCGCGACCTTCGGCTTGAGCAGTTCCAGCTGGAGGATCTCGTGGCGCTTCTTCTCACCGCCGGAGAAGCCCTCGTTGACGTTGCGCTCGGCGAAGGAGGGGTCCATGTTGAGGCGCTCCATGGCCTCCTTGACCTCCTTCACCCAGGTGCGCAGCTTGGGCGCCTCGCCACGGATGGCGGTGGCGGAGGTGCGCAGGAAGTTGGAGACCGAGACGCCGGGGACCTCGACCGGGTACTGCATCGCCAGGAACAGGCCCGCGCGGGCGCGCTCGTCGACGGACATCTCCAGGACGTCCTCGCCGTCGAGGGTGACGGTGCCGCTGGTGATCGTGTACTTCGGGTGACCCGCGAGGGAGTAGGCGAGGGTCGACTTGCCGGAGCCGTTGGGGCCCATGATGGCGTGCGTCTCGCCCTGCTTCACGGTGAGGTCGACGCCCTTGAGGATCTCCTTCGTGGCGTTGTCGGCCTCGACGGTGACGTGCAGGTCTCGGATTTCAAGCGTTGCCATGGGTGCCTCAGGACTCCTGGGTGAGGGAGACGAGCACGTCGTCCCCTTCGATCTTTACGGGGTATACGGGGACGGGGCGCGTCGCCGGAAGGGCGTCGGGCTTGCCGGAACGGAGGTCGAAGCGCGAGCCGTGCAGCCAGCACTCGATGTGGCAGTCGTCCACCTCGCCCTCCGACAGGGAGACGTTCGCGTGCGAGCAGATGTCGTGGATCGCGAACACCTCGCCCTCGGTCCGCACGAGGGACACCGGCGTGCCGTCGAGTTCCACCCGCTTCGGGGTGTCCTCCTCCAGCTCGCTCAGCCCGCAGGCGCGTACGAACGACGTCATGCGACCGACGCCTCCAGCTCCTCTTCGATCTTGGCGATGAGGCGCTCCTCGATGTCCGGGACACCGATCTGCTGGACCAGTTCGGCGAAGAAGCCACGGACCACGAGGCGGCGGGCATCGTGCTCCGGGATGCCGCGGGCCATCAGGTAGAAGAGCTGCTCGTCGTCGAAGCGGCCGGTGGCGGAGGCGTGGCCCGCGCCGACGATCTCGCCCGTCTCGATCTCCAGGTTCGGGACCGAGTCGACGCGCGCGCCGTCCGTGAGGACCAGGTTGCGGTTCATCTCGTAGGTGTCCGTGCCCTCGGCCTTGGCCTCGATCAGCACGTCACCGATCCACACGGCGTGCGCGTCGTCGCCCTGGAGCGCGCCCTTGTAGACGACGTTCGACTTGCAGTGCGGGGTGTTGTGGGTGACCAGGAGGCGGTGCTCCTGGTGCTGGCCCGCGTCGGTGAAGTACAGGCCGAACAGCTCGGCCTCGCCGCCGGTGCCGGCGTACGTCACGCGCGGGTGCAGGCGGACGACGTCGCCGCCGAAGGTGACGACCACGGACTTGAAGCTCGCGTCGCGGCCGACGAGGGCGTTGTGCTGGGCCACGTGCACGGCCTTGTCGTCCCAGTCCTGGACCGAGACGACGGTCAGCTTGGCGCCGTCGCCCAGGATGTAGTCGACGTTGGCGGCGAGCACGGCGTCACCGGTGTGGTCGATGACGACGACGGCCTCGGCGAAGGCGCCCAGCTCGACGATCTGGTGGCCGAAGGCGGTCCCGCCCTCGCCGTGCACGGCGATGCGGATCGGCTCGGTCAGCACCGTCTCCTTGGGGACGGTGACCACGCCGGCCTTCTCGAACGCCGAGTAGGCCTGGGCGGCGACGCGGTCCACGGGGGTGCCCGCCTTGCCGAGCCGGGCGTCGTCACGGCCGACGGCCTCGACGGTGACGCCCTCGGGGGCCTGGATGTCGACCTTCACGCCGTTGCCGTCGGCGACGGCGGTGCCGTCGTGCAGACCGCGCAGGCGCTCCAGCGGGGTGAACCGCCATTCCTCCTCACGGCCGTGCGGTACGGGGAAGTCCGCCACGTCGAAGGAGGGGGGCGCGCTCATGCGCGAGACGACGGTCGACTCAGCGGCGACCGCGATCGAGCCCGCGGTGGTCGACCCCACGGGGATGTTCTGGGCCTCAGCCATGGCTGTCGTTGTGCTCTCTTTCCTACGTCGGTGGAGATCTCGGCCCGCCCGAAGGGGGCGGGCCGCTGCTGCCGGGGACGGCGGGGCCGGTGTCAGCCGACCGCGCCCTCCATCTGCAGCTCGATCAGCCGGTTGAGCTCCAGCGCGTACTCCATCGGCAGTTCCTTGGCGATGGGCTCGACGAAGCCGCGCACGATCATGGCCATCGCCTCGTCCTCGGAGAGACCGCGGCTCATCAGGTAGAAGAGCTGGTCCTCGGAGACCTTGGAGACGGTCGCCTCGTGGCCCATGGACACGTCGTCCTCACGGACGTCCACGTAGGGGTACGTGTCGGAGCGGGAGATGGTGTCGACGAGCAGCGCGTCGCACAGGACGTTCGACTTGGAGCCCGGGGCGCCCTCGCCGATCTCGATCAGACCGCGGTAGGAGGTACGGCCACCGCCTCGCGCCACCGACTTGGAGACGATGTTGGAGGAGGTGTTCGGGGCCATGTGGACCATCTTGGCGCCGGCGTCCTGGTGCTGGCCCTCGCCCGCGAAGGCGATGGACAGGGTCTCGCCCTTGGCGTGCTCGCCCATCAGGTAGACGGCCGGGTACTTCATCGTCACCTTGGAGCCGATGTTGCCGTCGATCCACTCCATGGTCGCGCCCTCGTAGGCGACGGCGCGCTTGGTGACCAGGTTGTAGACGTTGTTCGACCAGTTCTGGATGGTCGTGTAGCGGCAGCGGGCGTTCTTCTTGACGATGATCTCGACGACGGCGCTGTGCAGCGAGTCGGACTTGTAGATCGGGGCCGTACAACCCTCGACGTAGTGCACGTAGGCACCCTCGTCGACGATGATCAGGGTCCGCTCGAACTGGCCCATGTTCTCCGTGTTGATGCGGAAGTAGGCCTGGAGCGGGATCTCGACGTGGACGCCCGGCGGGACGTAGATGAAGGAGCCGCCGGACCACACCGCGGTGTTCAGGGCCGCGAACTTGTTGTCACCGGCGGGGATGACGGTCCCGAAGTACTCCTTGAAGAGCTCCGGGTGCTCCTTCAGCGCGGTGTCGGTGTCGAGGAAGATGACGCCCTGCTCCTCCAGGTCCTCACGGATCTGGTGGTAGACGACCTCCGACTCGTACTGGGCCGCGACACCGGCGACGAGGCGCTGCTTCTCCGCCTCCGGGATGCCGAGCTTGTCGTACGTGTTCTTGATGTCCTCGGGCAGGTCCTCCCAGGACTCCGCCTGCTTCTCCGTGGAGCGCACGAAGTACTTGATGTTGTCGAAGTCGATGCCCGACAGATCCGAGCCCCAGTTCGGCATGGGCTTCTTCTCGAAGAGCCGCAGGCCCTTGAGGCGGAGCTTGGTCATCCACTCCGGCTCGGACTTCTTCCCGGAGATGTCCTTGACGACGTCCTCGTTCAGACCGCGCTTCGCCGCTGCACCGGCCTCGTCGGAGTCGGCCCAGCCGTATTCGTACTTGCCCAGACCCTCGAGTTCGGGGTGGGCAGTCTCCGTGGGGAGAGTCATGCGGGGTTCCTCCCGGCCGTGCTGGCAGATGCGTTGTGGGTGGTCTGGGAAATCTTGGGGATGAACGTCGTGCAGACGCCGTCGCCGTGCGCGATGGTCGCCAGTCGCTGGACGTGCGTTCCGAGCAGCTGGGAGAAGATCTCGGTCTCCGCATCGCACAGCTGGGGGAACTTCTCCGCGACGTGGACGACGGGACAGTGGTGCTGGCACAGCTGCTCGCCGACCGGTGCGCTCCGCGCCGTAGCAGCGTACCCGTCCGCGCTCAAGGCCTTGGCCAGGGCTTCGGTGCGCTCCTCGGGGGCGGCGGCCTCGATCGCCTCGCGGTACGCGGCGGCCTGTTCGGCGATCCTCGCGCGCGCGAAGGCGACGACGGCCTCGTCCCCGCCGAACCGCTCCTGGATCCAGCGCAGCGCGTCCGCGGCGAGCTGGTCGTACGACTGGTCGAAGGCGTCACGGCCGCAGTCGGTGAGGGCGAAGACCTTGGCGGGACGGCCCCGCGTCCGCGCTCCGTACACCCGCTGCTCTCGTGCCTCCACGACGTCGTCGGCGACCAGTGCGTCGAGATGTCGGCGTACGGCGGCCTGAGTGAGGCCCAGCCGTCCCGCCAGCTCGGCGACGGTCGACGGCCCGTGGTCCAGGATGGACCGCGCGACCCGGTTGCGCGTCGAGCGCTCACCGGTCGCTAGCTCCTCCTGAGGGGCCCCCGTGGGGGTCTCCCGAGCCTCGCCGACGTTTTTCACAACGCCATTGTTGCGTAATTCCTCAGAGTCGGGCAAGCCGCGTCCGGACCACCGGACGGTGCCCTACGTCACTTAGGCATACCTAATCTGACCTGCGGAAACGATCTTTGATCGGTCAGAGGTGCGGTTGAAACACTGGCCCCCGAGCCCCTCATCGAGGACACTCCGGACCATGCCCACACCCCCTCCGACCGGCCCACTTGTCACCCGCGACACCCTCGCCACCGCGTTGCGCCGACTGGGTGTCGACACAGGAGAAACCCTCCTCGTCCACTCGTCGCTCAGCTCACTCGGCTGGGTCTGCGGAGGCGCCGTCGCGGTCGTCCAGGGGCTGCGGGACGCGCTCGGCAGGAGCGGCACGCTCGTGGTCCCCACCCAGTCCGGCGACCTGTCCGACCCGGCGATATGGGGCAACCCGCCCGTGCCCGAGGAGTGGTGGGAGCGGATCAGGACCGCCATGCCCCCGTACGACCCGCTGATCACCCCCACCCGCGGGGTCGGCGTGATCCCCGAGACCGTGCGCACCTGGCCCGGCGCCCTGCGCAGCGCGCATCCGCAGACCTCGTTCGCGGCGCTCGGTCCGCGCGCGGCGGAGATCGTGGAAGGGCACGCGCCGGACTGCCGGCTGGGCGAGCAGAGCCCCCTTGCCCGGCTGGAGAAACTCGGCGCGCGCGTCCTGCTGCTGGGCGCCGGCTACGACAGCTGCACCAGCTTCCACCTGGCCGAATACCGCATCGAGTCGCCCCTGGTCGCCGTGGGCCGGCCCGCGCCCGGCGGAGGCTGGGAGGTCGTCACCGAGGTGTCCGTCGACTCCGACCGCTTCGACGAACTCGGCCATGACTTCGAACGGGACCGTCCGGTCGTACGGGGAAAGGTGGGCGCGGCCGACGCCCGCCTGTTCCCGGTCGCGGACGCCGTGGCCTACGCCGAGCGATGGCTGCCCCTGCACCGGCCGCGCGGGGAGGAGATCCTGCTTCCGCCTGCCTGAACCTCACCGTCCCTGCCCGGCGCACCACGTCCGCAGCTGTCCGGACCCGGGCGGTGCGCGGACCGTCCGGGGGCGGACTCTCCACCCGCCGACCCGAGCCCCCGGCCGCGAACCTAGACTCTGGAGCCATGCGAACTGAGCCTGTCGTCCGGGTCCAGGCCCTGGTGAAGCGGTACGGGACGAAGACCGCGGTGGACGGCCTCGATCTGGCGGCCCGGGCGGGCGTCACCGCCGTCCTCGGCCCCAACGGCGCCGGCAAGACGACGACGATCGAGACCTGCGAGGGGTACCGCAAGCCGGACTCCGGCACCGTGCGCGTCCTCGGCCTCGACCCGGTGAGACAGGCCTCCGACCTGCGACCCCGGATCGGAGTGATGCTGCAGTCCGGGGGCGTGTACTCGGGTGCGCGGGCCGACGAGATGCTGCGGCACGTGGCGAAGCTGCACGCGCATCCGCTGGACGTGGACGCGCTGATCGAACGGCTCGGGCTCGGCTCCTGCGGCCGGACCACGTACCGCCGGCTGTCCGGCGGGCAGCAGCAGCGGCTCGCGCTGGCGATGGCCGTGGTCGGGCGCCCGGAGCTGGTGTTCCTCGACGAGCCGACGGCCGGTCTCGACCCGCAGGCCCGCCGCGCCACCTGGGATCTCGTACGGGATCTGCGCGCCGACGGCGTGTCCGTCATCCTCACCACCCACTACATGGACGAGGCCGAGCAGCTCGCCGACGACGTGGCGATCATCGACGCCGGCCGGGTCATCGCCCAGGGCTCCCCCGAGGAGCTGTGCCGGGGCGGCGCCGAGAACACGCTCCGTTTCACCGGCCGCCCCGGCCTGGACATCGGCTCCCTGCTCAAGGCCCTGCCCGCGGACTGCTCCGCCGCCGAGCTGACGCCGGGCTCGTACCGGGTGAACGGCAAGGTCGACCCGCAGCTGCTGGCGACGGTGACGTCGTGGTGCGCCCAGCACGGCGTGATGCCGGACCGGATCTCGGTGGAACGGCACACCCTGGAGGACGTCTTCTTGGAGCTGACCGGCAAGGAGCTGCGCTCGTGACCGCCACTGGTACCTACACCCCGAAGCCGGGCGCGGCCCCCCTCCCCCGCATGATCGCGGCCCAGGCGGCGCTGGAGACGAGGATGCTCCTGCGCAACGGCGAGCAGTTGCTGCTGACCGTCGTGATCCCGACCCTGCTGCTGGTGCTGTTCAGCTCGGTCGACATCGTCGACACGGGCGAGGGCGAGGCGGTGGACTTCCTCGCGCCCGGCATCCTCGCGCTCGCCGTGATGTCGACCGCGTTCACGGGCCAGGCGATCGCGACCGGCTTCGAGCGCCGGTACGGCGTCCTGAAGCGGCTGGCGTCCTCCCCGCTGCCCCGCTGGGGCCTGATGGCCGCGAAGACGCTGTCCGTGCTGGTCACCGAGGTCCTCCAGGTCGCCCTGCTGACCGTGATCGCCTTCGCGCTGGGCTGGTCCCCGCACGGCAACCCCCTCGCCGTCCTGCTCCTGCTGATCGCCGGCACGGCCGCCTTCTCGGGCCTCGGCCTGCTGATGGCGGGCACCCTGAAGGCCGAGGCGACGCTGGCCGCCGCCAACCTGGTCTTCCTGCTGCTCCTGGTCGGGGGTGGGGTCATCGTTCCGCTGGACAAGTTCCCGGCCGGCGCCCAGGACGTCCTCGGACTCCTGCCGATCTCGGCCCTGTCCGACGGCCTGCGGGACGTGCTCCAGCACGGGGCGGGGATGCCATGGGCCGACCTGGGGATCCTGGCGGTGTGGGCCGTCGTCGGCCTGGCGGCGGCCGGGAGGTTCTTCCGCTGGGAGTGAGGCGCCCGGGGACCCTCGTGAAAGCGTGCACAAGCGGCCCCCTTACGATGGAACGCGTGCCAAACGTGACCCGCGCCGACGCCGTAGCGGCCGTCCGCAACCCCCTCGCCTTCATCGCCGCACGCTGGACCCCCACCCCACGGACCGTCCGGCGAGCGGCCCTCGCCGCGCTCGTGATGTCGGTGGTCATCGTGGTCACCGGCGGTGCGGTGCGACTCACCGGGTCCGGGCTCGGCTGCCCGACCTGGCCCAAGTGCACCGACGACTCGCTCACCGCCACCAGCGAGATGGGCTTCCACGGCGCCATCGAGTTCGGCAACCGCATGCTGACCTACGTGCTGTGCGCGGCGGTCGGCTGGGCGATCATCGCCGCCCGCTCCGAGAAGCCGTACCGGCGCAGTCTGACCCGGCTGGGCTGGGCACAGTTCTGGGTCGTGATGGGCAACGCGGTCCTCGGCGGGATCGTGGTCCTCGTCGGCCTCAACCCGTACACGGTCGCGGCGCACTTCCTGCTCACCTCGGGCCTGATCGCGGTCGCCACCGTGATGTGGCAGCGCACCAGGGAGGGTGACGAGGCACCGCGGGCGCTGGTCGGCAAGGCCGTGCAGCAGTTGGTGTGGTTCCTGGTCGCGGCCGCCGTCCTGCTCATCGCGGTCGGCACGGTGGTGACCGGCGCCGGCCCGCACGCGGGCGACTCCAGCGAGGTCGAGCGGATGCCGCTGGACTGGGAGACGGTCAGCAAGGCGCACGCAGTGCTGGCCTGGATCGTGGTGTCGCTGACGTTCGCCCTGTGGTTCGTCCTCAAGGCGGTCGACGCCCCCAAGGGTCCCCTGCACCGCACCCGCGACCTCTTCCTGGTCCTCCTCGCGCAGGGTGTCCTCGGGTACGTCCAGTACTTCACCGACCTGCCCGAGTTCCTGGTCGGCCTGCACATGCTGGGCTCGGCCCTGGTGTGGATCGCGGTCCTGCGGGTGCTGCTGGCGCTGCGGGAGCGGCCCGAGGCAGCCCTGCCCGAGGTGCCTCAGGCGTACGAGGCCACGAGCGCGTCGATCGCCGGACCCAGGTAGCTCCTGGTCAGCTCGCCCCGGCGCGCCCGCCACTCCTCGGCCGGCGGGGCGGGGGCGTCGTAGCGCCGCCTGCGGATGTCCTCGACGACCTCGGCGGGCGCCCCGAGACCGGGCAGCAGGTCCAGGGCCTCGCGCTTGGAGATCAGCCGGCCGTCGCGCAGGGTGACGGTCGCGCGGGCGAAGGTGAGCATCCCCAGGTCGACCCACACGTCCCGGGTCCACAGCGGGCGGTTGTCGAGGGCCGGCCGCCAGAAGTCCCGCTGGTCGCGCACCACGAAGTCGCCCAGCTCCCGGTCCGGCACCGGCGGCAGCAGCCCCGCGGGCGCCTTCCCGTGCAGCACCCGCCCGAAGCTGTGCAGCTCACGCCGGGTCACCGGGGTGACCGGCCGTTTGAAGAGCTCCTGGTGGGCCCAGGTCAGATGACGCCGGGCGGGGTCGCCCGCCGTGTCCGGTGTCAGATAGGTGCAGTGCAGTTGCCCGGCGAGCGGTTCGTTCCGCAGCCGGGCGTGCGACAGCGCCAGCCGCCAGACCGTCCGTGGTGTGACCGGATCGCCCAGTACGGCGATCAGGTCCAGGTCGCTGCGGCCCTCCTGGTAGTCACCCCCGGCGAGCGAGCCGTGCGCCCAGACGGCGAGCGGGTCCAGCGCCTTGAGGCCGGTGAGGAAGCGGTCGAGTAACGCGTCGGTCTGCATCCGCCCAGTCTGTACACCTCACTCCAGGCCGTACACCCTGCGCGCGTTCCCCGCCGCGATCAGCCCCGCCACCCGCCGCGCGTCCGCCGGTGACCACGCCCCCTCGGTGACCCAGGAGCCCAGCACCCGGCCCAGGGCCTCGCGGAAGAGCCGGGCGCCCACGACGTGGAGTTCGGGGAGGCCGTGGGCGCCGCTGGAGAAGAGGATCTTGCCGAAGGGGGCCAGTTCCAGGATCTCCGCGAGGATCGTCGCCGCGCGGGCGCCGGTGCGCACGAGAGCGGCGCCGGAGTCGGCGTAGACGTGCGGGAAGACGCCGGCGAGGTGGGCGGCGTGGCGGTGGTAGGGGTAGCCGTGCAGCAGGACCAGGTCGGTGCCGAGGCCGGCCGTCGCGCGGACGAAGTCCGTCAGGAGGACGGGGTCGGTGCGGTCGACGCGCAGGCCGGGCTCGCCGAGCCCCGCGTGCAGTTGCAGGGGCAGTCCTGAGGCGACGGCGATCCACAGCAGGTGCCGTAGCAGCACCGGGTCGCTGAGCTCCCCGCCCACCCGGCGGGCCGCCAGCCAGCGGCCCGCCGCGCCCCGCACCTCGCCCGGCCCGGGCGGCTCGGGCGCGAGCGCGAGGCCGTGCCGGACGCCGGCCACGGAGGTGAAGGCGACGGCGTGCGCGGCGGCGCCGTGCACCGCCTCGGCGAGGTTGGCGAGGAAGGACTCGACGGTGCCTGATGTGTCGGCGACCTGTTCGGCGAGGAGCTCCAGGCGCACGATCTCGCGCGCCTCGGCGGCGGCCGCGGAGGCGAGCTCGTCGGGGCCGGTGAGATCGCCGGGCAGGCCGGTGTCGACGAGGTACGTCGTGATGCCGCTGCCGCGCAGCAGCCGGCGGCCCGCCTCCAGTACGCCGATTTCACGACGGCGGGCGAGATAGCGGGCGGGCGGGCAGTGCGGCTCGAGGCCGAGAAGGGGGGGGCACCAGCGGCGTACCGCGAAGCCCGTCTGGGTGTCGAAGAGGGTGGTGCCGGCCGCGGGCGGACCCTCGGTGCGGGCCAGCTGGGCCTCGAAGGTGCCGAGGCCCAGCTCCGTTCTCAGGACGCCGTGGCAGTACTGGTCCACCAGGGACGGCGTTTCGATCATCCGGACTCCCCGACGGCTGGACCGTGTGCTCGGCGTACTCCTCACACGGCCTAACGGGTGAACCCGGTGTCAGGTGTTGCTCAGGGGTTGGACGGGCCGCCGACCTGGATGCCCGCCATTCGCGTCCACTCGTAGGGACCGGTGCTCACCTTGGCCGCGAACTCTCCGTCGAACGCCTCGTGGACGGTGATCCCGGCCTTCTCCACGGCCTTCTCGGCGATCTCGACCGAGGGCGCCACGAGGTCGCCCCAGCCGCCGTCCTCGCCGACGAGCACGATCCGGGCGCCGCGTTCGCCGATGTACGCGACCTGGCCCTCGGCTCCGCCGTGTGCCTTGGAGAAGCTGCTGATCTGCTGGGCGAGCCGGGCCGCCTTGCGCTCGGCCTTCGCGTCATCCTGCTTGGTGTCTGCCATGGTCAGGATGCTACCGACGGGTAGATGGAACGGCGACGGCCGGGGTGCGTGGCCTTGACCACGCGCCCCGGCCGTCGGCCGTCACAGGATCTAACGGAGGAAGGGGTCCACCGCCACCGCCACGAACAGCAGCGAGACGTAGGTGATGGACCAGTGGAACAGCCGCATCTCCTTCAGCTTCGTGCCCGTGGCCTCCGCCTTCGCCCGGTTCTGCAGGGCGTGCGCCTCCCACAGCCACCAGCCGCCGGCCGCCAGGGCGACCGCGGTGTAGAACCAGCCGGTGTAGCCGAGCGGGGTCAGCAGCAGCGAGACGGCGACCATCACCCAGCTGTAGATCACGATCTGCTTGGCGACGACCTTGTTGGAGGCGATGACCGGCAGCATCGGCACGCCCACGCGCGCGTAGTCCTCCCTCACCTTCATGGACAGCGGCCAGTAGTGCGGCGGCGTCCAGAAGAACATGACGAGGAAGAGGACGACCGGCGCCCACGACAGGGAGTTCGTGACCGAGGACCAGCCGATGAGCACCGGCATACAGCCGGCGATACCGCCCCACACGATGTTCTGGGAGGTACGGCGCTTGAGGATCATCGTGTAGACGACCACGTAGAAGAGGAGTGCGCCGAGGGCGAGCCAGGCCGACAGCCAGTTGACGGTCAGGCCGAACAGGAGCGTGGAGACCACCGCGAGGGTGATGCCGAAGGCGAGGCACTCGCGCGGGCTGACCATGCCGGTGACCAGCGGGCGCTGCGAGGTGCGGTCCATGAGCGCGTCGATGTCGCGGTCGATGTACATGTTCAGCGCGTTGGCGCCGCCCGCGGAGAGGTACCCGCCGACGCACGTGAGCAGCACCAGGCCGAGGTCCGGCACACCCTGCTGTGCCAGGAACATCACCGGAACGGTGGTGATCAGCAGCAGCTCGATGATCCGCGGCTTGGTCAACGCCACGAACGCCATGACGCGGGCCCTGACCGGCCGCCGACTCGGGCTCTGGCTCGTCCCGATAACCCCCACTGGACGGGATTCAACGGCCGTCACGCACACCCCTGACAGAGACATCCCAGCAAGCCTCCCCCTGTGAAGTCCCGGTAAAGGCTCGCGCGTACCACGCCACTGTAGACGTTGCCCATACCTTGCTCTTCGCGGGGGTGGGCTCGTGTTGGTCCGCCCCGCCGAGGGGCCGTCCGGGGGTGCGCGACGGGCCCGCTCATCGGTCGTACTGAAGCTCGATTGAGCAGTCAGATGAGCGGCTCCGTATTCATGTGCCGAATGCGATTCGGGCCAGTCGGCAGGCGTACTCGACATACTCCCGGCAGTCTGGAATGACTCGAAAAAACGCACGTCCTCACAGGGGTAGGCTCGACAGCGGCCGGTGGGCACCCAGTGCACCGGCAGCCGGTGGGCGCGCGCCCAAGCAGCCGGTATTCGACATGTGGAGAGGAGCCCTGACTCAGGGTGAGCACCAAGCCGACCACCACAGACCTCGAGTGGACCGAGTTGGACCAGCGGGCCGTGGACACCGCCCGTGTCCTGGCCGCCGACGCCGTACAGAAGGTCGGCAACGGCCATCCCGGTACGGCGATGAGCCTGGCGCCTGCCGCCTACACCCTCTTCCAGAAGGTGATGCGGCACGACCCGGCGGACGCCGACTGGGTCGGCCGCGACCGTTTCGTGCTGTCCGCGGGCCACTCGTCCCTGACCCTCTACACCCAGCTGTACCTGGCCGGTTTCGGCCTGGAGCTGGACGACCTGAAGGCCTTCCGTACGTGGGGCTCGAAGACTCCCGGTCACCCCGAGTACGGCCACACCGTGGGCGTCGAGACGACGACCGGACCGCTGGGCCAGGGTGTCGCCAACGCCGTCGGCATGGCGATGGCCGCCCGCTACGAGCGCGGTCTGTTCGACCCGGACGCCCCGCAGGGCGAGTCCCCCTTCGACCACTTCGTGTACTGCATCGCCGGTGACGGCTGCCTGCAGGAGGGCATCTCCGCCGAGGCGTCCTCGCTGGCCGGCCACCAGAAGCTCGGCAACCTGGTCCTGCTGTGGGACGACAACCACATCTCGATCGAGGGCGACACCGAGACGGCCGTCTCCGAGGACACCGTCAAGCGGTACGAGGCGTACGGCTGGCATGTGCAGCGCGTCGCCCCGAAGCCGGACGGCGACCTCGACCCGCACGCCATCTACAACGCGATCGAGGAAGCGAAGAAGGTGACGGACAAGCCGTCCTTCATCGCGATGCGCTCGATCATCGCCTGGCCGGCCCCGAACGCGCAGAACACCGAGGCCGCGCACGGCTCGGCGCTGGGCGACGACGAGGTCGCGGCCACCAAGCGCGTCCTGGGCTTCGACCCGGAGCAGAGCTTCGAGGTGTCGGACGAGGTCATCGGCCACACCCGGCAGGCCCTGGAGCGCGGTGCCCAGGCGAAGGCGGAGTGGGAGAAGTCGTTCCAGCTGTGGCGGGACAACAACCCCGAGCGTGCCGCCGAGTTCGACCGGGTCGCCGCGGGGAAGCTGCCCGTCGGCTGGGAGGACAAGCTCCCGGTCTTCGAGCCCGGCAAGGGCGTCGCCACCCGTGCCGCGTCCGGCAAGGTGCTCCAGGCGCTGGGTGCGGTGATCCCCGAGCTGTGGGGCGGCTCGGCCGACCTGGCCGGGTCGAACAACACGACGATCGACAAGACGTCGTCGTTCCTCCCCGCCGGCAACCCGCTGCCGGAGGCCGACCCCTACGGCCGCACGATCCACTTCGGCATCCGCGAGCACTCCATGGCCGCGGAGATGAACGGCATCGCCCTGCACGGCAACACCCGCGTCTACGGCGGCACGTTCCTCGTCTTCTCCGACTACATGCGCAACGCGGTGCGGCTGTCGGCGCTGATGCACCTGCCGGTGACGTACGTGTGGACGCACGACTCCATCGGTCTCGGTGAGGACGGCCCCACCCACCAGCCGGTCGAGCACCTCGCCTCGCTGCGCGCGATCCCGGGTCTGAACGTGGTGCGTCCGGCGGACGCCAACGAGACCGCGATCGCCTGGCGCGAGATCCTCAGGCGCTGGACGAAGGAGTTCGGCAAGGGCGCCCCGCACGGTCTCGCGCTGACCCGCCAGGGCGTGCCGACGTACGAGCCCAACGAGGACGCGGCGCGCGGTGGTTACGTGCTGTTCGAGGCGGAGGGTGGCGACGCTCAGGTCATCCTGATCGCGACCGGCTCCGAGGTCCACGTGGCCGTCGAGGCGCGTGAGCGGCTCCAGGCCGACGGGGTGCCGACGCGGGTCGTGTCGATGCCGTCCGTGGAGTGGTTCGAGGAGCAGGACCAGGGGTACCGGGACAGCGTGCTGCCGCCGTCGGTGAAGGCGCGGGTCGCGGTCGAGGCCGGGATCGGCCTGACCTGGCACAAGTACGTGGGGGACGCCGGCCGCATCGTTTCCCTGGAGCACTTCGGTGCTTCGGCCGACGGCAAGGTCCTCTTCCGCGAGTACGGCTTCACTGCCGAGAACGTGGCCGCGCAGGCCCGGGAATCCCTCGCTGCCGCCCAGCGCTGACGCTCACACACGACACGTAGGAGATGTAATCCCATGACAGACGCACTCAAGCGCCTCTCCGAGGAAGGCGTCGCGATCTGGCTGGACGACCTGTCGCGCAAGCGGATCACGTCCGGCAACCTCGCCGAGCTGATCGACCAGCAGCACGTCGTGGGCGTCACCACCAACCCGTCGATCTTCCAGAAGGCGATCTCGCAGGGCGACGGCTACGACCAGCAGCTCTCCGACCTCGCCGCCCGCAAGGTCACCGTCGAAGAGGCGATCCGCATGATCACGACGGCGGACGTCCGTGACGCCGCCGACATCCTGCGCCCCGTCTTCGACGCCACCGGCGGCCAGGACGGCCGCGTGTCGATCGAGGTCGACCCGCGTCTGGCGCACCACACCAAGGCGACGGTCGCCGAGGCCAAGCAGCTGGCCTGGCTGGTGGACCGGCCCAACACGCTGATCAAGATCCCGGCCACCCAGGCGGGTCTGCCGGCCATCACCGAGGTCATCGGCAACGGCATCAGCGTCAACGTCACCCTGATCTTCTCGCTGGAGCGCTACCGCGAGGTCATGGACGCCTACCTGGCGGGCCTGGAGAAGGCGCAGGCCAAGGGCCTGGACCTCTCCCTGATCCACTCGGTGGCGTCCTTCTTCGTGTCCCGTGTGGACACCGAGATCGACAAGCGGATCGACGCGCTCGGCACGCCCGAGGCCAAGGCCGCCCGCGGCAAGGCCGGCGTGGCCAACGCGCGCCTGGCCTACCAGGCGTACGAGGAGGTCTTCTCCTCGGACCGCTGGAGCGCGCTGGAGAAGGCGGGCGCCAACAAGCAGCGTCCGCTGTGGGCCTCCACCGGTGTGAAGGACCCCGCGTACAAGGACACCCTGTACGTGGACGAGCTGGTCGCGCCCAACACGGTGAACACCATGCCGGAGGCGACCCTGTTCGCCACCGAGGACCACGGCGGGATCCGGGGCAACGCCGTCGCCGGGACGTACGAGCAGGCCCGCGCCGACCTCGACGCGGTCGAGAAGCTCGGCATCTCGTACGACGACGTGGTCCAGCTCCTCGAGGACGAGGGCGTCGAGAAGTTCGAGGCGTCCTGGAACGACCTGCTCAAGTCGACCGAGGCGGAGCTTCAGCGCCTCGCCCCTTCGGAGGGCTGAGAAATTGTCGAGCAGCAACCCGCTGCGTGACCCCGCAGACCGACGGCTCCCGCGTATCGCGGGGCCGTCGGGCCTGGTCATCTTTGGCGTCACGGGCGATTTGTCACGAAAGAAGCTGATGCCCGCGGTGTACGACCTCGCCAACCGGGGTCTGCTGCCGCCGGGCTTCTCGCTGGTCGGGTTCGCCCGCCGCGAGTGGGCCCACGAGGACTTCGCCCAGGTGGTCCACGACGCGGTCAAGGAACACGCCCGCACTCCCTTCCGCGAGGAGGTCTGGCAGCAGCTCATCCAGGGCATGCGCTTCGTCCAGGGCACCTTCGACGACGACGACGCCTTCGAGCGGCTGCGCTCGACCATCGAGGAGTTGGACAAGGCGCAGGGCACGGGCGGGAACTTCGCCTTCTACCTGTCGGTGCCCCCGGGCGCCTTCCCGGTGGTCATCCAGCAGCTGAAGAAGCACGGGCTGGCGGACCAGAAGGGCGGCTCCTGGCGGCGCGCGGTCATCGAGAAGCCGTTCGGCCACGACCTGAGGTCGGCCGAGGAGCTCAACGAGATCGTCCACGAGGTCTTCGCCCCGGACCAGGTCTTCCGCATCGACCACTACCTGGGCAAGGAGACCGTCCAGAACATCCTGGCGCTGCGCTTCGCCAACACGATGTTCGAGCCGATCTGGAACCGGTCCTTCGTGGACCACGTGCAGATCACGATGGCCGAGGACATCGGCATCGGCGGCCGGGCGGGCTACTACGACGGCATCGGCGCCGCCCGTGACGTCATCCAGAACCACCTGCTGCAGCTGATGGCGCTGACCGCGATGGAGGAGCCCGCCTCCTTCGACGCGGACGCGCTCGCCGCGGAGAAGACCAAGGTGCTGGGCGCCGTGCGGCTGCCGAAGGACCTCGGCCGGGACACCGTGCGCGGCCAGTACGCGGCCGGCTGGCAGGGCGGCGAGAAGGCGGTCGGGTACCTCCAGGAGGAGGGCATCGACGCGAAGTCGAAGACCGACACGTACGCCGCGATCAAGCTGGAGATCGACAACCGTCGCTGGGCGGGCGTCCCCTTCTACCTGCGCACCGGCAAGCGCCTCGGCCGGCGGGTCACCGAGATCGCGGTCGTCTTCCAGCGCGCCCCGCACTCCCCCTTCGACCACACGGCCACGGAGGAGCTGGGCAAGAACGCGATCGTCATCCGCGTCCAGCCCGACGAGGGCGTGACGGTCCGCTTCGGTTCCAAGGTGCCGGGCACCTCGATGGAGATCCGGGACGTCTCCATGGACTTCGCCTACGGCGAGTCCTTCACGGAGTCGAGCCCGGAGGCGTACGAGCGCCTCATCCTGGACGTCCTGCTCGGCGACTCGAACCTCTTCCCGCGCACCGAGGAGGTCGAGCTGTCCTGGAAGATCCTGGACCCGATCGAGGAGTACTGGGACACCAACGGCAAGCCCGCGCAGTACCCGGCCGGTACCTGGGGGCCCGTCGAGGCGGACGAGATGCTCGAACGAGACGGACGGAGCTGGCGCCGGCCATGAAGATAGACCTCACGGACACCACGGCCAGCAAGATCAACAAGGCGCTGGTGCAGGGCCGCCGGGCGATCGGCACCCCGGCCGTGGGCATGGTCCTCACGCTGGTCATCGTCACCGACGAGGAGAACGCGTACGACGCCCTGAAGGCCGCGAACGACGCGTCGCACGAGCATCCCTCGCGCACGCTCGTGGTCATCAAGCGCGTCTCGCGCTCCCCCCGCGACCGCACCCAGTCCCGCCTCGACGCCGAGGTACGGGTGGGCGCGGACGCGGGCACCGGCGAGACGGTCGTGCTGCGGCTGTACGGCGAGGTGGTGGACCACGCGCAGTCGGTGGTGCTGCCCCTGCTGCTGCCGGACGCGCCCGTCGTCGTCTGGTGGCCGGTGAACGCACCGCTCGACCCGGCCAAGGACCCCCTGGGCGCACTGGCCCAGCGCCGTGTCACCGACACCTACTCCGCGGAGCAGCCGGTACGGGATCTGGCGGCCCGCTCCGGGACGTACACCCCCGGCGACACGGACCTGTCGTGGACCCGCATCACGCCCTGGCGTTCGATGCTGGCCGCGGCCCTGGACCAGGTCACCTGCGCGGTGGAGTCGGTCGAGGTGGAGGGCGAGGAGTTCAATCCGAGCTGCGAGCTGCTGGCGATGTGGCTGGGCGACCGGCTGGGCGTCCCCGTCCAGCGTTCGCTGTCCGGCGGGCCGGGGCTGACGGCGGTGCGCATGGCCACCGACTGCGGCCCGATCGTGCTGGACCGGGCCGACGGCTCGCTGGCCACGCTCTCCATCGAGGGCCAGCCCGACCGTGCGGTGGCGCTCAAGCGCCGGGACACGGCCGAGCTGATCGCGGAGGAGCTGCGCCGGCTGGACCCGGACGACACCTACGCTTCGGCGCTGCGGTTCGGGGTGGAGCGGCTGAACACCTCGAACGGCAAGGGCGGCAAGGGCACGAAGGGCGGCGAGAAGCCGGCCGCGGACCCGGCCGCCGACGCGCAGGAGCCGGCCGCCGACGCTGCGGAACCTGTGGCCAAAGGAGGGGAAGGAGAAGCGGTCGCGGTCCCCGCTCCCGTCGAAACGGCTGCCAAAGCACCTGCGAAGGAAGCGACGGCGCAGGCCCCGGTGAAGAAGGCGGCCGCGAAGTGAGTGCTCCGCAGCTCGTCGTGCACCGCGACAAGGACCTGATGGCGCAGGCCGCCGCGGCCCGCCTGATCACGAAGATCGTGGACGCGCAGGCCTCCCGGGGCCACGCGTCCGTGGTCCTCACCGGTGGCCGCAACGGCAACGGCCTGCTGGCCGCGCTGGCCGCCGCGCCCGCCCGGGACGCCGTCGACTGGGGCCGGCTCGACCTGTGGTGGGGCGACGAGCGCTTCCTGCCCGAGGGCGACCCGGAGCGGAACGTCACGCAGGCCCGCGAGGCCCTGCTGGACTCCGTCCCCGTGGACCCGAAGCGCGTGCACGCCATGCCCGCGTCGGACGGTCCGTACGGCGCCGATGTGGAGGCCGCCGCGGAGGCCTACGCCGAGGAGCTGGCCCACGCGGCCGGCCCCGAGAACCACGGCCCCGTCCCCACCTTCGACGTCCTGATGCTGGGCGTCGGCCCGGACACCCACGTGGCCTCGCTCTTCCCGGAGCTGCCGGCCGTACGGGAGACCGAGCGCACGGTGGTCGGCGTGCGGGGCGCGCCCAAGCCGCCGCCGACCCGTGTCACCCTCACCCTCCCGGCGATCCGGGCGGCCCGTGAGGTGTGGCTGCTCGCGGCCGGTGAGGACAAGGCGCAGGCGGCCGCCATCGCCCTGTCGGGGGCGGGCGAGATCCAGGCCCCGGCGGCGGGCGCCCACGGTCGCTCCCGCACCCTGTGGCTCCTGGACTCGGCGGCGGCGTCCCAGCTGCCGAGGTCGCTGTATCCGCCGGCGTCGCCCTGAGAGGCGTGAGAGCGGCGGACGAGTGAGGGCGGCGGGCCAGGTGCCCGCCGCCCTCACCGCGCATGGGTGGGCGGTCACTTCACCGAGCCGGCCATCACTCCCTGCACGAAGTGCCGCTGGAAGGCGAAGAACACGGCCACCGGTACCACCAGGGACACGAACGCCCCCGGTGCCAGCACGTCGATGTTGCTGCCGAACTGCCGTATCTGGGACTGGAGCGCGACCGTCAGCGGCTGTGCGGAGCTGTCCGCGAACAGCAGTGCCACCAGCATGTCGTTCCACACCCACAGGAACTGGAAGATCGCCAGGCTGGCGAGGGCCGGCCGGCCCACCGGCAGGACCAGGCGGGTGAAGATCCGCCATTCGCTGCCGCCGTCCATCCGGGCCGCCTCCAGCATCTCCTTCGGTATCTCGACGAAGTAGTTGCGCAGCAGGAACACCGCGAACGGCAGCCCGTACGCCACGTGGAAGAGCACGACACCCGGGATGGTTCCGAACAGCCCCAGTTGGCCGAAGAGTTTGGCGACCGGCAGCAGGCCGATCTGCACCGGCACCACCAGCAGCGCGACCACGACCCGGAAGACCGCGTCCCGCCCGGGGAAGTCCAGCCACGCGAAGGCGTATCCGGCGAGTGCGGCGAGGACGACGACCAGCACGGTCGTCGGCACCGAGATCAGGACGGTGTTCCAGAACGCCTGGGTGATCCCGGCGTTCTGCAGCAGCGCCGAGTAGTTGTCGAAGGACAGTTGGCCGGGACTGGCGAACACCGTCCACCAGCCGCCCTTCGCGGTGTCCTCGGCGGACCGCAGCGAGGACAGGAACAGTCCGGCCAGGGGGGTCATCCACACCAGGCCGACCACCACGAGGAAGACCTGGACGACCCCCTTGCCCAGGTGACGCCGGAGGGCGTTCATCGCTGACTCCTTCGGAAACGGCGGACGTTGAAGACCATCGCCGGGACGACGAGCAGCAGGAGCAGCACACCGAGCGCGCTGCCCAGCCCCTGGTTGTTGCCGCCGCCGAACGACACCAGCCACATCTGCGTCGCGAGGACGGTCGCGTCCTCCTGCACCGGCCCGGGCGCGATGATGTAGACGAGGTCGAAGACCTTCATCACGTTGATCACCAGGGTCACGAAGACCACGGTCAGGACGGGTGCCAGCAGCGGGACCGTGATCCGCCGGAAGATCTGCCACTCGTTGGCCCCGTCCATCCGCGCCGCCTCCAGCGCGTCCCGGGGCAGCGTCGCGAGCCCGGCGCCGATCAGCACCATCGCGAAACCGGTCCAGATCCACAGGTAGGCCCCGATGATCGCGGGAGTGACCAGCGCCGGCCCGAGCCAGGAGATCCCGTCGTACGGCGGCGCGAAGTTCGACGCGGGAAGCCGCAGCGTGTACGTGCCCGCGTCCAGCCCGGAGAAGCGGAAGGAGCCGTCCGACGCCGTCGTCGTGCTCGCGACCGTCCTGCCGTCGCGGACCGCCTCGACCTTCATCTCGGGCAGCCCGCTCTCGCGCCGGTCGACCCTGCCCTGTTCGCCTCCCCCGCCGGGGGTGAAGTCCAGGTAGACCACGCCGCGCAGTTCGTCCGGCGCCGCCTTGCGGCCGGCGGCCGCGTAGGCGGGCTCGGCGCCCGTGGGGAGGTCCTTGGGGGGTACGCCGACCAGTGCGAGGGCCACCGAGTCGCCGGGGGACACGCTCGCACCGGTCCGGTACGAGCCGTCCGCCGCCTCGGTCAGCCCCTGGCCGTCGCGCGCCCGGGCCGTCGGATAGGCCGACGTGTCCCGGAAGGCGTCGTGGACGAAGACCACGGCGGCGTTCAGCACGCCCTTGTCCGGATCCTCGTCGTAGGCCAGCCGGAAGATGATGCCCGCCGCGAGGAAGGAGACCGCCATCGGCATGAACAGCAGGAGCTTGAAGGCCGTGGCCCAGCGGACCTTCTCCACCAGCACGGCGAGGATCAGGCCCAGGCCGGTCAGCAGGGCGGGTGCCACGACGACCCAGAGGGCCGTGTTCCGCACGGCCTTGAGCGTCGCCGGGTCGCGGAACATCTCGGCGTAGTTCTCACCGCCCACGAAGCGGGTGCCGGACGCGTCGAAGAAGCTGCGGCCGATCGAGAAGAGCACCGGGTAGACGACGAGGGCGCCCAGCAGGAGCAGCGCGGGGAGAGCGAACAGCAGGGCGACGATCCGTCCTCGCCGGCGCAGGCGCCGCGCGCGGTCGGCGAGGCCGCCGACGGGCGGTGGGGCCGTCTCTTTCACCAGGGTCGCGGTCATGACCGGTCAGCCCTTGTAGGCCTTGGCCGCCGCGGCTTCCAGCTGGGCCGCGGTCGCCTTCGGGTCGGCCGGGTCGCGCAGGAAGTCCTGCAGCAGCTTCCACTCCCCCGCGCCCTTCGTGCCGCCGAACGCGGCCGGCGCCTGGTCGGACATGTCGAACCGGACCGAGTCCCCGGCGTCGACGAGGGACTTGGCCGTGGCCCGGGTGACGTCGTCGCCGTACGAGGCGAGGTCGAGCTTCTTGTTCGGGGACAGGAAGCCGCCCGCCTTCGCCCACACGGCCGCGGCCTCGGGGGTGGCCAGGTACTCCAGGAGTGCCATGCCGGCCTTGGCGTTCTTGCCGTCCTTGAGGACGACCGCGGCGTCGCCGCCGCTGACCACCGGCGCCTCGCCGCCGTCGACCGCGGGGAAGGGGAAGAAGTTCGCGTCCTGGCCGATCGCCTTGCCGAACTGGTCCTTGGCGACCCCGGCGACGAAGTCGCCCTCGTAGACCATGCCCGCCTCGGGCTTCGGCCCGAACACCTTCTCCACGGACCCCGGGAAGTCCGTGTTCAGGGCCTCCTTCTGACCGCCCGCCAGCAGCTGCTTGTCCTTGAACAGCTTGCCGAGCGTGGTGAGGGCCCCGACCACGGAGGCGTCTGTCCACTTCAGCTTGTGGGCGGCGAGGGCGTCGTACTTCTCGGGTCCGGCCTGGGAGAGGTAGATGTTCTCGAACCAGTCGGTGAGGGTCCAGCCGTCCTGGCCGGCGACCGAGAAGGCGGCCAGGCCGGAGTCGGAGATCGTGCGCCCGGCCTTCAGCATCTCCTCGTACGTCGTCGGCGGCTTGACGCCGGCCTGGGTGAGGGCGTCGGGGCTGTACCAGACCGTCGACTTGTGGGCGGCCTTGAAGTAGAGCCCGTAGAGGGTGCCGTCGACGCTGCCGTACGTCTTCCACACGGGGGCGTAGTTGGCGTCGACGGCGCTCCGGGCCGTCCGGGACAGCGGCTGGAGCCAGCCGTTCCCGGCGAACTGCTTGAGTACTCCGACCTGCGGGACCATCACCACGTCGGGGGCGTTGCCGCCCTCGATCTTGCTGCCGACGACGGTGGAGACGTTGTCCCCGGTGGACATGAACCGGGTCGTGGCGCCGGTCTTCTCGCTGAACGCGTGCAGCACCTTCTGGAAGTTCTTCTGCTCGCTGCCGGACCAGACGCCGGCCACGGTGACGGTCTGGCCGCTGAGCGCCTTGTCTCCGCCGCCCGCCGAGACCGGGCCCCCGCCGCCGCAGGCGGTGGCGCCGAGCGCCAGGGCGAGGGCGGTGCAGCCGGTGAGCAGGGTGGTACGTCGTCGCATCATCGTTGATGTCCCTTCGGGGAGTGGGAGTTGACGGGAGTCAGAGGTCGATCGGCCACCAGGCCGAGGTCGAGCCGGGCAGCACGCCGGCCGGGCAGGGACCGCTGGACAGCAGGGGTGTGCCGGAGACCGGCGCGGGGGTGGGTGCGGTACCGAAGTTGACGGCGCAGACGAGGCCGTCGCCGCGGGTGAAGGCGAGGACACCGGGCGGGGTGTCCAGCCAGCGGAGCGTGCCCTCGCCCAACTGGGGCAGTGCGGCGCGCAGTTGGAGTCCGTCGCGGTACAGGTGCCAGAAGGAGCGGGTGTCGGCGAGGGCGCGGTCGGTGGCGTACTCGGCGAAGTACTCCGGCTGCGGCAGCCACGGCTTGGCGCCCTCCGCGCCGGAGGTGAAGCCGAAGGGGGAGGCCTGTCCCGACCACGGCAGCGGGACGCGGCAGCCGTCGCGGATGCGGGCGCGGCTGCCGGTGCGCCGGAAGATCGGGTCGGTGAGCACGTCGTCGGGCAGGTCGACGACCTCGGGCAGGCCCAGTTCCTCGCCCTGGTAGATGTACGCGGCGCCGGGCAGCGCCAGCATCAGCAGGGCGGCGGCGCGGGCGCGGGCGGTGCCGAGGCCGCTGCCCTCGGTGGCGGGTTCGCCGTAGCGGGTGACGGTGCGGACCTGGTCGTGGTTGTTGAGGACCCAGGTGACCGTGGAGCCCGTGCCGGCGATGTCCTGCATGGCCTCGGAGATCACCTTGCGGAAGGCGTCGGCGTTCCAGGGGGCGCTCAGCAGGTCGAAGAAGAAGGCCTGGTGGAGCTCGTCGGGGCGGACGTACCGGGCGTGTTCGCGGGCCGTGGGGACGGAGACCTCGCCGACCAGGAGCCGTTCGCGGCCGTCGCGGGCGGTGTACTCCTCGCACACCGCCCGCCAGTGCCGCCACACGTCGTGCACCTCGGGCTGGTTCCAGGCGAGCGGGTTGACCGAGTCCCGGGTGCGGGCGTCGGCCTCGGGGTCCGGGGAGTCGGGCAGGTCCGGGTGCTTGAAGAGGCCGGCGGCGACGTCGATGCGGAAGCCGTCGACGCCCCGGTCCAGCCAGAAGCGGAGGATCCGGTCGAACTCGGCGGCCACCTCGGGGGTGCGCCAGTTCCAGTCCGGCTGTTCGGGGGTGAACATGTGCAGGTACCACTGGCCGGGCCGCCCGTCCGGCTCCGTCACCCGGCTCCAGGCCGGACCGCCGAACATGGCGTGCCAGTTGTTGGGCGGCTCGGCGCCGTCCGGGCCGCGGCCGTCGGCGAAGTGGAAGCGGGCCCGCGCCGCGCTGCCGGGAGCGGAAGCGAGCGCCTCACGGAACCACGGGTGCTCGCTGGAGCAGTGGTTGGGGACGATGTCCAGGAGCACCTTGACGCCGAGCCGCCGGGCGGCCGCCACCAGCAGGTCGAACTCGGCGAGGTCGCCGAAGAGCGGGTCGACGTCGCAGTAGTCGGCCACGTCGTAGCCGTGGTCGTGCTGCGGGGACGGATAGAAGGGGCTCAGCCAGATCCCGTCCACGCCGAGCTTCTTCAGGTAGGGCAGCCCGGCCCGGACTCCGGCGAGGTCGCCGACGCCGTCGCCGGTGCTGTCCAGGAAGCTGCGGACGTACACCTGGTAGATCACCGCGTCGCGCCACCAGTGGTGCCTGTTCAACCCATTTGCCTGTCTCTGTGAAGGGCAGCAGTTATGCATGCATGTTAAGTAGCGATGTCGCGAGGGTGTCAATGAACAGACAGAAGCTACCGGAGAGTTCGGTGCTCAAATCCGGACTTGTTCGGGCACTTCGAAGCGAGATGAGACGTCAGCGTTACCCAACAAGTAACTAGGAGCGCTGTCAGCGAGACAGGGCGGCGAGCTCCCGGGCCAGACGCCGCACCGCTGCCGCGGGCGTCTCGTGCCCGCTCATCGCGTCGTGCACGACCGCCTGCACCACCAGGCTGACCTGGTCGTACCGCGGACTCTTGGGGCGCGGCGCGGCCGCGAGCACGCTCTCGCGCAGGGTCGGCAGATAGGGGAACGCACGGATCAGCTCGGGGTCGTCGTACAGCGCGGCGCGTACGGGCGGCAGGGCGCCGCGCGTGAGGACCTGGCGCTGGACGGGCTCACTGGTGAGGTAGGCGATCAGACGCGCGGCCGAGTCCGGGTGGCGTGCGTGGGTGTTGACGGCCAGGTTCGAGCCGCCGAGGACACTGGTGCCCGGGCCGTCCGGTCCCGGCAGCGGTACGGCGCCGATCCGTCCGGCGACCTTCGAGCCCCGGGCCGAGGCGACGACGTAGGCGTACGGCCAGTTGCGCAGGAAGAGCAGCCGGCCGTCCTGGAAGGCCTGCTTGGACTCCTCCTCCTTGTAGGTCAGCGCCTGTTTCGGTATCCACCCCTCGCGCACGCCCCGGGCGAGGAAGCCGATGCCCTCGCGCGCGGCGGCCGAGTTCACGGTGACGCGCTCCCCCTCGTCGCCGAGGATCGTGCCGCCCGCCGAGTAGACGGCCTCGGCCGCGTTGACGGTGAGGCCCTCGTACGGCAGGAACTGGCCGGCGTAGCCGTCGAGTCCGTGCTTCGGGGCGATGGTCCGCGCGTCCCGCTCCAGCTCGGCCCAGGTGCGCGGTGGCGGGACGCCCTCCTCGGCGAGGATGTCCTTGCGGTAGAGGAGAAGGCCGGCGTTGGTGACGTACGGGACGGCGTACAGCCGTCCGTCGTAGGTCGCCGTGTCCACGACCGGCGCCAGGAAGGTGTCGAGGGGGAAGCGGTCACGGGGCAGCGGGCGGATCCAGCCGGCGGCGGCGAACTCGGAGGTCCAGCTGACGTCGATGTTGAGGACGTCGAAGCGGCTGCGGTCGCCGTCGCGCAGGTCGGTGGCCATCTGCGCATGGGTCTCGTCGGCGGAGTCCGGGAGTTCGACGAGGGTGACCCGCTCGCCGGGGTGGGTGCGGTTCCAGCCCTCCAGCAGGGGGCCGAGATAGCCCGTGAGGTCTCCCGCGGTGGCGAGCGTCAAAGGCCCTCGGCCGCCTGCCGCGCCCTCGTCCGCCCGGGCGCCCGAGGCGATGTAACCGGTCATGACCACGACGAGGACGAGGAGGCCCCTACCGGTGGCGCGTATCCACCGCATAGGTTCCTCCTTGCACACCCGGCGCCGGGCGTCTTCGCCCGGAGTCAGAGGCCATGTATACCTGTTAGGTATGGGCGATACTAGGGCCTGGAGCACATTACGTAGACAGGAGGACTGCACACGTGCGCCTGCCCCTCCTGGCTCTCCTCGCGCGCGGCCCGGCCCACGGCTACGAGCTCAAGCAGGACCTTGAGCAGATGCTGGGCTCCGCGTACCCTCAGCCGAACGTCGGCCAGATCTATGTGACCCTCGGGCGCCTCGAGAAGCAGGGACTGATCGAGGGCGAGGACGTCGAGCAGTCCAGCCGGCCCAACAAGAAGGTCTACCACCTCACCGACACCGGGCGGGAGGCGCTGCGCGCCTGGTTCGAGGAGCCCGAGGACGAGCCGCGGGTGCGGGACGAGTTCTTCATGAAGCTGGCCCTCGCTCCGCAGACCGGTCTCGCCGACCAGATCGCCCTCATCAACAAACAGCGGCGCCAGTACCTCAACACCATGCGCGACCTGTCGAAACTGGCGGCCGCCGAAGACCGGGACAACCGCATCGCCCATCTGCTCATCGAGGGCGCGATGCTGCACCTGCAGGCCGACCTCGACTGGCTGGAGCGGTGCCAGGAAGAGCTGGAGGAGCTGGAGTGAGCGACCGCCCCACTCCCGTGCTGCGCGCCGAGGGCCTGGTCAAGACCCACTACGGCGAGGGCGCCCCGGCGCATGCCGTGCGCGGGGTCGACCTGTGCGTACGCCCGGGCGAGTTCGTGGCGATCACGGGCCCGTCCGGCGCCGGGAAGTCGACGCTGTTGCACCTGCTCGGCGGGTTGCAGCGACCGGACAGCGGCAGCCTCTGGCTGGACGGCGAGCGCACGGACGCCTACAGCGAGGCGCGCTGGGCGGTGGAGCGCAGAAAGCGCATCGGCATCGTCTTCCAGTTCTTCAACCTGGTGTCGAACCTGTCGGTCGCCGACAACGTCGAGCTGCCCGCGCTGCTCGCCGGGGTGTCCCCCCGGCAGGCGCGCGCCGAGCGTAAGGGGCTGCTGGCCGAGCTGGGGCTCGCGGGCAAGGAGCGGAGCATGCCGGGCGAGCTGTCCGGCGGTGAGCAGCAGCGGGTCGCGCTGGCCCGGGCCCTGGTCAACCGTCCGCCGCTGCTGCTCGCCGACGAGCCCGCGGGCAGCCTGGACAGCAGGGGAACCCGCGAGGTGATGCGGCTGCTGTCCCGCTTCCACCAGCGCGGCCAGACGATCGTGCTGGTCACCCATGACGCGCGGCTGGCGAGCGCCGCGGACCGGGTGATCAGCTTCTTCGACGGGCGGATAGCCGACGACGCGGCACTGGACGGCGGGTCCTCGCGGGGCACCGGGATATCCGGTGTGCTGGAGCTGAGGGACTGACATGCGGGTTCACGACCGTCCCCGCACCCCGTCCGGGCGGAGGGGCTGAAGCCGTGCGAGCCACGTTGCGCTGGGCCCACTCCGATCTGCGCACACACCGCGGCGAGGCGCTGTTCCTCGTGCTCGCCACGGCGGGCATCGTCGCCTCGCTCCTGCTGGCCACGGCGCTGTTCGGGTACGCCACCAACCCCTGGCAACGGGTGTTCACCCAGGCGCGCGGCGCGCACGTGTGGATCCACACCGGCCCGTCCGCCGCGGCGGACAAGCTCGTCACACTGGACGGCGTCGAGTCCGTGGCGGGTCCCTACCCCGTCGCCTCCGTCACCCTGACCTCCCGCGGCGCCCGCGCCTCCGTGGAACTGCGCGGCACGTCCGAGCGGCCCGCCGTCGGCCGGCCGCTGCTCACCTCCGGCCGCTGGCTGGACGCCGCGACGCCCGACGGCGTGGTCCTGGAGAGCCGCCTCGCCCGCGCCCTGCTGGCGGCTCCCGGCGACACCCTCACCGTGCCCGGCACCGCGCGGAAGCTGACCGTCGTCGGCGTCGCCGACAGCGCCGAGCCGCGCTACCGGCCGGGCGGGGAGCCCGGGCTGGTCTGGGCGCTGCCGTCGGCCGTGCCCGATCCCGGCGAGCAGGTGATCGGGCTGCGCCTGACGGACCCCGACGACACGGACTACGCCGTCCAGCGCGCCGTCACCGTGCTGGGTGCCGGCGCGATCGGCGAGGTCTCCACGTGGAAGCAGGCGCGTGCCGAGGCCCAGGGCGACAACCGGCTGCTCGGGCAGGTGCTGGGCCTGTTCGGACTGGGCGCGCTGGTCGCCGCCGGACTCGCGGTGCACGGTGCGATCGCCACCCGTATCCGCGGCCACCTCCGGGACATCTCGGTCCTGAAGGCGATCGGCTTCACCCCCGGCCAGGTCGTCCGCGTCTTCCTGCTCCAGCACATCGCCTACGCGCTGCTCGGCGCCGTGGCCGCGGCGGCGCTCACCCAGACGCTGGGCCGCCGTGTCCCGGGGCGCCTCGGCGACGCGGTCGGCGTGTGGCAGGGGCTGCCCGGGCACACCGTGGCGCTGTTCGCGGTGCCGGTGGCGGCGGTGCTGTTCATCGGCGCGACCACCGGGCTCGCCGCCTGGCGGGCGGGACGCGTGCCTCCGGTACCGGTGCCACGGCCCGCGGCTCCGGCGGGCGGACGGCTCTCCGGCCTCGCGCGCCGTGCGCTCGGACTGCGGCTGCCGCCCGCTCTGGTCCTGGGCTGGCACAAGGCCTTCACACGCCGGCTGCGGTCGCTGGCGACGGTGGCCCGGCTCGCGCTGCCGCTGCTGCTGATCGTGGTCGCGATGAGCGCCTGGACGACCATCGACCGCTTCCACAGCAGTCCCGAACAGACGGGTCTCCCGACCGCCCTCACCGTCCACGCGGACACCGGCCCGACCGACCGGGAGACACGCACCCTGCTGGAACGCGACCCGCAGGTCGCCGCCGCCTACCCCGGCGTGGAGGTTGCGGCCCTGGTCCCGGGCCAGACGGCCACGATCGCCCTGCGGGGCCTCGGCACCCGCCAGGACGCCTACCCGTACACCCTGGCCGAGGGCCGCCCCGCGCGCGGCCGTGACGAGGCGGTCGCCGGACAGGGCCTGCTCGACCTGCTGGACGTCCGCGTCGGCGACTGGGTGCGGATGACCGTGGGCGACCAGCCGCAGATCCTGCACATCGTGGGCCGCAGCATCGAGCCGGAGAACGCCGGGCGCGTCATCTCCACCTCGCTCGACACCCTCCGCGAGAACGACCCGAAGCTCGGCCCCACGCTGTACGAACTACGGCTGCGCCCCGGCGCCGACCCCCACACGGTCGCCGCCCGCCTCACCACGGCCGGACAGGGCCACCTGGACGTGCAAACCGTGACGAACCCGGCCGACGGGCTCTCCGCGCTGCGCGGAGTCGTCGTGGGCCTCATCGTCGTCCTGGCCCTCATCGGGCTCCTCGAGCTGCTGACCGTCATCGGCGGCACCGTGCGCGAGAGCGAACGGGACCTGCTCGCGCTCAAGGCGATCGGCCTGTCCCCCCGCCAGATCACCGCCATCACCGTCACGGCCACGGGCTGCACCGCCCTGGCCGCGGTCCTCGCCGGCACGGCCCTGGGCACCCCCCTCGCGCACTGGCTCATCGACACCCAGAGCAGATCGAGCGGCATCGGCGCCGGCATCGCCCAAGCCCCCTCCCCCACCTTCCTCCTCCTCTTCGCCACCACCGCAGTCCTGGGCGCCACCACCCTGTCCGCCCTTCCAGCAACCCGAGCATCCCACCGCCGCCTCGCCGACACGTTGAGCGCGGTGGGGTGAGGGAAGGGTGGGGGCACCGCTGGGGCGCTTGGAGGGCGGGGCCCGCGCTGGGGTTTGGGGTGGGGGCTGCGCCGGGGGCTGGGCGGGGCCCGCGTTGGGGTTTGGGGTGGGGGCTGGGCGGGGCCCGCGTTGGGGGTTTGAGACGGAGCCCGCGCCGGGTTCGGGGCGAAGCCCGCGTTGGGGGCTGGGACGGAGCCCGCGTTGGGGTTTGAGACGGAGCCCGCGCCGGGTTCGGGGCGAAGCCCGCGTTGGGGGTTTGGGGCGAAGCCCGCACCGGGTCTGGGACGAAGCCGGGGTAGTGGTTTGGGGCCAAGCCTTGAGGGGGCAGGGGCATAGCCCCAGCAGGGGCGCGGGGGGCAAGCCCCGCCAGGGCGCCTCGCCCGAGGCGAAAAGAGGCAATCTCTGCGCCAAGGTCCAAGGCGCGGCCCCGCCGGAACGCAGGGACCGAGCCCCGCCAGGGCGCTGGGCGGATCCACGGCCGGGGTGCGGAGGGCGAAGGACTCGCCGGGGTCTGGGGCGGAGCCCCGCCGGGCCCCGGGATGGCCGCCGCCTGGGTGCAGGGGCCTGGATCCACGGCCGGGGTGCAGGGCGAAGGACTCGCAAGGCGCAAGGGCGAGGCCTCCCTGAGCGCTGAGGCGGAGCCCTCTCCGGGGCTCGGGACGGAGCCCCACCGGGGCCCCGGGATGGCCGCCGCCAGGGCGCAAGGGCGCGGAGCCCCCGCCGGGGTCCGGGGCGGGGACCCGGGCGGGGGGTGGGGCTTGGTCTACCGAGACGGGTGGGTGCGCGGGGAATCCTTACTTGCGGGACCGCAGCTCCCGGTACCTGGCCACCAGCGCCCGCGTCGACGCGTCGAGTCCGGGCACCTCCGAGCCTTCCGTCAGCGCCGGTTCGACGCGCTTGGCGAGGACCTTGCCGAGTTCCACTCCCCACTGGTCGAAGGAGTCGATGTTCCACACCGCGCCCTGCACGAACACCTTGTGCTCGTAGAGGGCGACCAGCTGACCCAGCACCGACGGCGTCAGCTCGCCCGCGAGGATCGTGGTCGTGGGGTGATTGCCCTGGAACGTCTTGTGGGCCACCAGCTCCTCCGGCACACCCTCGGCGCGCACCTCGTCCGGGGTCTTGCCGAAGGCCAGCGCCTGCGTCTGGGCGAAGAAGTTGGCCATCAACAGGTCATGCTGCGCCTTGAGCTCGTCGCTCAGCTCGGCCACCGGCTCCGCGAAGCCGATGAAGTCCGCCGGGATCAGCTTCGTACCCTGGTGGATCAACTGGTAGTACGCGTGCTGCCCGTTGGTACCGGGGGTGCCCCAGACGACGGGACCGGTCTGCCAGTCGACCTCCTTGCCGTCCCGGCCGACGTACTTGCCGTTGGACTCCATGTCGAGCTGCTGGAGGTAGGCGGCGAACTTGGACAGATAGTGGCTGTAGGGCAGGACCGCGTGCGACTGGGCGTCGTGGAAGTTGCCGTACCAGATGCCCAACAGACCGAGCAGCAGCGGGGCGTTGGCCTCGGCGGGCGCGGTGCGGAAGTGGTCGTCGACGAGACGGAAGCCGTCGAGCATCTCGCGGAAGCGGTCCGGGCCGATGGCGATCATCAGGGAGAGACCGATCGCCGAGTCGTAGGAGTAGCGCCCGCCGACCCAGTCCCAGAACTCGAACATGTTGGCCGTGTCGATGCCGAAGTCGGCGACCTTCTCCGCGTTGGTCGACAGCGCGACGAAGTGCTTGGCGACGGCGGCCTGTCCCCCGCTCCCGGCTTCTCCCCCACTCCCGGCTTCACTCGAGGAGGTACCGCCGTCGAGCGCGTCCAGCAGCCAGGTGCGGGCCGAGGTGGCGTTGGTGATGGTCTCGATGGTGGTGAAGGTCTTGGACGCGATGATGAACAGCGTCTCGGCCGGATCCAGGTCCCGGGTCGCCTCGTGCAGGTCCGCGCCGTCCACGTTGGAGACGAAGCGGACCGTGAGGTCGCGGTCGGTGTAGCTGCGCAGCACCTCGTAGGCCATGGCCGGGCCGAGGTCGGAGCCGCCGATGCCGATGTTGACGATGTTCTTGATGCGCTTGCCGGTGTGGCCGGTCCAGGCGCCGGAGCGGACCCGCTCGGCGAAGTCGGCCATCTTGTCGAGGACGGCGTGCACACCGGGGACGACGTTCTCCCCGTCGACCTCGATCACCGCGTCGCGCGGGGCGCGCAGGGCGGTGTGCAGCACCGCGCGGTCCTCGGTGGTGTTGATCTTCTCGCCGCGGAACATGGCGTCCCTGAGCCCGAAGACATCGGTGGCGGCGGCCAGCTCGCGCAGCAGCCGCAGCGTCTCGTCGGTGACGAGGTGCTTGGAGTAGTCGATGTGCAGGTCGCCGACCTGCACCGTGTACCCGCTGCCACGCCCGGGGTCGGCGGCGAACAGCTCGCGCAGCTGCACCTCGCCGAGTTCCTCACGGTGCTTGGCCAGAGCGGTCCACTCAGGCGTCTGGTTGAGCCTCGTACGGCCGTCTGCGTTCATGTCGGACCTAGGTCCTCTCTTTCGGATCTTGCCGGGGTCGCGGACCCTGGCACGCGCATCTGCCGCGGTGTCGTCGCTCGCCGACTCCCCCGCTCCGGGCTTCTCCCCCCCACTCTCGGCTTCGCCCGAGCAGGAGGGACCCGCATCCGCGGAGAACCCAAGGCTCCGGGGAACCCAAGGCTCGGGGGAACCCAAGGCTAGGGGGGACCCATGACTCGGAGGACCCACGACTGACTCGCAGGACCCACGACTCGGGGGACCCACGACTCGCGGGAACCCAAGGCGCAGGGACCCCATCGCGTCGGCTCCTTCCTCCGCCCCGCAGCTGCACGCACGCACCAGACCCCGCTCCGCTCGGGGACAAGGCGCGATCGCTCGGGGCCGGCCTGGTCCGAAAGACAGGCCTGGCCCTCTTTCCTCACCTGTCCGTGCTGCGCGCCTCGTCCCGCTGGTCCCAACCTAATTGATCAGCGCGTGACGTGAGCTGTCATGGGACCGTCCTGCGGTGCAACAACAGGTACGTCCGCCTTGCCCGCGGGTATCAACGCGACGACGGCCAGAGCGAACAGCGCGGCAGCGCACAGCGCCGGTGCGTTCAGGCCGAAGGCTCCCGCCACGGCTCCGCCGAGCAGCGCACCGAGCGGGGCGCCGGAGGTGGAGGCCGTACGGAAGGCGGAGGAGATGCGGCCCACCATGGCCTCGGGGCTGCGCTGCTGCATCAGCGTGACCTGGTTGACGTTCCACACCATGTTCATGATGCCGAGCAGCAGCATGCCTGTGAGGAGGGCGCCGAGATGGCGCACGGTGCCCATGAGCAGCAGGGACGCCGTCTGCACGGCCCCGCCGGCCAGCAGGGCCCGGGCCCGCCCGGTGCGCCGCGCGATCCGCTGGGCGACGAAGCCGCCGACGACGCTGCCCACCGCGTACGCGGTCATCGCGGCGGCGAACTCGGTGTCGCCCGCGTGCAGCCAGTGCGTCACATGCAGCACGAGAGTGGCGATCAGGGCGCCCATGCCGATGTTGCACAGCAGGGTGGCCAGGCACACCGGCCTCAGCACCCGGTCGTGCCACAGCGCGCGCAGCCCTTCGGCGATCTCCGCCCGCAGGGTGCTGCCCGCCGGGCGCGGCTCCCGCGCGGGCGGGCGTATCCGCAGGGAGGCCACGAGGGCGGCGGCGAGCAGATAGGTGGCCGCGTCGGCCGCGAACGGCAGGAAGGCGCCGCCGGTGAGCAGCAGCGGCACGACCGGCCCGGCCGGCAGGCCTCCGGCGAGTTGCTGGCCGGTCATCAGCCGGGCGTTGGCCCCGCCCAGAGCCGCACGGTCCACCAGGGACGGCAGCAGGGCCGTGGAGGCGTTGTCGAAGAGCGTCTGCAGGGTGGTCAGCAGGAAGGCGAGGGCCAGCAGCAGCGGGATCGAGGCGTGGCCGAGGCCGACGGCGAGCGCGAAGGCGGCCACCAGCAGCCCGCGGACGGTGTCCACGGCCCACATCGCGCGCCGCTGGTCCACCCGGTCGGCGACTGCCCCGCCGAGCAGGCCGAACAACAGCCAGGGAACATAGCCGCAGGCGGTCACCGAGGCGATGACCAGGGGCGAGTCCGTGAGCCGGACGGCGAGCAGGGGCAGGGCAGTGGCGCGCAGGGCGTCCCCGAACCGCGAGATCACGGCGGCGCTCCACAGCCGCCCGAACCCGCCGCGCCACGCGGGCGCGCCGCCGTCCGCCGTCCCGACCGTGCCCACAACTCCCCCTCCCCGTTCACCGGTTCGCCGTCGCGGCGAGAACCGCGACGACTACCGCTGTGAAAACCGTAGAGGGCGCCACTGACAATCGGTCCGACGGCCGTCGGCCGCAGGTGCGGGAGACGGGTCCGGCCAGGCGCCCGCAGGCACCTGGCCGGTCCTCAACTCCTAGATTTCGCCCCGCAGTTTGGCGAGCGCCTCGGCGAGGATCGCCTCGCCGTCCGCGTCGCTGCGCCGCTCCCGCACATAGGCGAGGTGCGTCTTGTAGGGCTCGGTGCGCGGCGGGTCCGGGGGGTTGTCCCGGTCCTGGCCGGCCGGGAAGCCGCAGCGCGGGCAGTCCCAGGTCTCGGGCACCTGCGCGTCGCTGGCGAAGCTGGGCTGCGTCTCATGCCCGTTGGAGCACCAGAAGGAGATGCGCAGACGCGGCGCGGACTCGCCGCGCTCGGCCTCGCCCATCGGCCCCGCCCCGACCCGGCTTCCTCGGATCGCGTTGCCACTTGCCACGGTCGTAACTCCCTGCGTGATGGTGCCGCGAAGCGAGTCGGCGTTTCGCTTCGCTGCGAGCGCCTCAGTCTACGTAAGGCCCAACGCGCGTCCAGTGATTGGAGTTACAACCCCCACACCTAGACGCAAGCCCCATGATAGGCCGCGCTCAGCTGCGCGTACCGAACATGGGGCCTTACGTACGGAATGTGCGTTTATGTGCGTCGCTGATCAGCTGTTCGTCTTCATCAGAATGCCGAGGACGACGATGCACGCGAACCAGAGCAGACCGATCACGACGGTGATGCGGTCGAGGTTGCGCTCGGCGACCGAGGAGCCGCCGACGGAGGACTGCATGCCGCCACCGAACATGTCGGAGAGGCCGCCGCCCTTCCCCTTGTGCATCAGCACCAGCAGCATCAGCAGCAGGCTGAAGACGATCAGGGCGATCGAGAACCCCAAAACCACGGCTGGACCAACTTCCTCGGATTCGGATGACTAGGGGGCCGAAGCTTTCAGAGAAGCGTCACACTCCGCATGACAGCTTCGGCCCCGCAAGGGTACGACGGATCGCCGCTACCGCATACTCACAGCTCGGCTCACTGGTCGCGGAAGCGCACGATCTTGACGAACTCCTCGGGATCCAGCGAGGCACCGCCGACCAGCGCGCCGTCGATGTCGGCCTGCGCCATGATCTCGGCGACGTTGCCGGACTTCACGGAGCCGCCGTACTGGATGCGGACCTTGTCGGCCACGTCCTGGGAGTACAGCTCGGCGATCTTCCCGCGGATGGCGGCGCAGACCTCCTGGGCGTCCTCGGCGCCGCAGACCTTGCCGGTGCCGATGGCCCACACGGGCTCGTAGGCGATGACAACGGTCTCGGCGTGCTCGGCCGGGAGGTCCTTCAGACCGCCCTCGACCTGGGCGAGGGTGTGGGAGACGTGGTTGCCCGCCTCGCGGACGTCGAGTTCCTCGCCGACACACAGGATCGGGGTGAGGTCGTGCTTGTAGGCGGCCTTGACCTTGGCGTTGACGAGTTCGTCGGTCTCGCCGTGGTACTGGCGGCGCTCGGAGTGGCCGATCGCCACGTATGTGCACTTCAGCTTGGCCAGCATCGCGCCGGAGATCTCGCCGGTGTAGGCACCGGAGTCGTGCGCCGAGATGTCCTGGGCGCCGTACTTGATCCGGAGCTTGTCGCCGTCGACCAGGGTCTGCACGGAGCGCAGATCGGTGAAGGGCGGCAGGACGGCGACCTCCACGGCCTCGTGGTCCTTGTCCGCGAGGGCGAAGGCGAGCTTCTGGACGTGGGCGATGGCCTCGAGGTGGTTGAGGTTCATCTTCCAGTTGCCCGCCATCAGCGGCGTGCGCCCAGAGAAATCGGATACAGCCATCTAGGTCAGTCCTCCAGTGCGGCGAGGCCGGGGAGCGTCTTGCCCTCGAGGTATTCGAGGGAGGCGCCGCCGCCGGTCGAGATGTGGCCGAATGCGGTCTCGTCGAAGCCGAGCGTGCGCACGGCCGCGGCGGAGTCACCGCCGCCGACGACGGTGAACCCCTTCGAGTCGACGAGGGCCTGGGCGACCGCCCGGGTGCCTTCGGCGTAGTCGGGGTGCTCGAAGACGCCCATGGGGCCGTTCCAGAAGACGGTCTGGGCGTCGGCGAGCTTCGAGGCGTACAGCTTGCGGGTCTCGGGACCGATGTCCAGACCCTCCTGGTCGGCGGGGATGGCGTCCGCGGCGACGACGGTGGGGTTGGCCGGGGCCTTCGTCTTCAGGTCCGGGAACTCGGTCGCGACGAGGACGTCGACCGGCAGGACCAGGTCGACGCCGGTCTTCTCCGCGCGCTCGATGTACTCGGTGACGGCCGGGATCTGGTCCTCCTGCAGGAGGGAGATGCCGACCTCGTGGCCCTTGGCCTTGAGGAAGGTGTAGGCCATGCCGCCGCCGATGAGGAGCCGGTCGGCCTTGCCGAGCAGTTCGTCGATGACGGCGAGCTTGTCGGAGACCTTGGCGCCGCCGAGCGCGACGACGTACGGGCGCTCGACGTCCTGGGTGAGCTTCTTCAGGACGCCGACCTCGGTGGCGATGAGGTGGCCGGCGGCGTGCGGCAGGCGGGCCGGGAGGTCGTAGACGGAGGCGTGCTTGCGGTGGACCGCGCCGAAGCCGTCGCCGACGTACAGGTCGGCGAGTTCGGCGAGTTGGTCGGCGAAGGCGCCGCGCTCGGCGTCGTCCTTGGCGGTCTCGCCCGCGTTGAAGCGGAGGTTCTCGATGACGGCGACCTGGCCGTCGTTCAGGCCCGCGACGGTCGCGCGGGCGGACTCGCCGACCGTGTCGGTCGCGAACGCGACGGCGGAGCCGAGGAGTTCGCCCAGGCGGGAGGCGGCGGGGGCGAGGGAGAAAGCCGGGTCCGGGGCGCCCTTGGGGCGGCCCAGGTGCGAGGCGACGACCACCTTGGCGCCCGCGTCCGCGAGGGCCTTGACGGTCGGCAGCACGGCACGGATGCGGCCGTCGTCGGTGATGGTGCCGTCGGCGAGCGGCACGTTGAGGTCGGCGCGGACGAAGACCCGCTTGCCGGCCACGCCTTCGGAGAGGAGTTCGTCGATCGTCTTCATGAAAGGGGCTCCCGGGAGGGCTCGTGGTACTCCGTGATCGTAGAGAGGGCTGATCCGTACGTGCGGCAGGGCTCGGGCGGCGCGTCCCTGCGCCGCCCGAGCCCTGCCTTCACATGGAGTCCGCTCTGTGGGTCAGAGCTGGCCGCCGACGAAGACCGTCAGGTCGACGAGGCGGTTGGAGTAGCCCCACTCGTTGTCGTACCAGCCGATGACCTTCACGTTCTTGCCCTCCTGGACCATGGTCAGGGAGGAGTCGAAGGTGCAGGACGCCGGGGCGTTGACGATGTCGGAGGAGACGATCGGGTCCTCCGTGTACTCGAGGATGCCCTTGAGCTCGCCCTCGGCAGCCTTCTGGAAGGCGGCGTTGACCTCTTCCTTGGTGACCTCGCGGCCCAGCTCCAGGACCAGGTCGGTGACCGAGCCGGTCGGGACCGGGACGCGCATGGCGATGCCGTCCAGCTTGCCCTTGAGCTGCGGCAGGACCAGGGCGGTGGCCTTGGCGGCACCGGTGGTGGTCGGGATGATGTTCTCGGCGGCGGCACGCGCGCGGCGCAGGTCCTTGTGCGGGAAGTCCAGGATGCGCTGGTCGTTGGTGTACGCGTGCACCGTCGTCATCAGGCCCTTGACGATGCCGAAGTTCTCGTCCAGGACCTTGGCCATCGGCGCCACACAGTTGGTGGTGCAGGAGGCGTTGGAGATGACGTGGTGGTTGGCCGCGTCGTACTTGTCCTGGTTGACGCCCATCACGATGGTGACGTCCTCGTCCGTCGCCGGCGCCGAGATGATGACCTTCTTGGCGCCGCCGGCGAGGTGCTTCTCGGCGTCGGCCTTCTTCGTGAAAATGCCGGTCGACTCGATGACGATGTCGACGCCCAGCTCGCCCCACGGGATGTCGGCGGGGTTGCGCTCGGACAGGACCTTGATGGTGTGGCCGTCGACGGTGATCGTGTCGGCGGTGTGGGTGACCTCCTGCTTGAGGCGGCCCAGGATCGTGTCGTACTTGAGCAGGTGAGCGGTGGTCGCGGTGTCACCCAGGTCGTTGACAGCCACGATCTCGATGTCAGCACCCTGCTCCAGCAGCGCGCGGAAGTAGTTACGACCGATGCGGCCAAAGCCGTTGATGCCTACGCGGATCGTCACGAACCGATCTCCTCGTTGGTACGCCGGCCATGCGGTGCCGGCGAGCTGTGTTTGGGATGTCCCCGACCACCCCCGACCCTACCTCTCCGAGGGCCCCGTGGTGACATCGAGTCGCCGCATACACGGCAGGACGGTCCGTACCCGCCAGTAGGGGTACGGACCGCCCTGTCAGGAAGGCGTGTTCGCTCGTTTCGGTCACATCGCGTCGAGCGGTGCTGACCTCAGCGTGTCACTCGTCAAGTGAGTCGAGCGCCTTTCCGATGAGCGCCTTGCGGTCGGCCGCCGCGGTGACGTGTTCCAGGCCGAAGCCCAGCAGCACCGTGTCGTCCGTCGTGACGGAGGCGTACGTCTGGAAGAGCGCTCCGGAGCGCGTCCAGTCGTTGACGACCGCGGGGCTGCCCGCGGGCGGGCCCGGAACGCGCCAGGCGCCGAGCGACGTCTCGAAGCCCTCGGTCTCGGTCGCGGTGCCGCCGATGACGAGGGAGGCGTTGTCGACGAGGACGCCGCGGCCGCCGGAGCCGGGGTCGGTGATGTAGGAGAGCGCCACCTCGACGGTCTTCCCGGCGTACGCGGAGAGGTCGAAGGACACCTCCTGCCAGCCGGCCGACGCTCCGGTGAAGCTGTTCCAGGAGCCGCTGGTGCCGGTGGGCGTGCAGGCGCCGCCGGCGAGCGTCAGGTACCGCTTGAGGGCGGGGTGCGCCTGGACGAAGTAGCCGGCCCCGCACTCGGCCGGTACGGCGGTGCCGGTGGCGCCGCCCGCCTCCGGGAGCGTGGTCCAGTCGTCGGCGCCGGCGGTGTGCGCCTCCAGGACGGCGTGGTCGTAACCCTCCTCCGTGTTCCACAGCATGCGCGTCCGCAGCGTCGGCTTGTCGGACGCGCTCACCTTGGTGAGGTCGATGGTGCGGGCGAGGCGGTTCCAGGCGTAGTCGCTGTGCGTGACGGCGGCCATGGACGTGCCCTCGTAGGGCCCGTACGGGTTGACGGTGCCGGGGTAGAGGCCCGCGCCCGCGCTCGTGAACTGCGGGAAGGTGTCCACGGGCAGGGTCTCGGACGTGACGCTGTACGACCCGGCCTGGTTGAGCGGGTTGCCGGGTGCGGCGCCCAGCGGCCCGGCGGCGCCGGCGAGCGCGCCCGTGCCCTTGAAGGAGGTCGCGTCGGACAGGGACGTACGGGTGTAGGCGCCCAGGTAGTACTGGCTGAAGTCGTTGGACGGGGTGCCGTCGCCGAGGTCGACGTCACCGCCGGCCCGCTCGCCCGCCTCGATCAGCTTGCCGCCCTCGTTGAGGAAGGCACGCAGCTCCAGCTGGGTCGGGTTGCCGGGGGCGCCCGCGCCCGTGTAGTGGACGACCGTGCCGAAGTGGTTCAGCACGCCGAGCGCGTCCGGCACGCCCTGGGTGGCGACGTCCCAGACGATCGCCCTGCGGCCGTTGGCCTTCAGCGCGTCGACGTAGGTCTGCGCCTGCGTGGCGGCCGCGCCCTCCTCGGCCACGACGAGGGTGTCGGCCTTGGGCCGCGCGGCGACGGTGTAGGTGAAGTGCTTGCTGGAGACCTTCTTGCCGCTCTTCGTCTCGCCGGTGAACCACACCTCGACCTTGTCGCCCGGTTCGCCGTGCCGGACCTTGGCGCGGTACTCGTCGAAGTGGAGGTTGTCGTCACCGCCGTAGGTCTCGCCGCCCTTCCAGGGCCTCAGCGTCTCGTCGTGGACCCGGCCGCCGTTGACGCGGTACCTGAGTTCCTTGTCGCGGACCGCCTTGCGGACGACGGCGGAGACCTCCTGGTCGGCGCCGCGCGCGTACGACGTGGTGAAGGCGGCCGGGGTGAAATCGGCGGCGGTCAGGCCGACCGAGGACTTCGGCTGGTCGGGGCGGGCGGCGCTCTCGGCGACGGAGAGCGCGAAGGGGATGTTCTTCGCGAACTCCTGCTGGATCAGCTTCTCGTCGTCCGGGAAGTTGAAGACCGACTGGCAGTCGGCCGCGTTCCACTGGTCGCCGGGGTCGAGGTTCGAAGCCGTCTGGCAGGTCGACATCTCGGGCGTGAACATCGCCGTGCCGTTGACGTTGGCCGCGTGGCCGTCCGCCTCGCCGTTGGTGGTGTACAGCTCCGAGGAGACCTGGGGGTGGTAGCCGGGGATCGCGGAGTTCTCGGGGGTGCCGGCCAGCGCCTTGTACATGACGTCGTCCGGGGTGTCCGTCGCGACCTGCCAGCCGACGCCGTAGAGGAGGAGCTCGGCGGCGGAGTGGTAGTTGATGCCGTACTCGAAGCCGATGCGCTTCTCGAAGGCGTCCAGGGCCTTCGTCTCGGGCTCGGAGCCGGGGCCGGCGCCGCGGTAGGTCTGGCTGGTGGGGTTGGGCGACGAACCCTCGTCGTCGTAGCCCCACTTGTAGGCGAAGTTGCGGTTGAGGTCGACGCCGTCGCCGGTGCTGATCACACCGTCGGCGTTGACGTCCCGCAGGTTCTTGCGCCACAGGCGGTTGTCGTCGTTCTGGAAGGTGTAGTCGTAGCCGTCGGGGTTGGCCGACAGGACGAACCACAGCTCGGTGGTGTCGACGAGCTTCCTGATGCGCTTGTCGGTCCTGTAGTTGTCCAGGTAGTGGTGGAGCAGCCGGCGGGTCATCTCCGGGGTGATCCACTCGCGGGCGTGCTGGTTGGAGAGGTACAGCACGGCGGGCTTGGAGCCGTCCTTGGTCTTCTTCGCGTTCTTGGTGAGCTTGAGCGCGAGGATGTCCTGGCCGTTGATCGTCCGGCCGATGGAGACGACCTTGGTGAGGCCGGGGTTCTCCTGGCCGGTGCGGAGGATCTCCTCCTTCAGGCCGCCCTTGCCGCTGTAGGGGCGGAACACGCCGTCGGCGGCGGCCTCGACGCGGTTCTCGGCCTTGGCCGACAGGGTGTGCTCGGTGAGGGCGACGCCCTGCTTCTCGAGCTTTCTTGCCTGGTCGTCGGTCAGGTAGACCTCGACGGTGGCGGTGCCCCGGTCGGGCGCCTGCTCACTGAGTTCGTGTCCGTCCTGACCGGCTGCCAGCAGCAGCGGGATCTGCTTCTTGGTGACCTCGGCGCGGAAGACCTTGACCTCGTCCGCGTCGGATGTCCGGGGTGAACTCCCGGGTTGTGCCTGGGCGATGGGTGCGATGCTCGCTCCGCCGATCAGGAGCGCGCCGACAGCGAGGATCGATCTCGCTCTACGTCTCATGAACCCCCCTAGCGTGGGTCCGCCACAGCAGCGAACACATGCCAGGCTCATGTCCGTCCATGATCGAGTCAAGGGTGCCTCAAGGGGGGTTCAAGGAGGGGCGGTTGTCATCAGGGGTGCTGCGATCCAAGAGCTGGGAAACGCTGGTGGGGGCGCCCCCCGGGGGGGGGGCCCCCCCCGGGGGGGGGGGGGGGGCCGGGGGGCGGGGGGGGGGGGGGGCCCCCCGGGGGGGGCCCGGGGGGGGGGTGGGGGGGGGGGGGGGTGGGGGGGGGGGGGGCGGGGCCCCCCCCCCCCCCACCGCGCATGGGTGGGCGGTCACTTCACCGAGCCGGCCATCACTCCCTGCACGAAGTGCCGCTGGAAGGCGAA